>DASYXF010000019.1:0-51127 GCA_035935335.1 Candidatus Acidiferrum sp.
TGGCCGACCTTAAGGTCGGCCACTACAGGAATTGGTTGTAGACCTCGGTATCAGCTAGGGTTTGTCTTTCTTCGGTGCTGCAGCGGCTTTGGCGGCGGGCTTAACGTTCCAGAAATCGGGGCTCGACTTGATCCATTCGTCCGAAACATAGCTCATGTGCGGGTTGATGGCGAACAACTGATGCTGTGAGGATTCCACGCAGGCGGCCACGAGTTCACTGAGCTTTTTCATTCCGTCTTCGCCCATCGCGGCCATAAATTGCTTGTCATCCAGCAAGCCTTTGTCAATTTCCGCGAGCGACTTGCGAGAAGTCAGGACGAGGTAAGTTCCTCCATCGCCGCCATAATGCTGGGCAAACATGCCCCAATGCGACTCAGGCACGCCTTTTTCATACGCGGCTTTAACCAGCTTCACGGCTTCCATCCATTCCTTATTGTGGCCCGGACGCACATGGTAGGAACTGATTTCCATGAAGCGCGCAACGCTCAGGTCGGGTCTTGGGCGGAGGCTCATCTCTTCCTGGTAAATGAAAACACCCGTGTCCGTGGAATCCAGCAGCTCGCCGTCGGCGACATTAGCGCGATCGAGGGCCGAGGAAAGCGCCGCGTTTTTCTGCGCGGCTGCCCCATCCTTCTCCCAAGCTTCGAACGAGTCGTACATCGTGAAGAACAAGGCGCGTGATTTCCCGGAGAGGGAAGTCATGCCGATATAGTGGGTGGGCCACTTCGCGCGGCTCAGAGCTTCGATGAAAGCACTCTCTTTGGCTTCATGAATGTTTCCGGCCTTGCCGGGTTTCAGGAACTCCCTTTGGATTTGCAGGACCTTTGGAACAGACGCCTTTTCCTGAGCAGATACCGCACACACGCAGAAACCTGCCAGAGACAGCGCGAACAAAATGCGACTGAATTTTGTCATCTTATGAATCTCCTTTTTGTGCATTCAGAAATGGAAGGAAAGGGCCCGGCGATTCGGCGGAGATGCAACCCGTCAATCTCGGGTAGAGACTATAGGAGCGGTAGCCCGGGGTCAAGAAAGGAGATGGATTTTGGATGCCAAACGCCCCGCGGAGCTATTGATCCTGTTTCTTGGGACGCCAGTTCAAAAGATTGCTGGTGTAGAGAGCGATGCAAAGTAGATTGGCGGGCACAAAACCGAACTGGGCCGTGCGGACGCCGATCACGCAAACGACGGCGCTGTTGAGCGCGGCGACTACCCACCCTTGCCATAGCTTTTTGCCAAGAAGGATGGTTCCCAGGACGGTCAAAACACACGAGAGATAATCGAGTCGAATCATTTGGATTGCATTGAGCATGTTGGGCTGATGAGCCTCTTCGGCAGCCTGTTGAATTCTTCCACCGGCGTGCTTGGGGTTCCAGTTCTCCTTGCTTACAAAACTGTTTTCTGCATCCGGTCACCAACGAAATGTTTCCGGAGCCGGGGGCGCTTGGACAAAGCGCGAGGGAAACGAGTCCCCGCCGGGACAAGAGAGAAGCAACCCCGAGGCCACTTCCGTTTGCGCCGGCGGAACAGTTGCCTTGAATTGCGCAAGTAAATGGTTGCAAAGAAGTTCTTTGAAAACTCAAGAATTTTCTTTTGAGTTTAACCAACGCCCTGCCTGCAAGTTTATGCTCAGTTTGAGACGGTTTGTGTCACGCCGAAACGCCTGCCCATGAGAAAGAGACGATTCGCACGGGAATCCGGTGGCAGCAATGGGAAGAGGGCGCCTCCAACAGGACATGACGGAAAGTGGCCAATCAACGGCGCAAACCTGTTGGCCGGATCCGATACACATAAATCGTGATACTATACACATTGAGGTGGATGATGCGGACCAACATCGAGATTGACGACAAATTGATGAAAGAGGCCATGCGCAGCGCCAATACCAAGACCAAAAAAGAAACAGTTGAGGCGGGCTTGCGCATGCTGGTCCGCTTGAAGCGGCAGGAGGGCATTCGGCGACTGCGGGGGAAAGTCAAATGGGAAGGCAATCTGGACGAATTACGACAGAGTCGTTTCTGACGGAGAGCCGAAATGGTCATCGTGGATTCAACCGTTTGGGTCGATTACTTTAACGGGAAAACCAACGAGGAGACCCGGCTGCTTGAAGACAGAATCGGGAGCGAGGAGCTCGGTCTAACAGACCTGATTCTCTGTGAAGTATTGCAGGGCCTGGGCGACAAACGGGAACTCGAGGAAGTCAAAACGGAGTTGTTGGAATTTTCCGTTTTCCCCACCGGCGGTGTGGAGATAGCGGTCGAAACCGCGCTGAACTACCAGAGATTGCGGGCGAAGGGGTTTACGGTTCGAAAGACAATTGATTGCTGGATCGCGACGTTTTGTATTCGAGAGGGGCACGAATTGCTGCACCGGGACCGGGATTTTGATCCGTTTGAGGCACAGTTGGGACTGCGCGTGGTGAAGGGCTGATTCTGCGCGCCACCTGAAGGCAGCGCGATTTGGAGTATGCTGCGCGCGAGTGCGGCGTGGTAGTGTGACGCAAGCGCTGCCAATTTGAAGATATGCCATTCATTGGGTGCTCAGACTTTCGTTTGCAGGGATTCCTGGAGGCGTGAAGTGGGATACGCGGATTTGCGGGAGTTTTTGAAGCGGCTGGAGAAAGAGGGCGAGCTACGCCGGGTAAGGGCGGAAGTGGATCCCGTGCTGGAAGTAACGGAAGTGGTCCAGCGTGCGCAGGCGATGCCCGGCCCTAAGGGCAATCCGGGCGGGATGGCGCTGCTGTTTGAAAAGCCCAAGGGTTCGCGTTATCCGCTGTTGATCAACGCTTTTGGAAGCCTCCGGCGGATGGAGTTGGCGTTCGAGGTGGAACAGCTGGACGAAGTCGCGGCGCGGATTCGCGGATTCCTGGACATGCAAACGCCGCAGGGGCTCTTCGATAAGCTGAAGATGTTGCCCAAGCTGGCGGAATTGGGCTCATTCATGCCCAAGAGTGTGAAGGATGGGCCCTGCAAAGAAGTGGTGCATCAGGGGAACGACGTCAACCTGTTTGATTTTCCAATTTTGAAATGCTGGCCGCAGGACGGCGGACGTTTCATCACCTTTCCTCTGGTGTTCACCAGGAATCCAGAGACTGGCAAGCGGAACGTGGGGATGTACCGCATGCAGATTTACGACGAGCGCACAACCGGGATGCACTGGCAGACGCAGAAGCATGGCGCGGAGCATTTCCGCCGGGCCCGCGCTAAGAATCCCGAGGGCCGGATTCCGGTAAGCGTGGCGATTGGCGCCGACCCCGCCACGACTCTGGGTGGAATTTTGCCGATTCCGCCCGACCTGGACGAGATGATGTTCAGTGGATTCCTGCGCCGCGAGCCGGTGGAAATGGTGAGGTGCGAGACAAATGATCTGGAAGTGCCGGCGAACGCGGAAATCGTTCTCGAAGGCTACGTCAATCTCAACGAAATGCGGACCGAAGGGCCATTCGGCGACCACACCGGCTTCTATTCTCTGGAAGGAGAATACCCTGTATTCCACGTCGAGTGCGTGACGCACAGGAAAGACCCGATTTACCTGGCCACCGTTGTCGGGCGTCCTCCGCAGGAAGACTTTTATATGGGATACGCGATCGAGCGGGTGTTCTTGCCGCTGATGAAGCTGACCCATCCGGAAATCGTGGATGTCTCGATGCCGGCGGAAGGAATCGTGCACAACCTGATGATCGTGTCCATCCGGAAATCGTTCCCCGGCCACGCGCGCAAGGTAATGAACGCGATCTGGTCGCTGGGGCAAGCGATGTTTACGAAAGTGATTGTGGTAGTGGACCACGATGTGGACGTGCACAACTACCGCGAGGTGGTATGGAAAGCGCTGTGCGCGATTGATCCGGAACGCGATGTGCAATTTACTTTGGGGCCGGTGGATACGCTGGATCACGCTGCGCGAATGCAGGATTTTGGATCGAAGATGGGGATTGATGCCACGCGAAAATGGGCCGGCGAAGGGTTTGCGCGGCCATGGCCGGATGAAATGGTCACGGATGAAAAGACCAGAGCGCGGGTGGAAGCAATTTGGAAAAACTTGGGCATTTGAACTGCGAAAAGAAAAAAGAACCGGCGCATTGTGAAGAACGCAGGGGTAATCGTACGGAGTTCTCGCGAAGGAATTAGGAAGCCCAAAACCCAGCCAGGAACGACTCTTCTACAGGGCGGTAAAGCGTGCAAGTGGTAGAGAACGCTGAGATAGAGCGAGGATTGCGAACTAAGGATTACCGTCCGTGCGGACAGGGTCTTCAAGCGTAAAAAGCACAACCAGTTGTGGTGTTCGCCCGCCTGCTATGCAATTAGTGGTCCTACCTGCCTGCAATAACAGGCCAATTGCCTAAGATTACCTGCATTCTTAGGACAACTACAGTAGAGAATCGCTTGACGCTCGGCCAGCGTGAATGACATAACGTATCCACGAGCGGCACCCGGGGTATCTGTGTCCTGCAGCAAAAGCAAGAAATTGGGTGCGGCGAAGTATGCAAGAAGGGCGAGTGGAAGACAAGGTGGGCGTTCCTCGTGAGCGAATCGCGCGAAGTGATGAACGTACGGCAAGCGTCACAGTATCTGGGCATCAGCCCGGATACTCTGTACCGGTACATCACAGAGGGCGAAATACCTGCATTCAAATTAGGAAATCGTTGGAAACTTAGAAAGACGATCCTAGACAGGTGGATGGAACGCAAGATGAGCCAAGTGGTGGCGAAGCGCCGCTAGACTTGTCAGAGCGTGAGGGAAAGAGGCCGCGATATGTGGTTACCTGGTGGAGGAAAGAGCAAACAGCTGGTAGGGCTGGACATTGGATCCAGCTCGATCAAGGCTGTCGAGCTGAAATCAACGAAGGCCGGGTATGAACTGGTCAGCTTCGGCATGGAAGCCTTGGCGCAGGATACCGTTGTGGACGGCGCGATCATGGATGCGCCGCAGGTTGCCAATGCGATTACCAAAATTTTCGAAAACGAAAAGATCAAGACCAAGAACGTCGGGACGTCGGTCTCCGGCCACTCCGTAATTGTGAAGCGGGTGCCGCTCCCGCTGATGACGGAAGAAGAGTTGTACGACCGGATTCCGTCCGAGGCCAGCCAGCACATTCCCTTCGACATAGCCGACGTGAACCTCAGCTACCAACTGCTCGAGGCAATGGACTCGCAGATGGACGTGCTGCTGGTGGCGGTAAAGAAAGACAAGATTCTGAACCACACGAACGTGCTGGCGCAGGCGGGAAAGACGCCGGTGGTGGTGGACATTGATGCGTTCGGGCTCCAGAACTGCTTCGAAGTGAACTACGAACCGGATGCGGGCCAGACCGTCGCCCTCCTGAACATCGGCGCCAGCGTAATGAACATCAACATCGTTCGCGGCGGCGTTCCCTTGTTTACCCGCGACGTCAGCGTGGGCGGCAACCAGTACACAGACGCGCTACAGAAAGAACTCGACCTGAGCTTTGACGACGCGGAGCGCCTGAAGAAGGGCGACACCCTGCCGACGGTGACCGACGAGCAGAAGGGGCAGATCCTCCGCAGCGTTTCGGACATCCTGACACTGGAAATCCAGAAGACTTTCGACTTTTTCCGGGCGACGGCAAGCGGCGAAAACATCCAGCGAATCATGGTGGCGGGCGGGACGGCGCGTGTGCCGGGCCTGGTGGACCTGCTGCGCGAGGAATTCGCGATGCCGGTGGAAGAATTGAATCCTTTCCGGAAGGTGCTGATCAATCCCGGGAAGCACAGTGAAGATCAAATCCGGGAATTGGCGCCAAGACTGGTTGTCGCCGTGGGACTGGCCCTGAGGAGCTTCGACTAGCCATGATCCGCATAAACTTACTTGGACAAACGAGGCCGAAGGCATCGCGGCGGCCGGTGGACACCGGGGCGGCTCTGCCTCTGGTTTTCATCGGCGCTGGCGTTCTGCTCGGCGGACTCTTTCTTTTTTACTTCTATCATTCCTGGCAGACGCAGTTGAATGACGAAAACAAGCGCATCCAGCAGTTGCAGGCGCAGAAGACGGATCTGGAACAGATCAAGCTGCAAGTGGAAGCCTTCGAGAAACAGAAGATCGTCCTGCAGCAACGGGTGGCCACCATCGAACAGTTGCAGCGGGACCGTACCGGCGCCCAGGAACTTCTGGACCAGGTCGCGAATACGGTATCCCGGGCCGAGAATCTTTGGCTGATGTCGATGACCAAGAAGGGCGCGACATTGGAGATGAATGGCGCGGCCGCTTCCCTGAATTCGGTGGCCAACTTCATCACTGCCCTGAAGCGTTCCGGATATTTCCAGAAGGTCGAAATTAAAGATGCGAAGCAGGACGACAAGAACCTGAACGTTCAGACCTTCCTGTTTTCCATCAACGCGGAAATCGCGCCGAATGGACCGGCCGCGGCTGCGCCCGCGGCTAAACCCGCCAGCACGCCCAGTGGCACAGGTCCGGCAGCAACCGCGCCGGCGAAGAAAGGATAGGGGGATACCATGGCCAATCCTTTCCGAGACATGTCTGTAATCATGCAGGGCCTTGTGGCGCTGGCGATCGCCGTGGTTCTGGTGCTGGCCGGGCTTTACGTACCGGGTTCGCCGGTTGCCCAGGAGCGCGCCGATTACGATGCGGCCGTGCAGAAGCGCACAACACTCAATCAGGAAGTGACCCAACTGCAGGTTTACAAGCAGCGCTACGGCGAGCTGAAACAGCAGATGGACGCGCTGAACAAACAACTGGACACTCTGAAAACGATCGTGCCGGAAGAAAAAGAAGTGGACGAATTTATCCGCCAGGTGCAGGGCGCGGCAGCTTCGTCCAACGTGCAATTGCGCAAGCTGACTTCGCAGAACATTGTGCCGAAGGAATATCACTACGAGATGCCCTTCGAAGTGCAGGCGGACGGGCCGTATTTCAACATGCTGGACTTTTTCTCGAGGTTGAGCCGGTTGTCGCGCATCATCAACGTGGGGGATTTGCAGTTTGATGATCCGGCCATCGGGAAGGGAACCAAATATCCGATCCGGCCGGGAACGACAGTTACTGGAGTTTTTACAGTCACGACATTCTTCACGAAGCCAGCTGACTTGACGCCAGCAGGTGGGGCCAAGGGTGCAGTTCAGCCGGTGAAAAAACCGTGAGCAGGGATGAGCGAGCCATGCGTCTAGCCATAACAGTGATGACGGGGATTCTGCTGGCAACGGCCGGGAGCAGTTTGCATGCCCAGTCGGCGCCCGCCGCACCTCCGAAAACAGCGGCCAAGCCCGCGGCACAGTCTGGCGCACCGGCACAAAAGCCGGCGGCGCCAGCGGCCAAGCCGGCAGCCAAGCCCGTGGCGCCTCCTTCTGCGGCTCCGAAGGCTGCGGCGCAAACGCCGGCGGCCAAGCCCGCCGCCAAGCCTGCAACGCCGAAAACTGCGAAGAAACCTGCTGTGAAGAAAGCTGCCAGCCCCGGAGCGGCAAAAACCGGTGCGGCGCCGGAAGCCTCGGAAGCAAAAGTTTCGCGTCGCGATCCCTTCGAATCTCTGACCAGCCGCCAGGAAGCGGCCGCCCGTGCCGGCGCGAATCTGCCCCCAGGCAAAGCCGGTTTGCAGGTTGGCACTCTGCGGTTGGATGGAATTGTTCGGGCGCCTAACGGGATGATCGCGGTCGTCACCAATCCGCAAGCGCGGACTTATTTCCTGCGCGAAGGGGATCAGCTGTACGACGGGCGAGTGGAAAAGATTGCGATGGACGGCGTGTCGTTCCACGAAGTCGGGAAAGATGCGTTCGGGAAACCAGTGGAACGTCAAGTCAACAAGAGAATTTACTCCAGTGCAGGAGAACAGCAATGAAGACGAACTGGCCGGCCTTCCGGTGTGGCTGCCTGATAGTAGCGGGCGTGGTGCTGGGCGGTAGCCTGGCGAGCGTTCGCGGTCAGGAGCCCGCTGGCGCGACATCGACCGCCGCGATTATCTCAAGCGTGGCGATCACCCAGGAGCCGCAGCGGGCGGCAATTCGAGTCGAAGGAGCAGCACGGCTCGAACTCCATACCTCCCGCATGCAGAATCCGGAGCGCCTGGTGTTGGATTTCAATGGGGCGCGGCTCGGAGTGCAGCGGACCGTGATTCCGGGCGTTTCGGCGCCGGTGCGCGGCGTGCGAATCGGGCAGTTCCGTCCGGATGTGGCCCGCGTCGTGGTGGACCTGACTGGCGAAACGCCCTATCAGATCACCCATGAAGGCGAAGCGCTGGTGGTGTACTTCCAGATGCAACTCACGCCGGATGCCGGCGCGGTTGCCCCTGTGACCTCGACCTCCAACGAATCCGCAAAGAAGCCGATGGAATTTGTGGCCAATTCGCCGAAGACGGCGGTGCACAAGACAAACGTTTCGAACCCCGCCGCGCCCCGATTTTCGCTGCCGAAAGAACTGACGCAGCCTTCCTTGGTATTGGCATCGTTGAACGAGAAGAGCGCCCCTGCGCGTCCCGATGGTGGGTCGCAGCAGGCTTCCCAACAAGCAGTACAACAAGCAACGAATGCGGCGACCACGGTTGCGGCTCAGCAGGCTTCCACCCAGTCCAACGCCCCGCAAGCGGGCCGATACACGGGCGAGCCGATTTCCGTGAACCTGAAAGACGTCGACCTGAAGGACTTCTTCCGCCTGATTCATGAGATCAGCGGATTGAACGTGGTGCTCGACCCGAACGTGAAAGGCACCCTGACGATCGTGCTCGATGAAGTGCCTTGGGACCAGGCGCTGGACATCGTGCTGCAAAACAACAACCTCGACAAGCAATTGACAGGCAACGTGCTGCGTGTGGCGACCCGCGAAACCATGAAGAAGGAAGCGGAGTCCGCGCGCGACCTGGAAAAGGCGCAAGCTGAGGCCGTTGCTCCGGTGACCGTTACGCGCGTGCTGAGCTACGCGAAAGCCGCGACGATGAAAGACACGCTGAAGAAATTCTTGTCGGCCCGCGGCGATATTTTGTCGGATGATCGCTCCAACCAGCTGATTATCCGCGACATTCCCTCCGTGATTCCGACCATTGACAACCTGATCCGCCAGTTGGATCGCAAGTCGCAACAGGTTGAGATCGAAGCGCGCGTCGTCTCCGCCTCCCGCACCTTCGCGCAAGACATTGGCGTCCAATGGGGTTTTGCGGGAACCACGACGGGCGGCCGCTCGATCTTCGGCGGTCCGGCAAGCGTCGGCGTCAGTCCGGTTACGACGGGCACGGGCATTCCCCAGCCTCCCCTCGTGGGCATCCCCGCAGCCGGCACGGGCAGTACCAGCACTCCGGGGTTGCCTTTGAACGTAAACCTGGGCTCGGGCGTCCCGACAAGCGGCTTCTATTTCGGGCACCGCTCACCGAACTTTGCGGTTGACCTGTTCATTACCGCGGCCGAATCGAAGGGCGTGGGCAAATTGCTCTCGAAGCCGAAGGTCATCACCCAAAACAACGAAAAAGCGATCGTGAAGCAAGGTACGAAGATTCCGATCCAGACGGTCATCAACAACACGATTTCGGTGCAGTATATCGACGCCGTGTTGCAACTGGAAGTGACTCCGCAGATTACCGCCGAAGGCACCGTCTTCATGGACGTGCTGGTGGAAAACACGCAGATTGACAACGGTATTCCCCGCGTGCAGGGCATCCCGGCGTTGGATACCCAGGCGGCGCAGACCAAGGTGACGGTTGCCGATGGCGGCACGGTGGTCATTGGCGGCATTATCGTCACCCAGCAGCAGACCAACATCACGGAAGTGCCAATCGTCGGCAGTCTGCCGCTGATCGGCTATCTCTTCCGCCGGACCAACGTTTCGGTCCAATCGCAAGAACTGCTGTTCTTCATCACCCCGCGCATTATTCCCGGATGATGAAGTAAGCCGGCGCAAAGCACGGCTGGAAAAAATCGGGTAAACTGAAATCGAGGAGGCGCAAGTCTCCTCGATTTTTTTATGGGCGTAGAACACACGAAAAGACGAAAAACGGTCCTCGCGGAGCTCGCCGCAAGGAACCTGGACTGCCTGCTGGTGACGCATCCCCCGAACTGGTATTACCTCACCGGTTTCACGGGCGAATCCGGTGCACTGGTCCTGTCCTGGGATGGCACGACGCTGCTGACCGACGGGCGTTTCACCGTTCAAGCCAAGGAAGAGACTCGCGGACTGAAAATCGAGCTCCAGCAGGGCGCGTTGTATCCGGCCTTGGGAACGATGCTTCGAAAAAAAGGACTTCACAGGATCGGCTACGACGCCAATCAATTGACCGTGACGCAGTGGAATACCCTGCGCAAAGCGTTGGGAAGCAAGGGGAAGGGATTTCAGGCGTCTGGCATCGTGGAGCGCCTCAGGATGCGAAAAGACGCTCTGGAACTGGCGGTAATGCGAAAGGCGGCCATCCTGGCAGGGGAAGTCCTGGAAGGCGTCCTGAAATTGGTGAAGCCGGGCGTAAGGGAGCGGGACCTGGGAGCCGAAATCGAATATCAGATGAAAAAGCGCGGGGCCAGCGGCCCTTCCTTCGAAACGATTGTGGCCTCCGGGCCGCGCGGCGCGCTTCCGCACGCCCGGCCCACAGCTAAGAAGCTGAGGAAAAATGAGTTGGTCGTGCTGGACCTGGGTGTTATACTCGGCCACTATTGCAGCGATATGACGCGCACCGTGCATGTCGGGCGTGCCAGTAAGCGCGTTCGTGAGTGGTACCGGTCGGTTCAGGAAGCCCAGGAATCTGCCGTCGCTTCCGTGCGGGCCGGCATAACTTGCGGTGAAGTGGATGCCGCCGCGCGGGACGTCCTTAAGAAAAACGGTTTGGAACAGTATTTCGTGCACAGCACCGGGCATGGTCTAGGCCTGGAAGTGCATGAGGAACCCCGGGTGGGCCGCGGGCAGGCGGTTCGACTGGAAGCGGGAAATGTGATTACCATAGAACCCGGGGTATACATGGAAGGCGTCGGCGGTATCCGGATCGAAGACGACGTCGTTGTGGCAGCAAGCCGGAATGAAGTTTTGACCCGCGTGAAGCGGGATCTCATCGAACTCTAAGAACAGGCATGAAACGGAAAAAGACCGCGAAAGCGAGTGAAAGCCCGTCGTTTGCAAACCCCGAAATCGGGCAGATCGAACAGTTGCTGCGCTTCATGAGCGAGCACAACCTCGAGGAGTTTGAGTACTCCAGGGGCGATCTGCGGATCCGCCTGCGGAAGCCCAGTGCACACGTCGTCGTTGCGGCGCCCCGCCCATCGGCCGAAATTATCGTCCCTTCGGCGGTAAATGCTCCGGAACCGCAAAGCCTGAGAGAAGAACCCGCCCATGGGGCGGATGTCCGCGGCGGGGAAGACCTGCACCTGATCAATTCCCCGATTGTCGGCACTTTCTATGGGTCGCCCAGCCCCGGCGCGGAAGCCTTCGTCAAGGTCGGCTCGCACGTGGACAAGGGACAAACGCTTTGCATCGTGGAAGCGATGAAGCTGATGAATGAAATCGAGTCCGAAATCAGCGGAGAAGTGCTGCGTATCTTCGCCGAGAACGGACAGCCAGTGGAGTACGGGCAACCGTTGTTCGGGATCCGCCCAAGCCGCAAGCGGTAAGCGGCCTGCCAGACTATGTTCCAGAAAATTCTTGTCGCCAACCGCGGGGAAATCGCCCTGCGAGTCATCTGCGCCTGCAAAGAGCTGGGAATTCCCACGGTTGCCGTGTATTCGGAGGCCGACCGCAACTCCCTGCATGTGCGTTTCGCCGATGAAGCGGTGTGCATCGGGCCGCCAAGAAGCAGCGAAAGCTACCTGAATATTCCGCAGGTAATCAGCGCGGCGGAAATTACCAACGTGGATGCGATTCATCCGGGGTATGGCTTCCTCTCGGAGAACGCGAACTTTGCCAAGGTTTGCGAAGCCTCGGAGATCACCTTCATCGGGCCAAAGCCCGAAGTGATCGAAATGATGGGCGAAAAGGATCGCGCGCGGCGAGAGATGAAGTCGCGCGGCCTCCCAACCATTCCCGGCAGCGACGGGGTGGTGGAAGGCGAGGACCAGCTCGCGAAAGAAGCGGCTCGCGTCGGGTTCCCGTTGATTTTGAAAGCGGCTGCTGGCGGCGGCGGGCGCGGTATGCGTGTGGTGCGTGCCAAGGATGAGTTGCTGGCGGCTTATCAGACCGCCCGCAGCGAAGCACAGCAGGCCTTTGGAACCCCGGACGTGTACATGGAGAAGTTCCTGGAGCACCCGCGGCACATCGAGATTCAAGTGCTGGGCGACCAGCACGGAAAAGTGATTCACCTCGGCGAGCGCGAATGCACCATTCAGCGTCGCCACCAGAAACTGGTGGAAGAATCGCCTTCGCCGGCGATAGATCCCAAGCGGCGCAAAGAACTGGGTACGAAGGTTGTCAAGGCCCTCGAAGCGATTGAATATACGAACGCCGGCACCGTGGAATTTCTGATGGACACGGACGGCTCACTTTATTTTATCGAGATGAACACCCGCATCCAGGTGGAACATCCAGTGACGGAATTTGTGACCGGCGTGGACCTGGTGAAATCGCAGATCCGCATCGCGGCCGGGGAAAAGATGGAAGACGCCGTTGGCGAGATGCATTTTACCGGGCATTCGATCGAGTGCCGCATCAATGCCGAAGATCCGGAAACGTTTGTTCCGTCCGCCGGCCGCATCACCACGTTTCAGGCGCCCGGCGGCACCGGCGTGCGCGTGGACTCCGCGGCGTATTCGGGCGCGGTGATTCCGCCGTACTACGATTCGCTGGTGGCTAAGTTGATCGTGAAGGGCCGCGACCGCACCGAAGCCATCGGCAGAATGAAGCGCGCGCTCGAAATGTTCGTGATCGAGGGCATTAAAACCTCCATCCCGCTGCAACGGCGGATTCTGGCCCACCCGGATTTTGAAGCCGGGAAGTTCGACACCCACTTCATCGAAAAAATTCTGAGCGTCAACGGAAAATAGCGTTTCATGCGCCTTGTCCTGCCCAGGTTGTATGTGATATTAGACGCAGCAATGTTGACGGAACCAGCCGGGACTACCGCTCAAAAATTGATGAATGCAGGCGTGAAGCTTCTGCAGTACCGCGCGAAAAATGCGACGGCGCGGGAACTGTGGGCGGAGTCGCGCGCAATTGGGGAGGCTGCAAGGCGCGCCAAGTGCAAATTCATCGTGAACGACCGGTCGGATGTGGCGTATCTCGCGGCCGCGGACGGCGTCCACGTTGGCCAGGATGACCTCGATCCGGAGCAAGCGCGCAAGATGATCGGGCCCGAACGCTGGGTTGGCGTTTCGACGCACAACCTTGAACAATTCCGTAAGGCAGCGGCCACTTCGGCGGATTATATTGCCGTGGGGCCCATTTTCCAGACCAGCAGCAAGGCGAATCCTGACCCCGTGGTCGGCACGGAACTCCTGCGTCGTGTCCGGGCGCTCACAGAAAAGCCCATTGTCGCGATTGGCGGCATTACGCTGGAGCGCGCCGCGGATGTGCTTACGGCCGGAGCGGATTCCGTTGCAGTTATCAGCGACATTCTGAAGGCGAAAGATCCGGCTGCAACGGCCCGGGAGTTTATCCGACGATTGGACGCCGTGAAGCCCGCGGCCTCCCACTGAGGAAACAAACGCATGGCCGACGCGACTAGCGCTATACCAACCACCACGGCCGCAGGCAAAGGCGAGCACCAGTTTGTAAAGGCGATCGGACTCTACGACGCGACGATGATCGTCGTCGGCTCGATGATCGGCTCGGGCATTTTCATCGTCGCGGCCGATATCTCGCGCCAGACCGGTTCCGCTGGCGCGCTGCTGTTGACCTGGATTTTAACCGGGTGCCTGACGATTGCAGCGGCTCTCTCCTACGGAGAGCTTGCGGCCATGTTTCCGCACGCTGGCGGGCAATACGTATACCTGCGGGAAGCGTTTTCACCGTTGTGGGGATTTTTGTACGGCTGGACGCTGTTCCTGGTGATCCAGACGGGAACGATCGCGGCGGTGGCGATTGGATTTTCCCGGTATCTGGGCGTGTTGTTTCCGGCCATATCTCCGAAGACTTGGGTGATCCCTCCCATCAATTTCTCTTCCAAATTTGCGATCAGCCTTTCCGTTCAGCAGTTGGTCGCCGTGCTGATGATTATTTTTCTGACGTACCTGAACACGCGCGGAGTGAAACTGGGCAAATGGATTCAGAATATTTTCACTTCGGCGAAAATGCTCTCGTTGCTCGGGCTGATTCTGATTTGCGTGTTCGTGGGGCGAAACGCCACGGCGATTGCGGATAATTTTTCGCACCTGTGGGCGATTCGGGGAGCGCAGGTGATCGAGCCGGGCGTCGGTTTCCTGCGCAGCCTCCTTCCAACAGTGACGGCGGGAAGCGGTTGGTATGGACTGTTGCTCGCGCTTGCGGTCGCCCAAGTGGGATCATTGTTTTCTGCCGACGCGTGGAACAACATCGGTTTCACCGCGGCGGAAGTGAAGAATCCGAAACGCGACGTCGCGCTTGCCATGGTGTTTGGCACCGTCATTGTGATTTCGTTGTACTGCCTGGCGAACCTGGCCTACCTGTGCACGCTGCCCTTGGCGCAGATTCAGACCGCGCCCGACGACCGCGTGGCAACGGCCGCGCTATCCGCCGTATTCGGAGCCAATGGCGCGTTGATCATGGCCTGCGCCATCATCATTTCCACTTTCGGCTGCAACAACGGCCTGATTCTGGCCGGCTCTCGGGTGGCCTACGCAATGGCCAGGGACGGATTGTTTTTCCGCGCCACCGGCAAGCTGAATAACAAAGGCGTGCCCGGAGTGGCGTTGCTTTACCAGGGAATATGGATTGTAGTTTTGATTCTGCTAAGAACCCGGAACCCGGACGGAACCTACGGCAATCTGTACAGCGACCTTTTGAATTATGTTGTCTTCGCCGCGTTGCTTTTTTATGTGCTGACCATTGTCGGAATTTTTGTGCTGCGCATCCGCCGGCCCGGTGCCGAAAGGCCCTACAAGGCATTCGGCTATCCGTTCCTGCCGCTGTTGTATATAGTGGCTGCCAGCGGAATTATGGGCGTGCTGCTGCTGTATGAGACGCAGACGGCCGGCATGGGCATGGTCATCGTGCTCCTGGGTCTACCGGTGTATTGGGTGTGGGCGCGGCTGAAGCGGTCGCGGCAGGGCGCCGGGTAGCTGCAGATTTTCAAAGAATGAATCAGAAGATGGAGGAAGCTGCATGGGCAACCCCCTTTTTGCGACCAAGTCGCTAGATGTCCTGATGAAAGAGGCCAGCGATACTGGTGAGCACTCTCTTAAGCGTGCGCTGGGACCAGTCAATCTGGTGACCCTGGGCATCGGCGCCATCATCGGCGCGGGCATTTTCGTCCTGACGGGCTCCGCGGCTGCGCTCTACGCCGGACCCGCGATCATGTTGTCGTATGTATTTGCGGGCCTAGGTTGCGTTTTCGCGGGGCTCTGCTACGCGGAATTTGCTTCGATGATCCCCATCGCAGGCTCCGCTTACACGTACGGCTACGCCACGCTCGGGGAAATTGTCGCCTGGATTATCGGATGGGACCTGATCCTTGAGTACGCTTTCGGCGCCGCGACCGTGGCAAGCGGATGGAGCAGCACGCTGGTCGCTTTCCTGCAGGATTACGGCATCAGCTTGCCGCCACAAATCTGTGATGTGCCCGGAGCGAAGTGGGTTCAACTGGATGGTCGCTGGGGGCCGGTAACTTCCTTTAATCTCACTCCAGAGCAACTCGCTCAATTGCCGCAAGCCACCGCCGTGTTCAACCTGATTGCGTTCCTCGCCATCATGGCGGTCACCACCATCCTGATCATCGGAATCAAAGAGTCCGCAAACTTCAACACCGGCATCGTTTTCGTAAAGCTGATCGCGGTCCTCACGTTTATCGCCGTCGCCACGCCCTTTGTCCTGAAGCATCACGCTCTCGTCCACACCAACTGGCAGCATTTCTTGCCTCCTAATCAAGGGACCTATGGAGCCTTCGGCTGGTCGGGCGTCTTGCGCGGCGCGGCCGTGGTCTTCTTTGCGTACATTGGATTCGACGCTGTATCTACGGCAGCTCAAGAGGCTCGCGACCCGCAGAAGGACATGCCGATCGGCATTCTGGGCTCACTCGTGATCTGCACAATCCTCTATATCGTCGTTTCCGGCCTGCTCACCGCCACGGTGCACTATTCCCGCTTAAACATTGGCGCGCCCGTTTCCTTGGCGATCCGTGAAACCGGCGTAAGGTGGGGAAGTTATGTGGTGAATGCGGGTGCGCTTGCCGGGCTCAGTACCGTGATGCTGGTTATGCTTCTGGGCCAGTCACGCGTGTTTTATTCCATGGCGCACGACGGTTTGCTCTGGAAATGGGCGGGAGATATTCATCCGCGGTTTCGCACCCCCTGGAAGTCCACCGCTGTGGTTGGCCTGGGCGCGGCCATTTTTGGGTCGCTGGTTCCCATCGGCAGCCTGGGACAAATGGTCAGCATTGGAACCCTGCTGGCCTTTGTGATTGTGTGTGCCGCCGTGCTGATTCTGCGCGTGCGCCGCCCGGATTTGAAGCGCCCGTTCCGAACGCCGTTTGTGCCTGTCGTTCCTATCCTTGGAATCATCGTTTCGTTGGGGCTGATGGCGAGCCTGAACGCGATTACCTGGGTTCGGCTCGTAGTCTGGCTGGCGATCGGCCTGGTCATTTATTTCACCTACAGCGTGAAGCACAGCAAGGTACGCAATCCGCAGGCCTGATCCCCCCGAAGGGGATTCGTTTCGGAACTAGCGCATCACCCGCCCGGTGTTCACCGAAAATTCAAACGAACAGCCCTCGTCGTAATCCGGCGAATCGGGTAAAGTGTTTTTTCTGACACTTCAACTATGAGCGGACCGGAAACCCACCAGACGCCTTTTTGGAAGAGCTTGTCGAAACTCGACTGGCTTGCCATCGTTGTTTGTATCGCGGGCCTCGCGGCGGCCCTGAATCCTCTAAGTAATCTGCCGGGCGCAGGTTTGGTACGGCTCTTCGGCGTGCTGGCGGCGGCATATGTCCTCTATCGATTTTGGAGCCGGTGGCGCGCGGAGTTGTTGTGGAGCCTGCGCAACCGGCTGATACTCGGCTATCTCTTTCTTGCCGTTGTGCCGATTGTGCTGTTGCTGCTCCTCGCCAGCATGCTGGGCCAGATTCTCTATTCGCAATTGGCCGCGTATCTCCTCTATCACGACATTGAAGATCGCATCGAGATGATGGCGGACGCGTCCGCGGGGCTCGTAGCGGCGGAGGCGGCGCTGCCCGCTTCACTCCCGGTGTCGACCAGAGAGGAAATCCTCACGAAGCAAGCAAGGCTCTCCATCGGGAGACAGATGCCGGACGTCCGGGTGAATTTTGAGGTGGACCCGGAGTTTTTCAAGAACGTAGCGGGGCCTGCTGCTCGCTCGTTTTCCGGATTGGTGCAAAGCGGGAATCAGTTGCGATTGGTTGGGATGAAAAAACTGGAAAGCGCCGGAGAAAACCGTATCGTCGAGGTTAGCGCGCCATTGAATACGGAAATTCTGGAAAATGTTGCTCCGGACCTGGGTCCGATTGATATCACTCTGGCGCAGACCGTCGAATCGGATTCCGCCGGGAAATCCGTGCGAATCGGAACGAAAGATTACATGGCCGTGGGTCACATCCTGACCCGCAAACGGGAGTTGCTGCCGCCGGAGAGGTGGCCGGATCCCGTGGTGGAAGGCTTTTCCAAGTTGGATGCGGTGTACCTTTTACCCGGGGGCGGCGTCGAGCGAGCTCATCCGGTGTTTGCGTTTTACAAAGCCCGGCGTTCGCAACTGAATCATCGGATTTTTGCTTCCGTCGGCGAATTCAGCGGCGCGCGGGTCTTTCAGATTCAACTGCTGGCCGTGGCTTTCCTGGTGATTGAACTGGCGGCGTTGATTATCGGAATCGTCCTGGCCAAAGCTATCACCGGAACTATTGAGGAACTCTATCGCGCGACCCAGTTTGTGCGGGAAGGGAACTTCTCGCATCGGGTGACGGTGGAGCGCAAGGACCAGCTGGGTGTGCTCGGCGAGTCGTTCAATCTGATGACCGGCTCGATCAGCCGCTTGATCGACGAGCAAAAGCAATTGCAGCGCCTGGAGAATGAAATTTCCATCGCCCGTGAGGTGCAGGATCAGTTGTTTCCACGCGGCTTGCCGAAAGTGGAAGGGCTGGAGATCGAGGCGATCTGCCGGGCAGCCCGATCCGTCAGCGGCGATTACTACGATTTCATCCAGCTGGACCCGACGCACGTGGCGATTGCGCTTGGGGATATTTCCGGTAAGGGAATTTCCGCCGCTCTTTTGATGGCCAGTCTGCAAGCAGCGCTGCGCAGCCAACTGCTGACGCCGGGCAGCGAACAATTGAGCACGGCGGAGCTTGTGGGGCGCCTGAACAAGCATTTGGTTCGCAATACTGGTGAAGACCGGTTCGCAACGTTCCTCGTGGCCGTGTACGACATGGAATCGCGCAAGCTGCGTTATACGAACGCGGGGCATTTGCCGGGATTCTGCCTGTCTGACGGAAAATCGATGCATCTGGATTTGGGCGGCATGGTGCTGGGTATCGTGGAAGACTATCCTTACGAAGAGGGCGTGGTGGAAGTGCCGCGCGATGCGGTGTTCATTGCCTACAGCGACGGTTTGGTGGAGCCGGAAAACGCGTACGGCGAAGAGTTTGGAGTGTCGCGGCTGGAGGCGGCCGCGCAGCGAGTGAGGCAAGCGGATCCGAAGCGCATCGCGACCTCGCTGATGACCGCGGCGGAAGAATGGTCCGGCAGCCCGGAGCAGGCCGATGATATGACCGTAATCGTGGCGAAGCTGAAGTAGAATGTGGACGGAACATTAAGATAGTCAGATCACGCTTGTTTGTATTGGATGAGGAGAAGAATGGCGCTGCGAAACCGGGTGGCATTGGTGACAGGAGGAAGCCGGGGAATAGGCCGGGGAATCGCGCTGCGTCTGGCGCAGGAAGGCGCGCGAATCGCCTTCGCTTATCGCGTGAACAAAGCGGCGGCGCAGGCGGCGCTGCGGCGAATGCAGGCGCTGGGCGCGGATTGTGTTGCCGTGGAAACGGACATCACGGAGCCGGGGCGCGCGGAGCAACTGGTGAAGACGGTGGCCGATCGCTACGGCCGCATCGATATCCTGGTGAACAATGTGGGTGATTTCCGCTGGAATACTTTGGCGGAATCTTCCCTGGAAGAGTGGAAAAGCATTTTCGATTCGAACTTGATGAGCGTGTTCCTGATGTGCCACACCGCTTTGCCCGTGATGCGCAAGGGGCGTTGGGGACGAATCATAAATTTGGGCGCGGTGGGAGCCGAGCGCGCGTTCGGTCAGGCGAAGATCAGCGCGTATGCAGCAGCGAAAGCGGCGGTCGTGGCGCTGTCCCGCTCGCTGGCTCTGGAAGAAGCGAAAAACGGCATCACCGTAAATGTTGTGAACCCTTCGAGCATGGACGAGAAGGATTTGACGGTGGAGGAAGCGCGCAAGCTGCGCGATGCGCGGTATCCAATCGGCCGGCCGCCGACGGTGGAGGACGTGGCCGCATCGGTGGCGTTTTTTGCGTCGGAAGAAGCCGAGTACGTGACCGGACAAGTGCTCAACGTGAGCGGCGGATGGATGCTCTAGGCCGCCGGCAGCGAGATTCGCGATGAAAGCGCTGGCAGCGGCGGAGATGCGGGAAGTGGACCGTCTGACGACGGAACGGTTTCGTATTCCTGGGTTGGACCTGATGGAGTCGGCCGGGAAAAGCGTCACGGAAGTCTTCCTTGAAAAATACAAAGAGCGTAACGCGAGAATTCCGGGACGTGTGTCCGTGCTCTGCGGTAAAGGCAATAACGGCGGAGACGGTCTCGTGGTCGCACGGCTGCTGAAAGGGCGCGCCGGCCAAGTGAGCGTCTATTTATTCGTGGAGCCAGGCGAGCTGCGCGGGGATGCTGCGAAAAATTATGCGCGGTGGCGGGAACTTGGGGAGACGGTCACCGTGATCCGCGGAGAAGAAGATTGGATCCGTGCCTGGCCCGGTGTGGCTGCCAGCGAAGTCATCATCGACGCGTTGCTAGGCACAGGGATTCGCGGCGGCGCAAGCGGCCTGCTGGCCCAGGTGATCGAGAATGTGAATCGCTTCTCGCAAGATGCGAAAGCAGCGTGGCCTGCGTGGATCGTGGCGGTGGACACGCCGTCCGGATTGCCCTCGGATGGAGAAGCGGCGCAGGGGCCTGTCCTGCGCGCACACGTCACAGTGACTTTCACGGCGCCGAAAATCGGGCAACTGGTATCGCCCGATGCGGGGAGTTGCGGTGCGCTGGTGGTCCGGGAAATTGGCACTCCCGCGGCGCTGGTGGAAGAAGTGGGGAAGGGAAAACTGCGGTGGGCGGGGCCCGAGGAATTTTCGGAACTTCCGCTGCAGAGGGCGACCGAAGCGCACAAGGGTTCCTACGGCCACGCGCTTTTGGTAGCAGGCTCGGTGGGAAAAACGGGCGCGGCCATTTTGTGCGGACAGGCTGCGCTGCGCGGCGGCGCCGGGTTAGTGACGTTGGCGACGCCCGAGCCGGCACTGGCCACGGTCGCGTCGGCGCAGTCCGAATACATGACGGAAGCGCTGCCGGCGACAGCTTCGGGGACAATCGCTTCGGAGGCTGCGCGGCTCGGTGGTTTCGCGACCCTGCTGCACGGTATGACGGTTTTGGGGATGGGACCCGGGATCGGGACTCACCCGGAGACGCAGGAATTTGTGCGCAGCGTGGTCGCGCACGCGGATTTGCCGATCGTGCTGGATGCCGACGGACTGAACGCGTTCGCCGGCCAAGCGGAAATTCTTTCCAACCGCAAATCGCCGCACCTGGTGATAACGCCTCATCCCGGCGAGATGGCCCGGCTTTGCGGTTTCGCCACGCCGGATGTGCAGGCGGATCGCATCCGGATCGCGGCCGAGTTTGCAGGAAAGTGGAACGCCGTCATCCTGCTGAAGGGATATCACAGCGTGATCGCCGCGCCGAACGGCGACGTCTTTGTGAACACTACAGGGAACGCCGGGTTGGCGAAGGGTGGATCTGGCGACGTTTTAACAGGTTTGCTGGCGGCATTGATCGCGCAGTTTGGTACGCGGGATTTGTACCGTGTGGTGGCGCTGGGCGCGTATCTGCATGGACTCGCCGCGGAATTGGTGTGCGCAGAGAATGACGAATCGGGCGTCTTGGCGGGAGAAGTGGCCGGAGCCGTTCCCGCGGCGCGCCGGAAACTGCTGCAGGAGCTGCAGGCGCGTGGCTGAAGAGGTGATCACACGTTCGGCCGAGGAGACGGTCGCGTGGGGACGAGCCTTCGCGGAAACATTGCAGCCGCCTGTGCTCGTCCTGCTTTCCGGGGAGCTGGGCAGCGGGAAGACCACGCTGACGAAAGGGATTGTCGCCGGCCTGCACGCAGCGAACGAGGATGAAGTCACCAGTCCGACATTTACGCTGCTCCATGAATATGGGACAGGCGGCAGGGTTTTTCATGGCGATTTGTATCGCGTGGAAAGCTTCCATGACTTCGAAACGCTTGGAATGGAAGACGTTTTCGCCAAGCCCGCCGTCGTGATCCTGGAATGGTCGGAGAAATTCCCCCTGAAAACGCAATGGCCGCAAATTCGCCTGCGGCTGGAACACCTGGGCGGCGACGCCAGGCGCATTACCCGCCTCTAATTGACCAAAACGGGTGACCAAACAGGTAATCCCTCGCTAACTATCTGGCCACGACTGTACTTCCGGTTCCTTGCCGGGCACAGAACCCGCTGCTAGGTTGAGAGATGGCGGGGTGCGGCTGCTTGCATGGCAAATGAACCGGCAAATCAATTGATGTTGGAAGGCTCGCGGGACGCGCTGAAGAGCTACAACCTCACGCTGCCGATGGGGTCGTTGTCCATCGGCGTGGATAACATTCACCACGACGTTTTCCTGAGTCCCAAATTTGTGCAGGTGGCGCGTGATTATCTGTTCGACCTGATCCGACAAAACACTAGCGGCACCTATCTCTCCGGTATCGAATTTCGCAATGCCAAACCGGTGGATTCCACAAGTTTCCGGAAACTGTTGACGGAGCTGTTGCAGAGTTCCCTGGGTAAGGCGAAACAGCAGAAAAACATCGAAATCGACCTATTGTTCCGGCTGGCGCTGCTGAAATTTTTGACCGCGGAGCTTGTGAACCAGTTTGGCAACGTAATTCTGGACGTGAAGGAGTACATCCGGAAGCGCGGGGAATATTTTGAGCGGAGCCAGCAGGCCCACGTCATCAAGGCGAGGCTTTCGGAAATGCAGTCGGCGCGGCGGGGAGTGCTGCGCATCATCGGGCAGGTGGTGGCGCAGATCTTCATCGACATCGAAGAAAACGTAATCGTGAAATCGCGGCGGGCGCTCTTTGGGGAAGAACTGCCGTACTACGAGATGCTGAAGAACCGCCTGGTGTTTCTGGACGGCGGCAAGGACGATTTTTATTTCCTCGAGCATTACGTGCTGCTCGGCAATTACTCGAAGGACCCGGATCGCCTGGAAGCGATGGATTTGCTGTTTCAGGATTTTCTACGGGAAGCGGGAATCCGGGTTGCGCCGGACAGCGCGCCGGCGAAGGGCGCGGCGGAATACCGGACCTTGTTCGCAGAAGCGGAGCGCATGCGCAGCGAAATCGCGTCGCTCGAAGAGCAGCGCGACAATTTACGGCGGCGGCTGGAGAAAGGCGACGGGCTGTTAAATAAATTTCTTAGTTCCGCGGCGGACCCGGCGGAAATGAAGGCTTCGTTGACCGACGTCGAGAACCGCCTTCGCCATTTCCAGAAGGCGTTGGAAGACATGGGGCCGCGGCTGGACCGCGCGAAGAAGCAGGCGGAATTCGTCCAGAAGGATTACGAGGGGAGGCTCGGCGATTACCTGAACGAACCGGAAAATGCGCGCAAGTTGTTTGACGTGACGAATGCCACCGACAGCGAACGGCCGGCGCGGGCGCGCTTGCTGGCACAGCTTGTTAGCCGGCTGGAACAGCACGAAATCATGCCGCACGTCCTGGCGAGCTACGAAATCCGGCCGATTGCGGGCGATTACTGCCCGCCCGTCCACCTGCAGCAATTGCGAAAGGCACTGGTTTCCAAAGAGGAAGCCAAGCGCGTGGAAGAAATTTTGAAGCAGGTGCCAGCAAAGCGCCTGACGATGAAACCGCTGGAGGAATTGTCAAAACGCATCCGGCGGTACTCGCGCGAAGAAACCCAGGCGGCGGTGCTGCGCTTTGCGATCGACTTTCTGCGGCTCCGGCGCGACCTGCGTGACGCGGAGCATCTTGCGGCGTGCATGGAGCGGATCAACCTGGTGACCGCGGAGAAGATTCGCGAGTTATCGCGGCTGAACAACCGGCTGTATGAATGCGTGCTAAAAGAAGAAGTGAAATCCGAACACGACCAGGTTGTGTCGCACGTGATTATCAAGGCGGATGTGCGGGGTTCGACGAAAATGACGCAGGATTTGCTGGCACAGGGATTGAGCCCCGCTTCCCACTTCAGCTTGAATTTGCACGAGCCGGTGAAGAAACTGCTGGATCGCTACTCGGCGAAAAAGGTGTTCATCGAAGGCGACGCCATCATTCTGGCGGTTTTTGAGACGGAAGCGACGCAAGGCGATGCCCGTCCGGTTAGCAAAGCCTGTGCCCTGGCCAAGCAGATATTGAATGTATGCAACTCCTACAATGATGGAACGGCGACGACTCACTTGCCGCCCTTGGAACTTGGGATTGGCATAGCGTTTCAGGGTTCGGCGCCGACGTATTGGACCGACGGTGACGCGCGCATCATGATTTCCAAAGCATTGAATCTTTCCGACCGCCTCTCCGGTTGCGCGAAGCTGGCGAAACGCATGCTGGCCGGGCAGAAAACGCACTTTTCCGTCTTCCAGTTTTTGACGGCGCTCGAGGGTGCGTCGGCCGAAGAGTTGGACGAGTTTCTGGTGCGCTTCAACATGAACGGCATCGAGCTGAACGACGAAGGCTTTCAGAAACTGTCAGAGGAAATCTCGCTCGAAAAGCTGGTCACGAAACTCGATATGCCCTGGGCCAAGCAGGATGTGACGCTCTATTACGGCGAAGTGCCGATGGGCGAATCGGTGGAACTCCTGGTGGTGCGCGAAGGATTGGCCAGGGAATTGTTGCCGGATGGAAAAATAGGCAAGACTTCGGATCACCACTATTATGAGGTCTGCACCAGTTCGGTGATTTACGATCTGGCGGCGGCGCTGAAGAGGACGCAGGCGTTGACTCTCGAAACCACGCGGGCGTGATTCACGCGGCCCCACGCATTCTTTCGTTAGGGCAAGCTTGACCCTTCGCATACGCTCAGGGCAAGAAGTGGCCGGTACGCAGTGTGACTACTTGCCGGCGAAGCGGCTGGCCGACAGATTCGACTGCGCTAGCTTTCGTGCGTCCAACTCTCCTCTCTTGTCCTGGTCCAGCCGGTTGAATTCCGCCTCCATAAATTTCATGTACTCCTGCCGGGAGACCATGCCTCTTCCGCCTACCGGCATCAGGAGCAGGAGCTGCTTGACGTGATCCTCGCCCATCGCGAGATTGTCCTGCGTCCGCAAGGGCATCTTTTGCGCGGTCGCGCTGCAGAGAATCGTTCCCGCCACGGCCAGGAACCCAAGCGTCCCAAGCATCCGAACTCCGCTGATTCGCAATCGCATGCTGACCTCCTTAGAACACCCTTCGACCCTGACTTCGTAGCGTTTCTGCCGGTAGTGAATGATGCTTTCGGCTTGCAGCCAATCTAAACCGGATTGGCGCAGGCCATTCACGCAAAGATTGCATGGCAAGAATTAAAAAAGCTTGGGAACGACGAGAAGGGCGCCCGGGGGTACCAGTGAGTTTTTAGCGGGTCTGCTATCCTAACGTGGGGGCGAAAGGGGTCCGGTGACCTTCCCGGCCTTCAAAGCCGGCGATTCGACCCTTCGCGGGCCGAATGGTGGATTCGACTTCCACACGCCCCCGCCATCAATCGGGAAGCCGGCCATTTCTCGCTGCTAGACAAGTGTTGTTCTAGTGGTGGCCGCCACCACCGAAACCACCGCCGCCATGAAATCCGCCTCCGCCATGGAAACCACCGCCACTGAAACCGCCGCCATGAAAGCCACCGCCACCGAAACCTCCACCATGGAGTCCACCGCCGTGGAAGCCGCCTCCGCCGTACCCGCCCGCGTGAGCGAAACCTCGCCCCGAATGCCCTGAGAACGTCCCTCCGCCATAACGCGCTCCATAGCGAACTCCATGGCCGTCATTAGCAGGAAGTCTGTAATGCGCGCCCGTGCCCCAACCCTGGGCGGTTGGATTAAAGTGGCGATAGAAGCGGCCGCCACTGTAAAAGGGCGCGTAATAAGCGCACCATGGCGAATAAAATCCCCAGCCGAAGGGACTATAGAAAATTCCGTCGCCTGGAAGAAATGTGTAAGCATCAAACCACGGATCCCAATACCAGCCGTCTCCATACCAGCCAGATCCTCCATAAGAATAAGTGCGAGCGGAATCCGCATTCGCTTCGGCAAGATACGAGGATCGCAGACTCGTCCAGCGATACAGGTCCTCGGCTTCCAGTTCTTTCTTGTCGAATTTCACCGCTCTATACGGTTCGCTCGACGAGAGATCGACCATGTGGCCGCCTTTGACTTTGATCCGCTTCCCGGTCCCCTCCAACAGCGCTTCGCCATCCAGGACCCGCACCGCGCGGAGACCCGCGTTAAAGTCGTAGAGTCCGGTTTTCATCAATTCCGTGGTTTTCCCGCCCACCAGAATTTGCAGGTCATTTTCCGGATGAATTTCCGCAACTTCTACAAGCGCTTCTCCCCGGTCAATCGAGATACGAGTGTCGATAAGGCCCGACGAGATCATCGTGGCGGAACTCTGTTCACCCAGCCGGACGAAAACTCCCGGCGTCAGCAGCATTTCCACCTTGCCGTCTGCGGTCGAGAGAATTTGGCCGGGATCCACTTCCACTTTTCCCACAGAAGATCCGTCCAATGTTTGCCCGCCCAGATATGCCTGCCCTTCCACGTAATTTAATGTTCCGGGCCGTCCGGGTTGCTGGTCTTCAGCCCGAAGTGGAGATGCAAAGATTGCAAAGCCAAAAAGTAAGATCGTTGGAAGTATCAATGAGTTTTTCATTGCGCGCCTCCTGCCAGGACTGCGCGGCCTATAGCTCGAACACACTTGTTGGGAGGCAATTGGCATGCCGATCTCAACGGCGCTTCTTTCCTTGGCTAAGTACTGGTGTTTGTTGAAATTCGGCGAGATGCCAGGAAGCAGAAAGAAAAACTCGATTCTTTCTGTGCAGAATGGGTGGTCGAGGTGTAAAGAAAGCGAACAGCAAATCAAGCAGCTATCTTCCAAATCGGAAGATCACCCCGGCGTTTACCTGGCCCTGTTCCACTTTGTTGGCGGATGTTGACGGCGCGCATCCAAACTCGGGATCGCAAAACTCACTTTGGCTGGATGTGCTATGCGTTGGTGACCACCGCAACTCCGCGCGCAATCCCCAGTGGCGATTGAAAAAATATTTCACGCCTCCGCCCAGGTTGTAGGCGAACCGGTTGCTGAACCCGAGCACCGACTGGCCGTTCACAGGTTCCACGCCATAATGAGAAAAACCCAGTCCAGCGACGACGAACGGCCGCAGCTTGCGCTCCGGAGAGAGAAAGCTGTACAGCACGTCGAACTGGTACATGTCGAAATTCATGTTGGACACAGGGCTGTACGTACCGTCAGCCGGGTTGTGCGCGCTCAACGAGGTGGGCTGGCGATTCCACATGAATTCGCCTTCAAAGTTCTGCCAGAATGTGACTCCGCCCATGACCCCGTAATTTATACTGCTTTTCACCCTCAGGAAGTCGACGCTCGGATTCCCCTGCTGGCTGAGGTCAATGTTTCCGCCGAACCGGCTGCCGACGAACGGAGTGATTTCATATTCCCTCTGCGCATTAATGGCGGTTGCCGAGCAAAGCAAAAAAAGGCCGAAGGACAGCATCTTCCAACGGGACATTTCGCCTCCAGATGAACTTAGATTTGATCGGGACGCAAGCGGCGCGTTTTGCCCTGAATACCGTTTTTCGCTCGCTCCACAGACCTTGACGCGGTATGGTGGAGCAAGCTCGATGCCACGGTTGACGCCGTTACAGGCCTAATAACTCCTTACAGATCAGGCTGAAGAGTCACGTTATGAACCAACACGCGCAGTTGGAGGGTGGGAGTGTGCTAAAGGAGAACGGTAAGTGTAAAGAAAACGAACACCCGTCCATCATCCCATGGCGAGTACCCTCGTCGGCACACAATTTCCGGTTGGATTCCTGATATTTATTCTAATTGTCGGCTGTGGAGGCCGCGGGACGGTTGGGGTGGCCGCCTGTGAAAAAATGATGACGCGCCATGCTCAAAACGAGAAGATAAACCAACAGCGCGAAGACTAGCGCAAACAGAAAGCTTGCAACTCCGAAGGATGGCTGTTTTTTCTCCGAGGAATCCGTTACCGTCGAATGAGCCGGCATCACAGTTCCTTTTCTCAGGTCATTTGCTCGCTGTCTCTCAGATTCATTTTCATGCCAATGTTCACGCCGTACTTGGATCGCCGCCGCGGATTCGTGCTCCCAGTCTTGCTAAAAGGACTTCGCTCCGAACTTTTCACCACGAAAGACTTCCACATCGTCGAGAAACGCGATCATCGCGTAATCTGCGAAGTAGTGCTCCGCCACGTGTAGAAAAATCCGCTCGGCTACTTCGGGTGTCGCGATAACCTCGATTTTTGCGTTTGGGGGTTCCGCATGTCTGGGACGAACTCCCCTTGCTCCTTTTCCGTGGACCAGGTACTCGGTGTATCCCGTGGCGCCCAGGTCCTGCACTTCTTTCAGTATCCGGTACCGCACGGTCTCATCTCCAATGATGGTAATCCGCTTCATGCGGACCGTCTTCATCTCGGTTCTCTCCTTTTACTCCTCGATCTTGTGTTCCTCGATTTTGTTGTACAGCAGGCGGCGATTGATCTGCAGCCGGTCGGAAGCTTCCGACTTATTACCTTCGGAATCTCTGAGCGCCTTCTGGATCAGCCGTTTTTCGAGCTCCGCGATGGATTTGTGGAAGGGAAGCGCCAGCAAATCCAATTCCAGTTGATGCGAATCTCCATTCCCGTTCGTGGTGGCTTTGGCGGGGAAATGTTCGGGCATCACCACTCGGCCGCGCGCCATGAGCACCGCGCGTTCCACCATGTTTTCCAACTCGCGGACGTTGCCCGGATAAAAATAATTCTGCAGCATCAAAACGGCTTCATCGGAGAAACCCACCACTCCAAACCCATTTTTCTCGCTGTACTGACGCAAGAAGTGCTCTGCCAACGGCACAATGTCGGATCGCCGCTCGCGCAACGCGGGGATCTGGATGCGCACTACATTCAGCCGATAGTACAGATCCTCCCGAAAAACCCTTTCGCGCACCGAGGCTTCCAAGTCTCGGTTGGTCGCCGCAAGTACCCTGAAATTACCGGCAATGGTCTCCGTTCCGCCCACTCGTTCAAACGACCGTTCCTGCAATACGCGCAGCAGCTTGGCTTGCAAACCCGGCGATATCTCTCCAATCTCGTCGAGAAAAATCGTGCCACCCTCGGCCATCTCAAAACGGCCAACCTTGCGCCCAACTGCCCCGGTAAACGCCCCCCGTTCGTGCCCGAACAACTCCGTCTCCAGCAGATTTTCAGGCAGCGCCGCGCAGTTGACCACCACAAAGGGCTTGCTCTTGCGCTGGCTGTAATTGTGAATCGCTTCCGCGACCAACTCTTTCCCGGTTCCGGACTCTCCGCAAATCAGCACTGTCGAATCCGTCTCCGCTACCTTGCCGATCATGATGAATACATCCAGCATCGGTCCGCTGGCCCCGACCAGGCGTCCCGCTCCAGAGACGTAGCCTTGACCGCTTTGCGAATGCAACCGCATCACTTCGCGGTTCAAAGCCGAATGATCCAACGCCCTTTCCGCGGTTACGACGATCTCATCCAAGTCGAACGGCTTGGTCACGAAATCGTAAGCGCCCAGCCGGACCGCTTCGATGGCGCTGTGGCTTGAACCGTAAGCCGTAATCACGATCACCGGCACGGATGCGAGTTGAGGGTGGCTGTGCAGGTGCTGCAGAAGCTCCTCGCCTCCCATCTTTGGCATCTTCCAGTCGCTGAATATCAGATCGGGCCTGGCGTCGCGAAGCAACTGCACAGCGGTTGTTCCGTCATCGGCTTCCAGGATTGTGTAGCCGCGCGCCCGCAGAATCTCTGCCAATGTTTTGCGGAGGTTTGCTTCGTCGTCAACGATAAGAATCGTGGTCGTCATTCTATGATTCAACCGCGTCCGGCCTTCCTTTACGTAAGAGAGTTTGGAATCGTAATCCTGACATTTGTACCCCGACCTTCCGCGCTGTCAATCCGGATATCCCCGCCATGGGCGCGAACAAGCTCGTGCGATATGGACAATCCCAGCCCCGTTCCCGAAGGCTTGGTGGTGAAAAAAGGATCAAATACGTGCCCTGCGACGCTTTCATCCATCCCCTTTCCCGTGTCTTGGAATTCCACGCTGACCCCCTCACCGGATTCGTCCTTCTTTGCATCAGCCGCCAGGGTCACCGAAAGGGTTCCGCCACTTTCCGCCATGGCCTCCAAGGCGTTCTGGATGATGTTATCGAACACCTGGGCCATGCGGTCTTTGTCGACGACCGCCAGAAAACTCTTAGTCGGAAGATTGGTCATCAACTGGACTTGCCTGTGCAGCGCCACTTCCTCGAACGATCGTATGCGTTCCTGCACCAGGCCCTTCAGATCCACTGGTTCTAACTGCAGATTGATGGGCCTGGCAAAACTCAGCAGCCGGTTGACAATGCCATTCAGCCGCTCAATCTCCTCCAATGCCACGAAGCACGATTCCTTCACCTTGGGATCGGCGGCATCCCGTCTGCACATCTGCACTCGCAAGCGAATGGTCGCCAGTGGATTTCGCACTTCGTGCGCGACGCCAGCCACCAGCCGCCCGAGGCTGGCCAGCCGCTCCGCGTGCCGGAGTTGCGACTCAATTGTCTTCTCGTACTCCATTTTTTCCCTGAGCGTCTTGCCCAGCCGGTTGATTGCCTGAACAATATGTTGAATCTCTTCGGGCTCATTTCGGGTGTCGATCCGCGACGCCAGGTTGCCTTCCAGTGACTGCAGTCCGTTCTCGATTTTGCGCACACCACCCTGAAGGTTGCGGATCACCAGCAGAGTCAGCAACACGCTTGCCAGGGCCGCAAAAGCCAGACCCAAGGTGATTAAATAGGCTCGGAACCGGTTGGCTCCGGGAAGGTCGGCGATGCGTTTGACAGCCCACGTGCTTCCAATTGTGGAATATCCCTCTCGAATTGGAATCGCGCTGATTAGGAAGAGACCCGATGGATTGGCGATAACGCGTTCAGAGCCCTGATGGGAACTCGCGGCGCTTCGAGCGACCTCCAGCACTGCCTGACGTTCGACATTGGGAAGGTCCCGGTTTTCGGCAGTGTCCGGAGAAGCTTCGGCGATCGGGTAGAAGTTGCCGATGAGCTTGTCTTCGGTTGAGGAATAAAAGCCGGCACCCACTCCTTCCTGGTTCTGTGTGACCAGCCGGCTCATCAGGGCGAGCACTTCCTGAGAAGTGCCTGCGTTTGGAGTGTCCAGCGGAGACTGTTTGCCGCCGCGTCTTGCAGAATCCGCCCGGTTTTCATATTCCTGGGCGAGGCTGCGGGCTGTTTCTGCCAGACGATTTTTCTCACCGCTGAGGACGGCGGATTTGGTGTACCGCAGGGTCGCGACAATCGCGAACAACACCGCCAGAGACAAAATCGCCACCAGCGTGCCAAGCAAGCTCACTTGCCAGCGAAAACTCAGTCGTGAGAGTGAAAACGGCGAAGGCAGTGATCGACCTCTCTCCCCGTCCCCTAATACCGCATAATAGCAATTTTCCAGGAGCACCGGAGCTTCGTCGGTTCCGGTGTCCATCGGCCCCTCGGTTTGACTCGGCTCCCGCTTCGGCATGGCTGTGGTTGCTAGGGATGGCTCACGTACCACTTTCGGCAAACGTGTTCCGCGGAATAAGCGCCTGCCAGTGCCGCTTGCGCAAACTCGGCCGCATCTTCCAAAACCGCGTCTCTATAAGTCCGCTGCGCTTGTTTGTAAAAAGCATCGCCCCAAGCTGCAAGTTTACGAACTTGCGCGCGATCTTCAGAGGGGAGTGTCCCGTTCTCGAGCAGCCAATGGATTCGGGAAAGCACAGTCTCCGCCTTCGCGAGATCATTCTTAACATGTTCGGGTTCCGGGGATGTGGTGGGGTGTTCTGGAGGAGGAGGCACCAGAGAAGGCAGACTGTCATCCGACCGGAGCGTTCGGGCCATCACAATCTCCACTACTCGGGAAAGGCTTCCCGATGCCTCCGCAAACTCTTTTGCACCCGTGAAATCGGCCTCGGCGAAGCGCGTCAGCGATTGCTCGTACGTGTGCTTGGCTTCATCCAGAAACTGGGCAATTCCGGGGACTCGGTGCTTCATGATGTGGAGATAGGCCAGGATTGCTTGAATCCGGTGCAGGTTGTCGTAGGCAAGTCCGATGCTCCGGGCCGCATCGTTTCGTGCATGGGCTGGTCCGTGCCCATCCGTGTCCTGGTCTTGAAGTAAACGGTGGAAGAAGGAACCTGGCGCCAGAGTTTTGGCATCCTCTTCTTTCGGGGCCTGCTTCGCGATGCCGCAGACGGAGGCCTCGCCTGGGGAAAGGTTGGCTTGTTCCCCCCGGGTCCCCGAAGCAGCGGGAGCCAAGGATGCAGTCGCAATGGGGGTAGACAACTGCATCCTTGGTTTGCCTTCCTGTTTGGGGGCTGGCAAAGTCGCACTCTGTTTCGAATCCAGATTCTTAACAACCGTCGCCTGCAGCACGTAACCCAACGAAAACTCTTCACGCTCCAGACTTCCCTCGACTTCCACGCGGCACCCTTCGTTGATTACCTCTTTAGCGCGGCGTCCGAGCGCAGCTGGAAACTGAATTTCCAGACCGTTGTCTAGCAGAATTCCGCTGAGTTCGCCTTTGCGATCTCGCAGTAATTCCCGTGTCCAGCCTGAGACAAAGACCATGTTTTCACCCTATGGGCAACGCAAAGCCAATCGCCGCCGGCGGTCATGCCACAAAATACAAAGCAAGCAAGCGCCCTACCAAAGGCCGGCGACCCAACTGAGCCAATAACCCCTTCCAGTTCTTTAGATAAGGCTATTAAGTGTGGATTCTGGCGTTTCCTGAAGAGATTGGATTGTAAATAAAGCGAACACTCCGCGTGCAGAAAGCGAACGAAAATACGGCCTCCTCAAGGCGCTCTCCTCGAAATGTGACGAACGAGTGTCGTCTCGGAAGTCCCCTGCCCCTTGCTGCGGATCTCCTGCAATTGCCCGCTATTCGATGAAGACAGTAGGGTTCTGGTTTTTCGTGCATGCTTGCCTCTTCGGGCAAACCCTGTGGGCTCGCAATGCTGAGTTCCCATTGGAACGCTTTTTGCTTATGTCTTTATCTGACCGGCTTGGGCATCGCCAACAACGGCGGAGGGTATCTTGGGGCACACCAGCGAGAACGCGCGTTTTCCAGATGAAGTGCCTGGCGGGCTTCTCCCCTCGCAACTGCCCGACACCGAATTGAACGATCTTTTCGCCGCTTGCCTGCCTAAGCTCAAAAAGGCGGCTCAAAAAATGCTGCGAAACCAGCAGGACTCGGAGGATGCCTTGCAGGATGGCCTGCTCCTCGCCTTTCGCAATCTGCACCAATTCCAGGGGCGGTCAGCCTTCTCAACCTGGTTGCATAGTGTGGTCAGAAATAGCTCTCGAATGCACTACCGCAAGATAAATACGCGAGAGCGTGCTTTTGTAGAACTGGCGGCCCCGGAAGGGCCCAGCTTTGCGGACACCAAGTGTGTAGAAGAGCGGCCCTCCCCTGAGGAGCTTTGTATCCAGAACGAACGTTCTGAAATTTTGCGCAAGACATCCCGGGCATTGCCGGCCAGATATCGGGTGGCGTTCAACTGCGTTCACCTGGAAGACCTGGGGGAAAAGGAAACCGCACGGAGATTGGGAATTAGTTGCAGCGCCGTGAAGACACGACTCCACCGCTCCAGGCGAATTGTAACCGCCAGGATCCGCGAGGCCCATCTGCCCGCGGAACGCGAAGGCGGTGCATTCTCTGCGGCATGGAGAACGTAAAGATCTCCCACGCCGGCAGCAAATTCAGAGCAGTGCAAGGAGGAAGTGATGAGTATAATTCGCGAAGTATTGGATGAGAGTCATTCGCGCGGTGTCTTCCTGATTTTCTCAGCAGCGCTGATAGTGGTATCCGCACCCAGGTTGATTGCCAACAGCAAACCCGCCGAGCTTCCAGCAAAGGTGATCGCGCACTTGGCCTTGAAGGAAGCCCCGGGCAGCGAAATGCTTCTGCAAACCACTGGAGACAAGCGGTATCTGTACGTTCAGAAAGCGTCGAAGCAGGGTTTTACCGTGATTGATGTGACCAAACCGGGGCTCCCCAGCTTGGTTAGCCGCCCTATGCCGCCGAGCGACGCCCCGGCAGGCAAACTCGAGTTGGTAAGTCCCGACATAGGCCTGGCCGAAGTTCCGGACAAGAACTCCAAAGACATCATTCGCAACACCGACAACCCCACCGAGACCGTCAGGATCCTGGACCTGAGCGATCCCGCGCACCCCAAAGTGCTTCAGACGTTTACCGGCGTGACTAGCACACTTCAGGACCCCGGACGCGGTCTGATCTATTTGGCTAACAACGAAGGGCTCTGGATCCTCAATCATCCCCGGCCAGGACTTACGCCGGCGAAGCATAAGCGGCCGTGCGGATCGGAGGATGCCATCTCTGCCATGCCTCCAGACTGCCAATAAGGCGCCGCGTGAGGCGGCTGATGCTCAAATGCACTTCAATCTCGATCAGCTCCGAACTTCGCATGGAGGTCAGGAAAGCTAATTCGAGTGTGCGACTTCCGCGTGTGTTGTGAGTCTCCGCGGATTGCTATGAAATGATATCGGATCGCCACGATGTGCAAGCGTTCACTTCGTATCTGCCACGGGCCGCGGTCACCCTGTGACGCGACCCGGCTGGAGGCTGAGGTAGCGCAGGCAGGTCAGAGGAGGACTGTTTGTGCGCTGCTTGCTCTCTTCGCGGGACTGTGTTTTGGCCAGGTCGCGGCGGCACAAAGCAACAAGCTGGTAATTGACCAGACGAATTCGGACGCTCGTTTGTTTCTAAGGTCCTCGAAGCAACCCGGTACGTTCGTGAATGTGGGCGTTGCGCGTGTGGAAGGGAGGATAGAGCGGGACGCCACGGATTCCGGATTCTCCCTGATCGAGTTTGCCGTCTATCCGGCGGACCAGGGCGAACCCGAACTTTATCCTTCCATCAGGAATTCCGAAAAAAGCTACCAGTCAACGGAGAACTACGTTGTTCTCCGATTCCGATCGAAGAAGTTGGTGTCCCTGGGAAACAACCATTTCTGTGTCACCGGCACTTTTTCCCTGACGCGCGTGCAGCGCCGCGCGGAGTATGACCCGAGCAAAGCCTATAGCGGCCCGGTTTATTCTCCGGCCGAGGTGCACTCCAGCGAAACGGAGGCGATGTTCGAGTTCCATGCGGCGAAGGCGACGGAACCAATTGACGTGGGCCAAGTCCGGGGTGAATGGATGATTTTTGGAACGGTGAGAGGCCAGGATCTCCCGGAATTGATGGGGGCGGTTGCCGCTACAACGTGGCCGCCATTCGTTGAGCAAGAGCAGTGTACCTTTCCCTCCAGCCTGGGTGAAGATTTCTCGGGTCCCGTATGCACGGGCAAATCGATTGAACTGCGGCCTCGAAGCAACGAGCAATGCCAGATGCGGGCGCTACAGGGCGGACTATTTGTAAAGGTCACTTGCCCAGGACCGCCGTTACAGAGTGCGGGAAGCGGGGCGACAGCAATCAAGGCGAACAGGGCTGGTTCGGGGCAGGCGGAGAAGAACGAATTTGTGGCCGATGAGGTGAACTTCCAGCTGAAAGTGGGGCTGAAACGACCAGGCGCCGGACGAGTATCGCTCCGGAACCACTAAAATCGCCGGCTCTTGCTCTGAAGCGAAAAGAGAAATCGTTTTAGACTAGTCAGCCGACAGCCTGTGAGCACCTCCAATTAGGTAACCCCCAGCATGAAGAAGCTGAGGCTGCGGCAAAGGATGTTAATTGGTTGGATACTCCCCCCACCCCCCTGTTTTTTGTAAGTGGTGATTTTGTTGGGGATGAAGTTGTTTGTTTTGTATCAGATTGTAAGTGTTGATTTTGAAGGAGATAGCCAGGAAGCCATAAGCCGTGAGCTGTTGGCCAAAAGCAAGAGTTGGTGGGCAGAGTTCGCCGAGTGCGGCGCAGAGGCGCGGAGAAGAACGGGCGGAATGGAGGGAGAAAGCAGGTTCCTCACCCGTTCAGAAGACGAACGGGATTCGGAATGACAGCTTTTGAGCCAGGTGTCACATGATTTTGGGGAAAGGGGTGGGTTCGGGCTGGATGGGATCGGGGTTGGGGTTGTCGGAGGGAGGGTCGTTCGCGGGAGTCAGGATGGGAATTGTGGATTGTGCGGCGGGCGCGGCGGGCTCTTCAGAGGCGGGTTCGTTGAAGACGATGGATTCGCGGACGATTTTGGACCAGTCGTCGTCGAAGGCTCGCACGAATTCCGCGCTGGCGAGTTTCTGGGTCTGGAGCATGAGGTTGCCGAGGTAGGTTAGGGCGATGGTGGTCTTGGGCTTGATGAGTCCGAGGGAAGTGGCGGAGAAGAGAGTGGCGAGGGCGGCGCTGAGGTCGCAGGCGGTGAGGATGTCGCGGCCGAGGAATTCGTTGATCTGCAGGCCGGCTTCCTGGGCGTTGAGGTGGTCGCGGTGTTTTTTGGCGTGGTAATAGCAGAGATCCATGTCGTCGGCGGAGGGGGGCATCTGGCAGCGGCGGCCGTCGGCAAAGACAAACATACACGTGGAGGGGCGGTCCTGGTTAGTGGACATAGTGATTCTCCAGAAAGATTGAAATTTAGATTGAGTGGGGAACCCGCGCAGGAAAAATCGCGGGCACACTTTTCTATGGGGCGAGTGTGGCAGTCGGGTATGGAGTTGTCAAGTAGAATGTTGGTTATGGGGTGTTTGGAACGAACCCAAGCGAAAAGCGAAGAAGAAATGTAACGCAGAGCCGCCGTTCACATAGTCCGTTCAGGCAAGCTGAGGACGCAGCGGGGACGCAGAGAAGAGGCCGGAGGAAGCCTGTCGCGTTTGGGATTGACGTCGGTATATACCGATGGTATATACTACACGGGAGGTGGAAAATGGGACGCGACCCGGTGGCAAAGCTTTTCAAGAATGGGCGGAGCCAGGCGGTGCGGCTGCCGCGGGAGTTCCGGTTTGAGGGAGACAGCGTGCGGGTGCGACGTGTTGCCGAGGGCGTGCTATTGGAACCGCTGATTCCGGATCCGAAAGAGTGGTTTGCGGCGATGGACCGAATCGGCGGGGACCCCCTTTTCAAGGCAGGCCGGAAACAACCCCGTGCACCGCGGCGCAAGATTTTTGATTGAGATTCGTGATGGCCTACCTACTGGATACGAACGCGTGCATTGCGTTGATCAACGGTTCCTCAGAGTCGGTTCGGAAAAGGTTCTCAAGAGCAGTCGGGTCAGGTGAGGAAGTGTGGGTGCCGTCGGTGTCGGTGTTCGAGCTATGGTACGGCGTAGCAAAGAGCGTGCAAACCGATGCGAATACGAGGCGCGTGAAAATGTTTCTTGCAGGTCCGGTGCAGGTGCTGGAATTTGGGGAAGAGGACGCGCGGTACGCGGGGGAAATCCGGAGCACCTTAGAGCGGATGGGTAAGCCCATTGGAACGTACGACGTGCTAATAGCGGGACAAGCTCTAAATCGTAAACTGACACTGGTGACGGCAAACGCGAAGGAGTTCGGGAGAGTGAAAGGGCTGAATTGGGAGGATTGGGGGAAGTGAGGAATAAGGTGAGAAGATTACTTGAGAATCTTTCTCCCAAGTTCGACTTCCACACGCCCCGCCAATTCCTCACAACCACCGGGTGCAAAAAACGAAGCCCGCCCATTGCCGACTGGGCAAAGGGCGGGCTGTTAGCCGCCGCTATCCCGCTTACGATTTATTGCTGTGGCGGCGGGTTGGTAGTGCTTGGTTGTGGCTGGCTGCTGTCTGGTTGCACATGCTGCGATACCGGCGTCAGGCTGCTGGCGGTGCCGGAGGTTGCGAGTTCGGAAGGCTTGTACTTTGGCGCGCTGACGTAGCCGTGGATGAGGTTCTTTTCGATGCGCATTACCACGACCTGGACGGGTTGCGATTCGTTTTCGGTGTGGATCCAGATCGGCTCGTAGAGGTTTACTTTCTTTTTGGTCAGCTGGTTGTCGTCCACGATCATTTCGAGGTCGTAGTTCTTGTGCTTGGTGTCGGCTTTGCGCAGGGAAAGCGTCAGCGGCCCGATGCGCTGGAACTGCTTGGCCTTCATCAGGTCGAATTCGGTGTAGCTGCGTTCGCCGCGTTTTTGGAGAACTACGAGTTCGTCGTGAGTCCTAGCGATGGAGCCGTTCAGTTCATCGCGGGTCGAGCTGATATTGCCTTCAAGGTCGGCACGATTCTTCGCCACCAAATCCTGGGTGTCCTTGAGTTGTTTCTGCTGATCGGCAAGTTGCGCCTGGAGTTGTTTGTAGCGCTTGTCGGTCGCGGCCGGCCGCCGGGCGCCCGTGCGTGCCGGGCCTGCGGCTGCTTTCTGCTCGGCCTGCTTCGCGGCGGCGTCTGCTTGCGCCTGGGCCTGAGCCTGTTGCGCCGCAGTCATTTCGTTCAGCTTGGAGGTCACGGCGTTCAATTGGCCCTGCATCTGGCTGATGGTCGAATCCGCAACGGTTTGTTGCGCGGTCAAATGATCAGCCAGCATCTGCTGGCGGTAACCGTAGCCCAGGGCCACGCCGGCCACTCCCAGGAGGAGCAGAACTACGATCACCAGCCAGCGGTTCGAACCAGTCCCTGCAGTTTCCATCTTCTTTTCGTGTTCATTCGCTTCATCGTACTCGTGCATTCCCTGCCTCCTAAGGATTCTTCTGTCTCAATCGCGGAAGGTGTCATGGCCCGGCGCCCGGCAGTGTCACAATCAGTCCTCAGACACCGGTCAGCCCGCACAACTGCGCTTAGTTCAGGTTTTTGTTTTGCAATAGGATGGCCGAGGGACGCGATTGTGCCACAGGCTTAAGGCATGAACTTTCAATGAACAAGAAGAACGTTCTCAAGATTCGAGGGAGTGAAGCGGTACTAGAACTGGAAATTTTTCCTTCCTGCCGGGCTGACTTTTCCTGAAAGGCTGATCGTTTGGGTCGCCAACGCCAAGAGGTGGCTTTAATTGGCCGGACAACCGCCTTTATCGAGGTCGGCGAGCCGCTTAATGGCCGCCGCATTGCGTTTTTCAGAGGCAACCAGGAGCAGCACCCTTGCCTGGGCGCAGTTTTGCGGCACACCGTCACCCCTGATGTAAAGCTCGGCCAGGGCCGCCGCTGCCGTGCTGTTTCCCGCCTGAACCATGGTCCACAACTGATCGGGTGTCAGCGGAGTCTTCGGCAGACGCTCTGGCTTTCCTGTCTCCGCGGCGGTGGTTGCGCCCGCGCGAGCTGGAGCTGCGCCTTTTTTCTGGGAGGCAATCGAAAAGACATCCGCCGGAACAGCGGCCGGAGCGGGTTGTGCGGCCGGAGTAGGGCTGGATCCTGGTGCCGTCTGCGCCGGCAATGCCACGGTGGATTTTACGGCGGCGCGAGGCGTTCCAACGTACTGCGCAATTTTGAAGGCTGTAAAGACCAGGATGCCGCCAGCACACGCGCCGACGATCAGGCCGTTGAGCAACTGGCGCCGCACCGCGGCAAGATGGCGTTCCATGGGGACCAACATCCCACTCGACATCCCGCTCGGGGCGGCCCCCGCAGCGACCGGGAAGGGGCTGTTGGACTCGGAGATTTCCTTATTCGCGGCGAAGAGTGTGGCCGCCTGTGGGCGCGCTCTGGATACGAATTTAGCCGCCGCGTCGGATTCATGCGCTGCCACCTTTGCAGGAATGTGCGGCTGTGGTGACCGCGCAAGATACTCACGAAGCTGTTCGTGGCCGCCATCGGCGAAGCGCAGAAATCTGAGGCCGCCGGATTTCCTCGCGGCATCCGCCCAGGTCAATTCGCCCCAGCCCTCAATGCGCTCCCGCAGGTTCAGCGAAAACCAGAAGTGAATCGGGTTGTGCTCCCGAACCGGGGCAAAGGATTCAAATCGCAATCCCCCTTCGGAGAGGTCTAAAACCTTTCCGCCATCGTCGTGCTCCAATTGGAGGAAGGCGAACTGCTCCGGCACCCTTCTTGTTTTCTCGCGGCGTTCCAGGAATATGTTTCTCAGGGTCATGGCTCATCAGAGGCTGTTTGATTTTCGGAACGCCCTTCTGCGGGGGAAGCGACGGTCTGCCGAATTCACGGGCCTGGGGAGGGTGCGAAGCCGAGCCTCCCGGCCTCACGCTGGTGATTATACTCTTCCGCGCCGGAATTGAAACCCGCGGTCAGAAATCTTCCGGCGGCCGGCATTCATGTGGCCCTCAAGCAAGTCCAAGCATCGTGCGGAAATTTCGCCTACGGGATGATCGCCGTCGCAGGCGTCGAATGGGGGCTTTCCACGCCGGATGAAGTTACCGCCGTAACGGCATAGACATACGTCTCGCCGGTGACAACGGTAGCGTCCGTGTATTTGAGGGCGGTCACAGGGGCCGCCGTCAGTTTGCTGTAGGCGCCCGCAAGCCCCGTGGCCCGGTAGACGTTGTAACCCGAGACGTTCGATGAAGTGCTGGCAAGCCAATTGAGCACCACCGAATGCCCTGTACTGGCGACTCCCGTTCCGGCCACCCCGACGCTCGTCGGTGAACCCGTCGCGTTGCTGGAGATCTTGACGCTGCCGCCGACGGTTTCCGCTTGTTTGGGCGCAAAAGTGACATTGAGCGTCGCGGTCTGGCCGGGTGCGAGCGTCGCTCCGCTGATGCCGCCTCCCGTTACTACATCCGTGGCTGTGGCGCTGACGCCGGAAATCGTGATCTTCGAGTTGCCGATGTTTTTCAGGCTGACCGAAAGAGTGTTCGCGCTGCCAACGGACTCATTCCCAAAGTTAAGGCTTGTAGGCGTAGCGGTCAGTATTCGCGTAGCGGCTATGCCGCTGCCGCTCATCGCCAGTGTCAGGCGACTGTCGGTTGCATTGCTGGTAATGGTCATGTTCGCTGCAACGGTGCCAGTTACCGTTGGCATGAAGACCAGTGTGCCGTTCGCCGCCGCTCCCGCGGCGAGGACCAGCGGAGTAGTAATCCCTTTGAGAGTGAAACCAGAGTTGCTTGACGACCAGGCCGAGATCGTTACGCTTGACGTCCCGGTATTTTTCAGCCGCACCGCCTGCGACAGGCTCGAGCCCAAGGGAACGCTTCCGAAGCTGACGGTACTTGGCGTCGCGGAGAGTGTTCCTCCTGAGGGCGCGACGCCCGTGCCGGTCATTTGGTACTTCACCAAGCTGTTTGTTGCGTTGCTCCCCAAGAGGATGTAACCCGCAAATTGTCCGGCGGATTTGGGAAGAAATTTGAGGGTGACCGAAAAATGAGCGCCGCGGGCGAGCGAGAAGGGAAGAATGAGGCCGCTCTCGCTGAAGTCGTTCGCGTAAAGGATTTCTTTGCTGAACGCAACTGAGGCGGTACCGGTGTTTGTAATTGTTAAGGTGATGGTTTTCTGGGCGCCAACCGTCACGCTCTGGAAAGTTGCGCTGGAGGGGCTAAAAGAGAGCGTTCCCTGTGTGGCAGCGGCCGCCCGTTCGCTGAGTACAGCGGAGAGGATTGCGGCGCTCAATAAGGTTGCCCAAAGAATTCCCCGGAATAAGAGAAATGCTTGCTTGGAAAACCGTGGCCCTGGCCCGTAATTCTGCATACCAGTAGCAGCGTAGGGCCGGGCGGAATTCTTCACCACTGGACGCAAGCATAGTTATCGTCCAGCGTCGTTTGGCGGACTTTGGACAAGATTGCGCCTTGGCAATTCCCCTGTACTTTGGGACAGGGGGCATTTGTTTTCTTGAGTGGCGGTCCACGAGAATCGATGACACTTCGATGCTTCAGATTGCCTTCGCCCAAGCACGCGAGAGTTTCCTGGAAAGAGGCAGTTTTTCCTTGGAAGGGGATTTTTCTCCAGTTCGCGAATCCATCGGGCGCCGCCAGATGCTATTCTAGGGGCGCGTTACGATTTTGCAGAGCCGCATTGTTCGGAGAGAGGCTGCCCCTCCAGCGGCTTTGCGCATTCCACGGAAAGTTGACTGAGGAGCGAGCCTCCACGGATGGCTCGCGAAAAGGAACATGGCTAAATCTCTGCGCCCGATTCTGGATATCGTCAAGAAACTGGAACTTCCCGAAAAATATTTTGAACAGATTGGCCCTTATGGCGGAAAGGTGCGCCTGGACCTGCTGAATGACGGCGCTTTTCCGCGGCGAGGCAAGCTGATTCTGGTGACGGCCACGACACCAACGGCGAGCGGCGAGGGAAAAACGGTAACCTCGATCGGCCTGACGCAAGGACTGGCGCGGATCGGCAAGAAGGTGATCATCACCTCGCGCGAGCCGTCGCTTGGGCCGGTGTTCGGGATGAAGGGCGGAGCGGCGGGGGGCGGCGCGTCCACGATCGAGCCGGCGGCCAAAATCAATCTCCACTTTCACGGTGATTTTCACGCTATTGCCGCGGCGCACAATCTGCTTGCGGCTTTGGTGGACGCGCATCTTTTTCACGGCAACGATTTGAATCTCGATCCGGAACGCATCACCTGGCCGCGCACCATGGACATGAACGACCGCGCGTTGCGCGACATTATCGTCAGCGCAGGGAGCAAGAAAGATGGCGCGGGCCGGCGAACGGGTTTTGTCATCACAGCGGCTTCGGAAATCATGGCCATCATTGCTCTGGCCAAGGATCGCGCCGATCTGCGGCGGCGCCTGGAAAATATCGTTGTGGGGGTGACTCGGACCGGAAAGCCGGTATTTGCGAAGGACCTGCAGGCTACCGGCGCGATGATGGCTCTGTTGACCGAAGCGATTCAGCCGAACCTGGTGCAGACCGTGGAAGGAGTGCCCGCGTTTGTGCATGCGGGGCCGTTTGGCAATATCGCGCATGGCACCAGCAGCGTGATTTCGCAGGAAATGGGCCTGCGCCTCGCCGACTATGTAATCAACGAATGCGGGTTCGCGGCGGACCTGGGCGGGGAGAAGTATATTGATATCGTGTACCGTTCGACGGGCGTGAGCCCTTCGGCGGCGGTGTTGGTCACGACGGTTCAGAGCCTGCGGAATCAGGGAGAGGGCGATCTGGAGAAGGGAATTCCGAACCTGGTGCAGCATCTGCAAATCCTGCGCAAATTTGGATTGCCCACCGTTGTGGCCATCAACCGGTTTCCCAAGGATACTGACGCGGACCTGGAGCGCCTGGAACGCGCTTGCCAGGAGAACGGTGCGCTCAGCGCCAGGCATACCGCTTTTGCGGACGGCGGCGCGGGCGCCGAGGAGCTGGCGCGGCGCGTGGTGGAAATCATCGAGAAAACTCCGGGCGCCCGCGCCAAACATATTTATGAAGCGGATGAGACGCTGGATTCGAAGATCCAAAAGGTAGCGAAGGAAGTGTATGGTGCGGGCGGCGTCACCGTGAGCGAAAAAGCCAAAGCGAAGCTGCAGGATTTTGCCAATTGGGGCTTCGGGAAATTGCCGGTGTGCATCGCCAAAACGCAATACTCCTTCTCTGACAACCCGAAGATAATGGGCGCGCCGAAGGGCTGGGAATTGAATGTGACGGACGCGACTCTTTCGGCCGGAGCGGGATTTGTGGTGGTGATTTCCGGGAACATGATGCTGATGCCGGGGCTGCCGAAAGTTTCGCGCGCGATGGAAGTGGACGTGGACGCAACGGGAGAGATTGTAGGGATTTGACCAAGTGGGATGAAACACTATTCTGGAGATGCGGCGCTGAATGTGCGGCGCCGGGCGCATTAAATCGGGAGACCCGCGTGAGTCCGTCGAAAAAAGATCGCGAGCTGGGCATGAACCGCGGCATTGCGCGACGGGATTTTGTGAATGGAGTTGCTGTCGCCATCGGCGCATCTCTGGTTGCCCCCGGCTCCATCCTGGGTGAGATGCTGCATGCCGCGGATGCCCCATACGCACCGGAGAAACAACCCGGTTACTATCCGCCTGCGAAAACCGGCATGCGCGGGAGCCACGACGGTTCCTGGGAAGCGGGTCATGCCCTGCGCGACGGCAAAAAGTGGGAGCGCGCGGCGAGAGACAAAGAAACCTATGACCTGATCATCATCGGCGGCGGCATCAGCGGCCTGGCCGCGGCCTATTTTTACCGCCAGCAGGCGGGAGACAATGCGCGCATTCTGATTCTGGACAATCACGACGATTTCGGCGGCCATGCCAAGCGCAACGAATTCACCAGCGGCGGAAAGAAGCTGATCGGTTATGGCGGAACGCAGTCAATCGCCGGCCCGAACCTGTACAGCGCGCAGGCGAAGCAGTTGTTCAAGGAGCTTGGCATCGAAGCGAAGCGCTTCGAAAGCTACAACGACGGGAAATTCTATTCGCGCCACGGATTGGGGCAGGCCGCCTTTTTTGACAAGGAGACCTTCGGCACGGACCGCCTGGTTCGCGGTTACAAGGGCCACCTGCAGACGCCAACCGCGGATTTTCTGGTCAGCGCGCCACTTTCTGAAGCCGCAAAAAAGGACCTGATCCGCCTGACCACGGAAAAAGTGGATTACCTGGCCGGGATGGACGGCGCCGCGAAGAAAGCCTACCTCGCAAAAACAAGCTATCAAGACTATTTGCTCAAAAACGTCAAGGTATCGCCGGATCTAATTCCATATTTCAAGCCGTCGATGCTGGGGCTATATGGTGTTGGGATTGATGCGGTTCCCGCGGGAGATATGGCCGGCCTCGGTGAACTGCCCGGATTTGCCGGACTGGGAATCGTGGATCGCGACGGGCCGGGAATTGGACTGGAAGTGACGCGCCAGGACGATGAGCCATACATTTATCATTTTCCAGACGGCAACGCCTCGATCGCTCGGTTACTGGTGCGGGCTTTGGTGCCCGGGATCGCTCCGGGTAACACGATGGAAGATGTAGTCCTGGCGAAATTCGATTACGCGAAACTCGACGAGAAGAACTCCCCGGTTCGTATCCGCCTGAATTCAACCGCGGTCCATGCACGGAATCTCGGCACTGCGGACAAGCCAAAGGGTGTGGAAGTGACCTATGTTCGCGGGGGAGAGGCGCGGGCCGTGCAAGGGAGGGCGTGCATACTGGCTTGCTGGAACATGCTCATTCCCTATATGTGCCCGGAACTTCCCGAGGCGCAGAAAAAGGGATTGGCGTACAACGTGAAGGTGCCGCTGGTTTACACGAATGTGCAGATTCGAAACTGGACCGCGCTCGACAAGCTCAAGATTCATCGCGTCTATTCGCCGGGCTGCATGTTCACGGGCATTGATATGGATTTTCCGGTCAGCATGGGCGGCTACGAATTCACGAAGAGTTCCGGGGAGCCTTGCGTGCTGCATATGCAGCACGTTCCTGTGGGGCCGGGCGCCAATGCGCGTGAAATGCAACGGGCGGGCCGCGCAAAATTGTATGTGACGAGTTTCGAGACCTTTGAACGCACGATTCGCGACCAGCTTGCCCGGATGCTGGGAGAAGGCGGCTTTGACCCCGCTCGGGATATTGAAGCCATCACGGTCAACCGCTGGCCGCACGGGTATTCCTACGAATACATTTCGCTGTTCGATCCGGAGTGGCCCAAGGGGCAAGCGCCGCACGAAATCGGCCGCCGGCCGTTCGGAAATATTCACATCGCCAATTCGGATGCGGGAGCATTTGCTTATACCAACGAGGCCATCGATCAGGGTTGGAGAGCGGTAAGCGAAGTCGTCGCGAAGAAGAGCTGAAATGGCGAAGCGGAAGAAAGACCGTCTGGAGAAAGGAACCGAGGCCCGGCGGCGCGCCCGCAAGTCCGGACTGAGGCCGGCCAACACGCGGGTGATTCCCGACAAACGAAGGAAGCCGGAGAAGCATAAACCGGACATGCATCAGGAATTAGATTGAGCCGCGAATTGCCTTCCAACCACGGAGAGTTTTTTTTGCGTTAGGTCCCGACCGGACCTAGTTTTTGGATCCTCATCCAGGCTTTTGGGCCGGGATAATTTCATCCGGCCGAAAGAGCGGGGCAGCCGCGATTTTGCGGCGTTGGGAAAGTTCAGCGGCAATCTTTTCCAGATCGCTCTTGTCGAACCCCATGCAGCTGATCTTCACCTTGCCGTCCGGCTCGATCAGAAAAATCGTGGGCACCATGCTGAGGCCGTAGGCATTCGAAACCGGGTAGCCCGCCTCATCGAGCAGCGTGGTAAATTTCACGCCATATTCGCGATTGAACTCCGCCGTGCCGCGGGCGTCATCCTGCGAGATGGCGATGACCGTCGCGGAATCGCCGGAATAACGCTCCGCAAGCCGCTGCAAATAGGGAAACGTGAATTGGCACACCGGGCAGGAAATCTTGAAGAAAGCGGCGACCACCGGCCCCTTCTCCAGCAATTTCGCAATCGAGTATTCCTTGCCGTCCAGCGATTTCAACGTAAACCCAGGTGCGGTGTGTCCCACAGCGATCGTTGTCAAAGCCGCCTCCCAACCGAGCCATCTGGAAATTTTGTGCGATAAGGACATGGAAAGAGTCTAGTACAAAACTGGGAATCCGCTCGTGCGCGCGGGCATCAGTGAATGGTCTTCGTTTTGCGTTGCATATAATCCATCAGCAGGTACTGGCCAAGATTGTAAGGCGTCGTGAAATACGCCTTGCCCTTGCACATCTGCGTGATTTTCTGGACAAACTGAACCAGGCTGTAATCCGTGGCAAGCATGAACGTGTTGATCATGATTCCGGCGCGCTTGCACTTATTCACTTCCTCCAGTGTTTCGCCCACGACGAAGGGATCCAGTCCGAAGGCGTTTTTATAAATCCGGCCGTCTTCGAGTGTCAAGGCCGACGGCTTCCCGTCGGTGATCATCACAATCTGCCGCATATCTTTGCGCTGGCGAAGCAGAATCCGCTGCGCCATGCGCAAGCCTTCGCGCGTGTTGGTGTAGTAAGGGCCGACCTGCACCCGCGCAAGCTGCCCGAGAGGCACTTGTTCCGCGGAGTCGTGAAACAGCACCAGGCTCAGGGTGTCGCCGGGATACTGTGTGCGGATTAAATGCGAGAGGGCCATCGCGACGCGCTTGGCGGGCGTGAAGCGGTCTTCACCATAAAGAATCATGCTGTGGCTGCAGTCCAGCAGGAGCACCGTAGCGCACGACGAATGGTATTCGCACTGGTGAACCATCAAGTCGCGATATTCCATCTGCAAGGGGACTTTTACGCCTTCGCGGCGGATCGCGTTCGAAAGTGTCTCGCTGATGTCCAGGTTCAACACGTCGCCGAATTCATAGGGACGAGAAATGCCCCCCGACTCGACACCCGTGGAGAGATCGCGCGTGTCGTGGCGGCCGAAACTGCTGCGGCCCAGCGAGCCGAGCAGATCCTGCAACGTTTTGAAGCCGAGAAAGTCGATGGCCTTGTCCGTGATTTCAAACCGGGCTTCCGCGTCCATCTCTCGCGGCTGGCCCAAACTTCCCCCAGGAGTGTTTTGCGGAGGCGGCGTTACTTGCGGCGGCTGTTGAGGATTGATGAAGCCTTCTTGCGTCATGCGCTCCACCAGCTTGTTGATCAGGTCGCGAATCTCTTCGTTGTTCAACGCGCCCGGATCCTGCAGCATCTCACGCAGCTCGTCGCTCATCGCATCTTCGGGAAAAAGATCCCCTTCCTGCAAAGCGCGCAATATTGCCTCGCGCAAAGCCTCCATGGAGTGCGAGGCGTCCATTTCGGAAAGTCCGTAGAACTGGGATTCAAAGCCGCTCTGCAGCAGGAAATCGCCCAGGCGCTTCATCAGTTCGTCCAGGTCGATGGCGTCCGCCGGTTCGCCGATGTACTTTCCGTATTTGATGACTTTCATTCGCGTGGCCCTTGTGGTCCCTACTTGCTGTAGTGGCCGGTCTTAAGACCGACCACTACATTGGGGACCGAATCTCGCTGACTAAGCTTGAGATCCTTCGGCGGTCGCGGGGACCGCCTCAGGATGACGACGCTTGTCGGGTCGTCAATTCCTTCTCTGGCGCGGCACTGGGATCCTTCAGCCCGCATAGTTCGCGGGCTTCAGGATGACGACCCTTCGTCGGGTCGTCAATTATAATTGCGCCTCGGGCGGCTGACGGACTCCCGCGGCTCCTGTGCTCGCTGCTTTTCCGCGTAGAAGCCGCGCTCTTCACTACGGCCGATCCGGCGGTGCGCCCACAGGCCTTCCAGAATCATTTCTGCGGCCGCAGCGGCGGGTGCTTCGTCCTTGCGGTTGGTGACGCCGAGCTTCGCAACGTGCTCCAGCAATCCCTGCACCTTGGCCAGTTGCTCGTATCGCTTGCTGGTGGAAATCAGGTCTGGAATCTTCAGCTCGCCGCCGGCTTCAAACCACTGCACCACCGGCTGAAAGCTGACTTCCGCAAAGTATTTCGAATATACCCGGCCAACCGCCGTGCGAATCAGCTCCCGCGCGATTACTTCTGCTCCCTTGAGCTCGCCTTCATACTCCAATTCCATCTTTCCGGTGATCGAGGGCAGCGCGGCATATAAGTCGGCGATGCGGGCGACGGCATGGCGCTCTCCGGCGCGCGCCGCGTGCTGCTCCGCACTGCTCACCACGCTTTCCAGGGTAGAAATCGGCAGGCGCTGGCTGACACCGGAGCGCCGGTCCACGCGCTTGTCCTCCCGAGCTTGGAACGCAATCTCTTCCACCACTTCGCGCAGGTAGCCGGGCACTTCCACCTTGATGCCGGAGTCGCGCGCCGTCCAGGCTTCCTGCTCGGTGATGGCGAGACCTTCCTCGACAGTTGAGGGATAGTGGGTGCGAATCTCCGCGCCGATCCGATCCTTCAGGGGAGTAATGATCTTGCCGCGCGCGGTGTAGTCTTCCGGGTTCGCCGAAAAAACCAGCAGCACATCCAACGGCAGCCGCAACGGATAGCCCTTAATCTGGATGTCGCCTTCTTGCATGATGTTGAACAATCCCACCTGAATTTTGCCGGCCAGGTCGGGAAGCTCGTTGATGGCGAAGATGCCGCGGTTCGCGCGAGGCAGCAGGCCGTAGTGGATGGTCAATTCGTCAGAAAGGTCGCGTCCACCGCGTGCGGCGCGGATGGGATCCACGTCGCCGATGATGTCGGCAATCGTCACGTCCGGCGTGGCCAACTTTTCCACGTAACGCTGGTCGCGCGGAAGCCAGTTGATGGGCGTGTTGTCGCCTTCGGCGGCGACTCGTTCGCGGCAACCCCGGCAGATAGGCTGCAGGGGGTTGTCGTTGATTTCGCAGCCAGCAATCACCGGAATCTCCGGGTCCAGAAACTGGCGAAGGCCGCGCAAGATCCGGCTCTTGGCCTGGCCGCGCAGTCCAAGCAGAATGAAATTGTGGCGAGAGAGCAGCGCATTGACGATCTGCGGGATCACCGTGTCTTCGTATCCGTGCACACCGGGAAAGAGCGGCTCGTTGCGTTCAATCGCTCGCAGCAGGTTGCGGCGGATTTCGTTTTTCACCGAAACGCCGGCGGAGCGGGAGTCAAAGTCCGGAATGCGCTTCAACTCGCCAATCGTGCGGGGTTTCGGATGTCCTGCGGAATGCACTGAGGTACTTGGCGCCATGGGGCCCCTGTCTGCGGACCACTCGCGATAGTCCGCGTAACGCTAATTCAAACCGTGCCCGTTGCTTCCGGCACTTTGCCGCATTGCCTTCTCTTTAAGTAGATGCGGCGCCCAATCGCACAGGTACCTGAGCAGGCGTTCCTGGCGTTCGCTTTCGGTGCGCAACTCCAGAATCTGCTGCTTGCAAAGTAAATCGAGCGGCAGGGTGGAGGCAATGGCATAAGAGAGTTCGCCCGCCAGTGGCTCGTCCAGATTGCGTGGCAGGCTGTTGAAGAGCAGAGTGTGGCAGGTTTCGTACTCCTCGATCAGTTTTTGTTTGCACTTCGGCTCAATGGGGCCTTCGCGGTCCTCCAGGTAATCCACCTGGCCTTCGAGCAGCGGATCCTCCGTAAAAAGTTCCACGATACGAAATGGGTCCCGGCCAACGGTAAGGATGTCCATCCGCCCGTCCGGGTAGCGCTTCACCACTTCCAGAATCTCCGCCGTGCAGCCGACGCGCGTGATGCCGTCGTCCATGGCCAGCAGCATCCCGAAGGGGGATCTGCCATCCAGGCACTCGCGCACCATCTGCCGGTACCGCGGTTCAAAAATGTGCAAGGGAAGCTCTTCGCCGGGGAAAAGTACGACGTTCAGAGGAAACAGCGGTATGCGATCGGGCCGCATGGCTACTGCCGCCCATGATAGCAGAGCCGAGAAAAAAGGGTGAATCGAGGCCGCGACCGGAACTAACGGGAAATTAGCCGGCCTTCCTTACCTCGCGCGTCGTCCAGTCGCCGGTCGGATAGTACATCTGAATTCCAATTACGAAGGAGTCGTCCTTGTAGGGCTGGCAATGCACGATGCGGGCCCGCGAATACAGGTTCCCCCGGATCGACCGGACCGAGACTTGTTCATCGAGCTGCCAGCTTCTTCGCGTTACAACGCGGGCGCCGTGGCAGCTGATGTCAATGGTAGGAGCGATTTCAGAGGTCAGGTTCCCAAAGCTGCTGAGTTTCACGAACATCTTCAACGCGAGGCGCTGTTCTTTTCTGCCCGTGAGCGGTGTGCTCCCCACTTCTGCTCCTCTGGGCCGGGCGGTCCACACCCAAATCCTACCGCAAGGGCTTTGGCGCGCAATGGTACGAAAGGGCAGTCGGCGGGCCTCAAATCCTGTACCTCTCACTGTGGGTCTATTGGCTCTTCGTGGCTCGAAAGGCTGATCTGGCTACTCAAGCTGAGCCAGCAAGCCTTCCATTTCAGACCGGGCATGTTGGTTGCCCTGGCGGTCAGCCGCGGCAATCCCTTTGCTCAGCAGCTCCTTTGCTTCTGGGGCGCGATTGTGCTCCGCCAGCGTCTGCGCGTACATCTGGTATCCCGGCACATAATCGGGGTTGGCTTCGAGCAACGCTTTGAAGTGCGCTTCGGCGCCCGCGATGTCGCCTTCGCGCAGACACTCCAGCGCGATCCCATAGCGCGAAAACGGGTCGTTCGGATTCTGAAGAAGAAACTGCTCCAGCTTCTGCCGCCGGGTTTTGTTTTGTTCCGTCATAATGGTCTTGCGTATTATACGTGTAGTGCAATTCCCGGCCAAAGCAGCCGCGCAAGGGAGAGAGATGAGGGCAAAGCACAAGGCGACAGCCGCATTGATGGACGAGTGGAGAGTGAAGGGCAAGCCGGTGAGTGCATCCGCATCGGAAATGGCGGAAGTGGTGCTGCCGGCGCAGACCAACGCGCTCGGCAAGTTGCTGGGCGGGCACGTGATGCACATGGTGGACATTGTCGCGGCCATGGCGGCCAGCCGGCACGCCAACAGCTACATGGTGACCGCGTCGGTTGATTACATCGATTTCCGCAATCCGGTGAGCCTGGGCGAAATTGTGATGCTGAAATCGCAGGTCAACCGAGTATTTACCACTTCGCTTGAGGTCGGGGTGGAAGTTTATTCCGAAAATCTTCTGACCGGCGAGCGCAAACATACCACCACCGCGTTCGTCACCTTCGTCGCCATCGACGAATTTACGCGCAAGCCGCGGCCCGTGCCGCCGTTGATTCTGAAGACCACGGAAGAAAAGCGCCGCTGGCGCGAAGCCGCCAAACGGCGGGAAATTCGCCTGGCCCTCCGGCAAAGGGAAAAAGGCTAATTCGCGAAGCTGACCCGGACTTCGCCGGCGATTTTCATGGCGTGCTCGACGCAGGTGCCGATGGCGGGACCGTTCAAGTAGTTCCCGGAAAAATAGAGCCCAGGAAAC
>DASYXF010000020.1:0-23379 GCA_035935335.1 Candidatus Acidiferrum sp.
GCCGATGCTCTCACCAAGAACCAGCTTTCCGTTCTGGTGCAGCCCGGGCTCCACTTCGTAGCTGTTGAACTGGTCCACGATGCACTGTCCGCGCTCGTCGAAATTCTTCCGGTCGTCGGCCGTCCACCAGTTGCGCAGGTTGCCCTGTCCGTCGAATTGCGAGCCGCGGTCGTCGAACCCGTGGCTGATTTCGTGGCCAATAACGGCGCCCATGCCGCCGTAATTCACGGCGTCGTCGGCTCTGGGATCATAAAAGGGCGGCTGCATGATTCCGGCAGGGAAAACGATTTCGTTAAATTGAGCGGAATAGTAGGCGTTCACAGTCGGCGGTGTCATTCCCCATTCGGAGCGGTCTACCGGCTTGCCGATCTTAGCGAGGTCGCGATTTTCCTCAAATTCCAGGCTGCGCCGAACATTCGCAAGATACGATCCGCGATCGATCCTGAGTTTCGAATAGTCGCGCCATTTGTCCGGATAGCCGATCTTCACGTTGAAGGCTTCCAGTTTCGCCAGGGCCTGTTTCTTCGTCTCCGGTCCCATCCAGGAAAGTGTGGGAATATCCGAGCGCAGCGCCGCGATCAGATTATTGACCATCTCTTTCGCACGAGCCTTGGCCTCCGGCGGAAAATATTTCTGCACATAAACTTCGCCAAGTGCCTCGCCCAGATTCAGGTTGGCGGATTGGGCGCAGCGCTTCCAGCGTGGCTGCAGTTCTTTGGTGCCGGAAAGCTGCTTACCATAGAACTCGAAATTCTCCTGCACAAACGCGTCGGAGAGAGCCGGCGCGGCATTGTGAATCACATGCCAGCGCAAATAGACTTTCCAGTCGGCCAGCGGCGTGGCGCTCAACTGGTGATCCAGCTCCTTGAAGAAATCGGGCTGCCCGATGTTGATTTCCATAACCGAAGGAGAGCCGATGGCCTGCATATAACTTTCCCACGACCAGTCCGGGGTCAGTTTCTTGAGATCCGCCAACGACATTTTGTTGTAATTCTTCTCGGGGTCGCGAAGTTCCACGCGGGTGCGCGATGCCTTCGCCAGCGACGTTTCGAGCGTCATCACCGTTTGGGCTTCGGCGGCGGCCTTATCGGAAGTGTCCCCCGCCAATTCAAACATTTTGGCCACGTGCTTCAGGTAGCCTTCGCGCAGTTGTTTGGATTTTTCGTCGTCGCGCAAGTAGTAGTCGCGATCCGGCATGCCCAGCCCGCCCTGGCGCGCCACGGCAATCATCTGCGAACTGTTCTTGAAATCCGGCGTGGCCCCGAAAACAAATCCCACGTTGTCCACCTGGCGATGCAACCGGGCGATTTCGGAGTCCAGGCCCTTGCGATCCTGGATGGCTGCAATGGCGGCAAAGTCCGCGGCCAGCGGCTTGCTCCCTGTCGCTTCAATCGCGGTGGTGTCCATGCAACTTGAATAAAAGTCGCCGATCTTCTGCTCATTCGAACCGGCGGCGGATTTCGCACTCGCGGCGCTTTCCAGAATCGTGCGCATGCCGCTGAGATTTTTGTCGCGCAACACGGTGAACGATCCCCAGGTGGAATACTCCGCCGGAATCGCATTCGCGTTCATCCAGCCGCCCATGGCGAACTGATAAAAGTCGTCGCAGGGTTTGCAGGTGCGGTCCAGATTCGTAAGCGCAAATCCCCACGACGATGCGTCGCCGGAAGTTTTTGTGGCGGCGACACTCAAAACGGCGCAGATTCCGATGATTGAAAAAAAGAGCAGCATTTTTGCGGAACGTCCCGGTTTCATGTGCGACACCCCTGAAGTTGCTGGATAGACGAGCGCATTTCCATTGCGGGGGTTGAGTTTAGCAGAACGTATCCGGAGCCGCACACAAACACTTATTCCGCGGCGGCGCTATCCACCGGCTGGGCATGAAGCAAGTCCGTCAGCACCTTCGGTGAAATCTGAACGAGGAAACCGCGATGTCCGCCGTTGATATAGATGGAGGGAAGAGCAAGGATGCTGCGCTCGACGTAGACCGGCAAACTTTTCCGCGTGCCGAAGGGAGAGGTGCCGCCAACCTGGTAGCCGGTGTGGCGCTGGGCGACTTCCGGTTTGCACGGTTCCACTTTCTTGGCGCCAATCTGCCGCGCGAAATTCTTCAGGCTCACCTGGCGGTCTCCGTGCATCAGGATGATCAGCGGTTGTGCATCCTGGTCCTGCATCACCAGCGTCTTGACAACCGCGTGCTCGTCTACGCCCAACTGTTTCGAGGACTCCGCCGTGCCGCCATGTTCGACGTAGCAATAGAGATGTTCGGTGAAACGCACGTTATGTTTGCGGAGAAACGTAGTGGCCGGTGTTTCCGGTGGGTGTTCTTTGCGAGCCATCACGACTAAAGGAGGCTTCGGCAGTTATTTAGCGGGAGCAGCAACCGGTGGCAAATAATTCTTCGCGTATTTGGTGGTGTCCACCTTTTGCCACTCGCCGTGGATAATGCCTTCGCGGATTTGCGCGGGAGTCTTGCCCTTGCGAGTCTGCTCGTAAGAATAAAAATCTTCCTTCTGGCAAATGTCGCAGCCGGAACCATGCCGGCTGACGAAACAGTCGAGCAGGCTGCCGTGCCCCTGGCTGCGATCGCAATGGCAGTAGCAGGGCTGCTGGTAGAGAACTTTCTTCGTGCGGCCGGCAATGACGTAGGCGTTAAAGGTCTGAATGTCCGTGAAGATCGAGGCTTCCATTGTCGGCGGCAGGGCATCCTTCGGCGCTTCCGCGTGAAACGCAGGCGTCGGCTCGTCCACAGGCGAAGCGGCAAACTGGGGCAGCGCCAGCAGTCCCGCCGCAGCGGCCAGTAGGACTCCGCTGGTCAACATTTTGTGAATCGTCTTCATGGGACCTCTTTCTCCTGTTTCGCTTGTGATCCGAGTCTCTTTCCACTGTACGGCGGCTCGTTCCATATTTCCAGCGGAGTGCTCCAAAGGGTAAGCGCGCAAGTTGCGTTCGCTGTGTCTAGTTGTCCCACTCATGCGGAGGCGTTGCGTGAACTGAGTGTTGAATTCCACGCCGAAAGAACCTCTGGATCAACGCTTCCGAGGTGCGCGTCGCTCCCCGTCTTTTCCGGAGCTGTCCAACGCCACACGGCGGCACCGAGCAGTCCGGCATCGCGGCAATCCGTCAACGATCGTTTCAGCGAGTAGCCGGAGGCCTCGTCATCCCTGGCGGGAAGCTCTCCCAACCATAGTGGCTTGTCGAGCGATGGGGTACAGGCAAGTTGTCGCGCGAGGCCGGATTTGCCGGATGGGTCCTGCACGGGATAATAGTGGGCCTGATAAAAGTCGAGCCCAAGTTCGCTCCACGCGCGAACCCACGCCAGGCTTGCCGAGCCCAGCGTCACGGGAACACCCGCGAATTCATGCACCGCCTGCGCAATCTCTTCCGCAAACGCCCGGAAATCCGCGTAATGCATTTTCGCCGCCGTCTGCCGGTGGAATTCGCGGATGGCCCATTCCGGCTCGTTGGCGATTTCCCACGCAAACAACGCCGGGTGCTCGCGAAATTCGCGGAACATCGGGATCAGAACCCGGTGCAGAAATCCTTCGCGCCCCGCGGCGAACTGCAAAACCTGTTCGTTGGCATGCTTGGGGGGCCTTCCGGCCGGGTCCTGCAACCAAAGGTAATCCATTAACGAAAAGCAAAGTTTCAGTCCGCTGCGTTTCGCAAGCTCAAGCGCAGCCTGTACATCCGCGAACAAAAGTTCGTCCGGGCGCAAGGGAATGCCTTTCTCCGTCAAAAACCCGCCGCGCCCGTCGGCGAACAGGAACCAGCGAACCACGCTCGCGCCGCAATCGTGGATGCGCGCGAACTCCTCCGCAACCTTCGAATGATTTTCTGCAAGCGAAAGACCCCGATGCCCGGACGGACTCACACCAAAATCTTCGGCATAATTTGCCCAAGGGTAGTTGACGCCAAGGAAATACGGATCGTTCGTCATGGCGGCCTGCAATTCGTTGACGGTCTAACGAATGGAAATCGTTTTGGCGGACTGCACGTTATGCGCGGCGGCGGCCCGTTCGGTCAGATGTTTCTCTCGCAGGTGCCGGTGAACGCGCCGGCCCCACGTGCGGATAAACGTATAGTTCAGTGCCCCGCCAATCGCGGAACTCGCCAGCGGCACCATGCGGCCCACCCACTTCTCCGCGCTCTCTTCTCCAATGCGCACGGCCAGCCGTCCGGCGATTCGCGGCGCCAGGCGCTCCGCAATCTGCTTTTCGGCAAGATCTTTGCCCAGGTCAATCCCCGCCGCTCCAGCGGCAGCCAGCCACATCTGCATCCGGCGCTCCGATTCGCGCTCTTCGAATCCATAGAGCAGACACAGCCGCTGAATCAGGCGCAAAGCAATAATAGTCAGCAGGCTGGCGTCTGGAAGAATCGTGATCATCCCGCCCAAGCCGAAACCCGCGCCCTGCGCCAGGGCAACGCGCTGCGCGTTGTGAATCAGGCGCTCCGCAATCGCATCCAGTTCTTCGATGGGAACGTCCCGCATGCGTCCAAAGTGGGGAATCCACAAGTTGTGTTTGTCGGCGAGATATTGGCGGAATTCGTCGGGGTCAATCTCCACCGACCGCAGGCCCCGCAACATTCCAAACCGCAGGAATCGCCCCACGGTCCGGCTGGCGAGCGATTTGGGTAACTTCCCCATGTCCTTAAGCATCCTATGCCGGTTGGATGCGGTCAAGCGGCCCCGGGTCGCGGCCGGCCCAGGCAGGGCTGTTGACCAGCCGGAAGCACAAAGACCCGAGTTCTACTTGACGCGGAAACGTTTTTCGGTAAACTGCGTTTTCCTATGGCGACGATGACTACCTACTTGCCGGCCGAAGTCACTGTGGATCTGGAGTATCCGCAGCGGGAAGCGGCATTTTTCTACGGTCTGTTCCTGCGCGGGCATTCCGCGGAAAAGCTGCGCCAGGACATCGAGGTTCCCCCCGCGGTTCTTGCCAAGTGGCACCGCGATGCCGAGCGCGAACCCCAACTGCGCGACGTTTTCTCGCGCATGCTCGAATACCGCCGCCATGTTCTCGCCATCTTTGACACGCTCGTCGGCTCCGAGATCCAAAACCATCGCCTACAGTAATCTCCGTTCCTTCTCCCTAAGTTGTACCTCTCAGGCAACGCCAGTACTTCCTCTTCACGTCTAACCAGCATCGGGGGATAAATGTCCTTGAATGAACAAGATTCCCTATTTGACGTCTCAGGTGCACGGGTTTAGAATTCAGTGTCCCTAAAGGTGTCTCTATGCCTATGATGTTTCGTAAGGTTACCGCTGGCCTGACCGCGTATGTATTGCTGCTTCTCCCCGTTGCCGGACAACAGGCCCAGGCTCCCGATCCCAATCCTCAAGCGCCTCCACAAAATCAAAAGCTCAGCAAAGAGCAGAAGCAGAAAATGAAAAAGACTTTGAAGGAGCTCGATAACTCCTTCAAGACCTGGCTGAACGAAGATGTGACTTACATCATCTCTCCGGAAGAGCGCACCGCTTTCCTGCAACTGGAAACCAACGAAGAGCGCGAACAGTTTATCGAGCAGTTCTGGCTGCGGCGCAGCAGCAATCCGGACATGCCGGACAACGATTTTAAGGAAGAGCACTATCGGCGCATCGCCTACGCCAACGAACACTTTGCCTCGGGTATTCCGGGCTGGAAGACAGACCGCGGCCGCATTTACATCATCTGGGGCGCGCCGGATGAAATCGAATCTCACCCCACCGGTGGAACCTACGACCGCCCGATGGAAGAGGGTGGCGGCTCGACCACAACCTATCCTTGGGAGCGCTGGCGTTATCGCTATCTCGAGGGCATCCAGGAAAACGTGGAACTCGAATTTGTGGACCCGAGCGGCTCCGGCGAGTACCACCTGACGATGGATCCCTCGGAAAAAGACGCCCTGCTCATGGTGCCTGGCGCCGGACTCACGATGATGGAATCCATGGGACTCGCCTCCAAGACGGATCGTTTTACCCGCTCCGACGGCACACACCTGGGCACCGCGCTCGGCGGGACACCGGCCAGCATGAACGAATTTACGCGCCTGGAACTGTACGCCAAGGTTCAGCGGCCGCCTGAAGTGAAATACAAAGACTTGGAAGCCCTGGTAACTTCGCGCATGGTCCGCGACCAGTTGAAGTTCAATTACCGCACCGATTTTCTGAAGGTAACCAACGACACCGTTCTTGTGCCGGTGACCGTGCAGGTACCCAACAACCAGCTGCAATTCAAGAATAAAGACGGTGTCTACAGCGCCGAGCTCAACATCTTTGGGCGCGTCAGCACGCTCACCAATCGCGTGGTGCAGACCTTTGAGGATTCGGTTTCACGCGATTACCCGGAGTCGCTCTACAAGCAGTCCATGAAGCTATCCTCGGTCTATCAGAAATCGCTGCCCCTGCGGCCGGGATTGTACCGCCTGGATCTGGTCATTAAGGATGTGGATAGCGGCAACGTGGGCGCCGTGAATACGCGGCTCGCCGTTCCCCGCTACGAAGACGAAAAGCTGGAGGCCAGCACCCTTATCCTTGCCGACCAGATCGAGCATGTTCCCGCCAAGCAGATTGGCACCGGCCAGTTCGTTCTCGGCTCGTCCAAGGTACGCCCCCGCCTGGAGGCGGACTTTACTACCGCCGACAAGCTCGGTATCTATCTCCAGATTTACAACTTGAAGGGCGACGAAAAAACCCACAAAAGCAACGCGAGCTTCGTCTATACGGTTAAGAAGGGCGACCAGCAGGTAATGCAGTTCAAAGAGACTTCCGCCGACATGAAGCAAACCGGCGACCAGGTGACCATCGAGCGGCTTTTGCCTCTGGCCACGCTGGGCCTGGGGAAGTATACTCTGGAGGTCAACGCGACCGACTTGCTGGCGAACGTAACTATTTCCCGCACCGCAGAGTTCACCGTGAAGAGTCCGGTGGATCAGAAGACTGCGGCGAACGTCACACCTGGGAGGTAACTGAGTGAAGCGCGGCGCCCTCCTGTGCTTCGGGGTTTTGCTCGGCACTGCTGTGGGTGTGAGTTGCGGTGCGCCTTCCCTGTTTGCCCAATCCAGTAAGCAACCGGCCTCTACTCTTGGAAAGCTTTCCGGCCAGGTGCGTGATGCAAGCGGCATCCCGCAATTGGGCGCCACCGTCGCCATCCTTTCGGAGACACCCGGCGCCACGGCCACCTACCTGTTCCTGACGAATACCGAAGGCATTTTCACGGGCGAGAAATTGGCGCCAGGCTCCTATACGGTGCGCGTCACGCTTGCGGGGTTCCTGCCTTTTCTGGAAAAGCACATTCAAATTTCGCCGAACCTGACCACCACGGTTCGCATCCGGCTCGAATCCATGTTTGCCTCGATCGAGCAGCTTCGCCGGCCTCCGGCGGCAAGCTCTGCCGAAGCCGACGACTGGAAATGGGTGTTGCGCTCCGCGCCGGAGTTGCGGCCTGTGCTGCACTGGGATGAAACCGATCCCCCCGGAACCATTACCTCTTCCGTTGTTGTCGAACCGAATGTGCACCGGCCGTTGGGAATCGTCGCCTTGACCGATGGCGCCCGCCGCCCAGGGTCTGTTTCGAACGTTGCCGCTGCGCCTAGCACCGCCTTCGCCTACGATCAGAAAATCGCTGGTTCCAACCACATCGTTTTTGCGGGCCAGATTACGCCCGACGAAGAGTCTCCTGCAGGCGGAATCGCTTCCGTGTGGCTGCCAACAGGCTCTGCGGAAACCGGACCGTCGAGCACTTTGGTGTTGCGCGAAGCGAAACTTGGCAACAGCGGGTTGACCTTCCGTGGCGTTCGCCTCGACCAGAGCGAAACCCTCGCACTGGGCAGCCGTTTCCTGGTGCGCGCCGGCGGAGAGTACGTTCTGGTCGGACTGGGCGCTCCTGCCTCCGGGTTGCGCGCGCGCGTGAAGCTCGAGACGCGCGTCACCTCGAACTGGTATGCCGATGCGATTTACGCGGCCCTGCCCAACGGCACCACCCCCAATGACGCGTTGAATGCCGCCCTGGAAGGAGTTGACGCGCCCGGCGTTCTGACCGACGCGTTGAACCAGTTGGATACTTTTCCTGCGCTCCTGATGCGCGGCGGCCGGCCGGTACTCGAAAGCGGCCGCCACGAAGAATTGGCCGCCGAGCGGAAACTGGGAACCCGCGGCGTTTTCCAGATTGCGGCTTTTCACGATGACTATAGCCACGTGGCCCTGTTCGGCCGCGGCAATAGCCTTCCTCCCGAGGAGTTTTTCCAGGAATTCTTTTCCAAAGGTTTTGCCTACGACGGCGGGGCTTCCAGCGATTGGGGCGGCCGGGTCGCGCTCCGGGAAAAGCTCAATGACGAATTTGAGCTTACCGCCATCTATGCCTTTTCCGGAGCCCTGGTTCCAATAGCGGAAATGGACGGGGGCCTGCGAGACGGTCTGCGCAATGCCCAGCGCCAATCGGTAGCCATGAAAGTTGCCGCCCGAATTCCCAAGAGCGGAACCCACCTCACGGCTGGCTATAAATGGATAAACGACACGGCGCTTTCGAGGGTGGACCCTTACGGTGAAGCGGCCTATCAGGTGAGCCCCTATTTGAATGTCGGCATCCGGCAACCATTGCCCCGCATGCTGTTCGGCCGCTGGGAAGCCAACGCCGAATGCGACAATCTGCTCGCCCAGGGTTACTTCTCCTTGAATACTCGAGATGGTCAACTCCTGCTGGTCCCTGCCTTTCGGAGTTTCCGGGGTGGCGTGAGCCTTCAGTTTTAGTGCATTGGAGGCCTCTCGAAATTCGTATCCAGCCTATTAAAAACGGTATGTGGCCTGCCCAGTTCCCGCAAGGCATATTTAAGTTATTTATTTGCAACTTGTTATGACGCTAGACATCTACTAAAGATTGGAACATCAGTTGCTGAAATTGAGCTAAGGTTAGGTCCGAGCTCTTTAGGCCTGCAATGAGACAGAATCTCCGTGTCCGGGTAGGGGCGGTTGTACTGGCGTTAGCCACGCTGGCAGCCATCGTCTTTGCCTGGCTGAACTTCTTGCAGCGTTCGCGCTACGAGCAAGTAGACGACGGCGTAGCTTGGTCGGATGGTGCCGCGGGCGTCGAAGCCTGGAAAGTCGCGCCCGATTCGCCTGCCTCCGTTGCCGGAATTCACCCGGGCGACGTCTTGCTGGCGATGAATGACGTCGCGGTGCCGCGTGCTGCGGTGGTACCAAACCGCTTGTATCGAGCCGGGCTTTGGACCCAACTCCGCTACAAGCTCTCCCGCAACGGCGAGGAATTTGAAACCCGGCTGATCACCACCCCGCCTCACAAGCCCATCAGCGTGGAAAACTATCTGCGCGTCGTTGGCTTGCTGTATCTCTTCATTGGACTGTTCATATTTGCCCGCAGGTGGAACGCGCCGCGCGCCGTTCATTTTTACGTCTTCTGCCTGGTTTCCTTCGTGGTTTGCTCTTTCCACTACAGCGGCAAACTGGACACCTTCGACCTCGAAGTCTATTGGTCCGGCGTCGTCGCCGGACTGTTCGCGCCGGCTCTCCTGCTGCATTTCGCCCTGGTCTTTCCGGAGCGGCCGGAAACTTCCCGCAAATCCCTGCTGAAATTTGCAGGGGTCTATTTGCCACCGCTGGTGCTGCTGGCGATCCACATTCTGGTGGCTTTGAACGCCGGCGGTTTTGTCCCCACCACCCGTTCAAGGGTCGAACTGGACCAATTGGAACTTGGTTTCCTGGCATTCTATTTCCTGGCTGCCGGGCTCATCTTCAATCTCAGTTACCGGCGGTCGCGCTCCGGCGTTTTGCGGCAGCAATTGAAATGGCTGACCGGCGGCACGCTGGCCGGCAGCCTGCCTTTCACGCTGCTGTACATCATTCCGTATATTTTTGACGCCGCGACCCTGCCCTGGATGCAGTTCTCCGCGCTCAGCCTGGTGCTGATCCCGCTGTGCTTTGGTTACGCCATCATTCGTTACCGGCTGATGGACGTAGACATCATTTTTAAGCGCGGCCTGGCGTATACGGCGGCAACCGCGGCGGTCGCGTCCGTCTACTTCGGGTTGGTGGCGCTGATCGCGCAGATCTTCCACGAACAGACCACCGGCTCCGTCGGCGGCATGATCGCCATCGTCGTCGCGGCTTTCCTTTTCCAGCCGTTCCGCGAAGGTATTCAGGCGCGCCTCGACCGTTTCTTTTATCGCGACCGCCTCGACTATCGCCGCACGCTCATTGAATTTGGCCGCACCCTCACCAACGAAGTGCGTCTGGAACCCATGCTGGGATCGGTGATGGATCGCGTTTCGCAGACGTTGCTTGTCGACCGGCTGGCCATCTTCGTCGAAGACCCGCAGAATCCCGGCGAGATGCGCCTGGCGCGTTCCATGGGAGTGCGCTTGAGCGAGCGGCTCGATCTGGGCTTCTTGAAATCGCCTGCCCCGGAGCTTGCGAACAATACAATTTTCTTCGAGTCTTCCCGCAGCGTACCCGATGTTGCGGATTCCGTCCGCCGCACGATCGAGCAGCTCGACCTCAACTACTTCATTCCCTGCCGCATTCGCGAGCGCACCGTGGCTTTCCTCGGGCTCGGCAAGACCGTGGACGGCGATTTCCTTTCAAGCGATGACGTCGAACTCGTGCAGACCATCGCCGGATACCTGGCCATCGCGCTTGACAACTCGCAGCTGTACACCTCGCTCGAGCAGAAGGCCTTCGAAGTCGCGCGTCTGAAAGACTTCAGCGAAAACATCGTCGAATCGCTTAACGTCGGCGTGCTGGCGGTCGATCTCTACGGCACCGTCGAGGCCTGGAACAGCCGCATGGAGCAGCTCTTTCAGGTTTCGCGTAACGACGCGGTGGGCCAGCCGCTGGCCGGCCTTCTGCCCGTGGAACTGGTTCAGGAAATTTCCAGCCGTGGCGATGCGGAGCAGGTCACCGGGATCTACAAGCAAAGGCTGCAGCACCAGGGCCACTCGATGGTCGTGAACGTCTCCATTACGCCGCTGGTCAGCAAGGCCGGCGAACGGATTGGCCGCCTCCTGCTCTTTGACGATGTAACCCAGCGCGAGCGCATGGAAGAGCAGATGTCACAGACCGAAAAGTTGACGTCGCTGGGCCTGTTGGCAGCCGGCGTTGCGCACGAAGTGAACACGCCCCTGGCCGTGATTTCCAACTACATCCAAATGCTGGCCAAGCAGATGCCGGAAGGCGATCCGCGGCAATCCATCATCGAGAAAATCGTGAAGCAGACCTTCCGCGCCAGCGAAATCGTCAACAACCTGCTGAATTTTTCGCGCACCGGCCCCAGCGCTCTCGCCGATGTGGACGTCAACCGTGTAGTGGAAGAAACGCTCTCCCTGGTCGCTCATCCCCTGAAGACTTCGCAAATCCAGGTGGTGAAGCATCTTACCGACGGCCTGCCCGCTGTCCGCGGCTCCGCCAACAAATTGCAGCAGGTTTTCCTGAATCTTTTCCTGAATGCGCGCGACGCCATGCCCTCGGGCGGAATCCTGGAAGTCCGCACCGGCGCTCACAACGGCAGCGTGGAAATCGAAGTGGCGGACACGGGCAACGGGATTCCCCGCGACCACATCCATAAGATATTTGACCCCTTTTTCACGACCAAGCCCGGAGGCCGCGGCACCGGTCTGGGCCTCTCCGTGAGCTATGGGATCATCAAAGAACATGCCGGAAAGATCGATGTGCGCTCTGCCCCCGGGCGAGGAACATCCTTTCACGTTGAATTTCCGGCCGTGAGGAAAGCGGTTCATGCCTAAAGGCTCGATTCTCGTTATTGACGACGAAGCGGAAATTCGCGAGGGGCTGGAACTCCTTCTGAAAACCGAGGGCTATCAGGTTGCCATGGCGGATACCGGGCAATCCGGGCTTTTGCGCCTGGGTGAGCAGCCCTTCGATCTGCTGCTCCTGGACGTGAGTTTGCCGGACCGCAACGGCATTGAGTTGCTCAAGGATATCCGGCGGCAGGATCCCTATCTGCCGATCGTGCTCATCACCGCCTACGGTTCTATCGAAATGGCCCGCGCCGCGTTCAAGAGCGGTGCGATGGACTACATCACCAAGCCATGGTCCAACGACGAACTGCTTGCCCAGGTGGCGCAGGCCGTCGAGGCCCATCGCCTGCGCGAGGAAAACGTTCAGTTGAAGCGCGCGCTGAAGCAGCGTTTCAATTTTCCCAACATCATCGGCAAGAGCGAGAAGATGCTCACGCTGTTCGACCTAGTCGCCCAGGTGGCCCCTTCCAGGTCCACGGTGCTGATCAGCGGAGAAAGCGGCACCGGAAAAGAGTTGATCGCAAAGGCGATTCACTCCGCTTCCACCCGCGCCGATCGCGCCTTTGTGCCGGTCAACACCGGATCGATTCCCGTCGACCTGCTGGAATCGCAACTCTTCGGCCACGTGAAGGGGGCATTCACCAGCGCCGTCGCCAGCAAGAAAGGCCTTTTCGAAGTCGCCGATCAAGGAACGATCTTCTTCGACGAAATTGCCACCGTCAGCCCGGAAACCCAAGCCAAGCTTCTCCGCGTGATTCAAGAGCGCGAGTTCATGCGGCTTGGCGGCACGGAACAGCTCAAGGTGGATGTGCGCATCGTCGCGGCCTCCAACATCGATCTTCTTTCGCTCGTGAAAGAAGGTCGCTTCCGCGAAGACCTGTATCACCGCCTCAACGTCATCCACCTGCACCTGCCGCCGCTTCGCGAGCGCCGCGAAGACATTCCCATGCTGCTGGCGCATTTCCTGGAGCGCTACTGCACGGAAAATTCCAAGCCATTGCGGATGTTTACGCCCTCCGCCATGAAACTTTTGATGGACTACGACTGGCCGGGGAACGTTCGCGAACTCGAAAATGTTGTCGAGCGGGCCGTGGTGCTTTCCACGCAGGAACGCGTCGACGTCGACCTCTTGCCCGAATCCCTGCGCAGCAAGGAAATCGTCCGCGGCGTCCGTTTGCAACTTTCGGAATTTCTGCCGCCGTTGCCGGGCGAAGCGGGTTCGCGAACCGCCGCCGACAGTCCGAACCCCTCCCTCTTTCAGATCATCGACGAAGTCGAACGCCGCATCATTGTGGACATGCTGGAGCGCACGGGCTGGAACCAGACCGAAGCAGCGGAGCGTTTCCTGATTCCCCTTTCCACCTTGAACCAGAAAATCAAACGCCTCGGAATTGACGTGCGCCGTCGCGGCCGCGTGGAGGAAAGCCAAGTCGCCTGGTCTGGAAAATAGCTCGGAAAGTAGACTGTTCCAAAGTGGAACGGAGTTTTTCCCTCCTTGTTTCAATTTATTCTTGCTTCTCCTGTTCTCTCTAGGCACAGTAATTTGCGATGATCCTGCGCCTTTCGGATTCCCTCTCACGAGGCTTGCTCGTCATCGGCTCCCTGCTCGTTGCCCTATGGGTGTCGTTCTTTGGTGTGCGTTCGGGGATCGCCGGACTGGCCGCGGATGGAAAATCCATGAACGAGCTGAGATGGGCCGTCCACCTGGAACCGGGCAATCCCGAGTTCTGGTATCGGCTGGGCCACTATCAACAATTCAATTTGGAACAGCCCGATGTGGTGGCTGCGGTCGAGTCCTATCAAAAAGCGATTGCCCTTAATCCCGGCTACGCTGACGCATGGTTGGACCTTGGCGCAGCTTACGAACTCGATGGAAACACGGCCGCGGCGCAGGATGCTTTTTTACGCGCGAGAAAGTCGTATCCCGCCTCCGCCGATGTTGCGTGGCGCTACGGAAATTTTCTTCTTCGCCAAGGCAACCTGCCGCAGGCCTTCGCCGAACTCCGTGTTGCCCTGCAAGCGGATCCGCGCCGCGCTGGCGCCGTCTTTTCGCGCGCGTATCGCGCCGACCCGGACATCGACGCCATTTTGAGCGATCTTCTGCCGCCTCTCCCGGCTGTGTATGTTGATGCGATTGCGGAAGCAGTGGATTCGCAGCAATTGGCTGTGGCGCAAACGATATGGATGCGGCTGATAAAACTCCACCCGCATTTAGAGTTGCGGGAATTTAGCGGGTTCGTCGCCACGCTGCAAACCCATCGCGATTACGAAGCCGCCCGGCAGGTTTGGGACCAGGGCACGTCCACGATGAACCTGCCTCCGTTGATTCAACCTCGCGATTCGGTCCTCTGGGATCCCAGTTTTGAGTCCGGCGTCAGCAACAATGCCTTCGCCTGGTATTTTCACACTCTGGTGGAGGGCGTGCACGCCGAGCTCGACACCAGTGAAAAGCTCTCCGGGGAACGGTCGCTCCGCCTGACTTTCGACGGAAAGCACAACCCCGGTGCGGATCTTGCCTGCGCTTCGGGCCCCGTGACTCCGGGCACGAGGTATCTTTTCTCCGGCTGGGTGAAAACACGAAACATCACTGGAGACCAGGGAATCCGCTTCCATCTCAAGTCGATAGGGAATGTTCAGGTCCCGCTGGAATCCACTCGCGACATCCGCGGAACCATGCCGTGGACCTCCATCGAACAGGACTGGACCGCTGGCCCCGGCGTTCACCTGGTGGAAGTCTGCGTCAGCCGGGAGCCCAGCACGGATCCTGACATTCATATTTCCGGCGACGCCTGGGTGGATGACGTAACCCTGGTCCCGAAGGCGGTGGAGCGCCGGCGGCCATGAAGATCCTGCGAGTCGGCATCTGCCTGCTTCTAAGTTTCGCTGTGCTTGCCTACGGCGGCGTGGAGGAGTGGTCGCAGGGAATCCTGGAAGTGTGTTTTGCGGCGTTGCTGGTGATCTGGGCGCTGCGTACATTTGCCAGGGAGCAGGAGGGGATCGCGGTTTCGCCTCTGCTGCCGCCGCTCCTGGCATTCGCCCTGGTGGCGCTGGTCCAGTTAATTTTCCACCGGACCGCTTCGCCCTACGATACCCGCATGCAGCTTCAGATGTTACTTGTTTACATCATCCTCTTGATTCTTTTGCCCCAGGCCTACTACCGCATGAACCACTGGAGAGGTCTATTGTGGTTCCTGATGTCTCTCGGTTTCTTCGTCTCCGTCTTTGGCATCCTGCAGCACCTCACGTTCAACGGGAAACTTTACTGGTTCCGGGTGATGCGCTACGGCGGAAATCCATTCGGACCGTATGTGAACCGGAACCACTTTGCGGGATTCGCGGAAATTCTGATCCCCATTGCACTGGTGCCGTTGGTGTTGGGCAAAGTCCGCCGGGAGCGCCTCTTTCTCGTCGGTTTGTTCGCCCTGGCACCGATCGTGGCTTTGCTTTTATCGGCCTCTCGTGGCGGCATCGTTAGCTTTGCGGTGCAGTTGCTGATTCTCTTTTCGCTACTCCTGGTCAGGCGCCTTCAGAGCAAATACATGCTGGTCGGCGGTGTCCTGGTCCTCTGCGCTCTACTCGCGGTTTCCTGGATCGGCTTCCAGGAAGTCCTGGGGCGGTTTTCCAGCTACCAGTCGCTGGACGTCACTATGGGCAAGAGGGCCTCCATGCGGCATGACACCTGGCGAATTTTCCTGGACCACCCCACGCTGGGCACCGGAGTGGGCACGCTCCAGATGGTGTTCCCGCCTTATGAGACCAACTACGACGCAAGAATTGTGAACCATACGCACAACGACTATCTGGAGGTCATGGCGGAAACGGGTCTGGCCGGTGGCGTCTGTTGCCTGTGGTTCCTGGCGATTCTATTTATCGAGTCGGTTAAGGGCTTAAAGGATCTCGGCGGCTCATTTGGGGCGGCCCTGAACCTGTCGGGACTTGTCGGTTGTTGTGGGCTATTGGTGCATAGTTTAGTAGACTTTAATCTTCATATCCCAGCCAACGCCCTGTTATTTTTGGTTTCGGCCCATCTGGCAACAGCCCGCCTGCAGACGCCGACTCCTGGAATTCCGGAAAGCTCTCCGCCCCGCCGGAAAACAAGAAAAGTAGAGGCCAGTTAATGGTGTCAGACTGTATAATGCCGCTGGGGGGTCACCCATTCTGATGGTCCCATATTCAACCATGGGACGGCGCTGTCTCTTGCCCTGCGCCGTTGCCGCAACTTGCCTCAGCGCGCCGTTCGCCGCGCGCGCCCAGCAGAATGTCAGCGTCGGTGAAACTCCTCAGCAGGTAAACGATCGCATTCGAACCCTCACCATGGGGGCGAAGAGTTCCGCTCCCCACGACTATGTGATTGGCAGTGGAGACTTGTTGGACATCTCCGTCTTTGATGTTCCTGAACTTTCGAAAGAAGTGCGCGTCAGCCAAGCCGGCACGATCAACATCCCGCTCGTTCCCGTTCGCCTGCGGGTAGCAGGGTTGAGCGAGACGCAAACGGAAGAGAAAATCGCGGAAGTCTTGGAAGCAAACGGCCTGGTTTCGCATCCCGAGGTTGGCGTTGCGGTCAAGGAGCATCGCAGCCAGCCGATCACTGTGGTCGGGGCGGTCGCGCACCCGATGGTTTATCAAGCCGACCGCGACGTCACCTTGCTGGAAGTGCTTGCCGAAGCGGGCGGAATCGCCAACGATGCCGGCGACACGGTTATTGTCACCCGCCATCGGGTTTTCAGTATGCTGGAAGTTGCCAATCCGCAGACCAATTCCGGAACCGCCGCGCCGGGTTCCGGCGAACCGCCGCCGCTCGATCCAATGGCCTCGCGACCGCCTGCGCAGCAAACCCCCGTCGCTTCTCCGAAAACGCCGCCCTTTCCAGCGGCCGAAGAATTGGCGCGTGTAACTTCCCCCGCGGCGAGCTCCGAAGCCTCCGCTGGTCAGGAGAATCCAGAGGCCACTTCCATCACTATTAATTTGAACGAGCTCTTGGAGACGGGCGACACGCGAAACAATATCCTTTTGCACGCCGGCGATGTGGTTACGGTGCCGCACGCAGGCATTGTTTATGTTTTGGGTGCGGTCACTCGTCCGGGCGGGTTCGTTGTTTCCAACGACCGTACGCAACTCACCACCTTGAAGGTACTCTCGCTTGCCGGCGGGCTGACCAACATCGCCAAGACGCAGCACGCCGTGATCATCCGTAAAGACGACACCGGCAAGCAGACCGAAACCCCGGTGGACCTGAAGAAAGTGATGAATCGGCAGTCCGAAGACATCACCATGCGTCCAAGCGATATTCTCTTTGTTCCGGATGACCGGACCAAGCAGGCAGTGTTAAAAGCCGCCGAACTTGGCCTCGCTATTGGCACGGCCGTAGCCGTATTTAGGCTGGCGTACCACTAAGAACGGACTATGATCGAAGACTCCAAATTGATTCCCAGGAATTCCGGAAACGGCGGGTTGGTTGACGTGCTCCCCGCCTCCGCCCGTGTGCCGGCGATTGATTTGGCCCCGCGAGAACCGCACCTTTACGATTACCTGCTGATTCTGCGCAAGCACCAGTGGCTCATTCTGTCGTTCCTTCTGACCGTCGTCACCATCGTCAGTATCGCCACCTTCCGTATGCGCCCGGTGTATGTCGCCAGGGCCACCATCGAGATCGATCGCGAGAACAACAACATTCTTCCATTCCAGGGCGCCGACTCCTACGATTCCATGATGGACCTCGACAACTACATCGAGACCCAATCCAAGGTTCTTACCAGCGAAACCCTGGCCCTTCAGACCATTCGCAACACCGGGCTTGCCGCGAACCCCGAATTTTCTGCCGGCGGCGTTCCTTCGGAGGCAATCGCCACCGGCTCGCTCGCTAACCAGAAACGCCCCCCGGAAGTCGCCGCCTTCCTGGGCAGCTTGAGCGTGAAGCGCATTCCCAACAGCCGCCTGATGGAAGTCAGCTATGAATCCACCGACCCGGTGTTGGCCGCCCGGATTCTGAATGCCCACCTGGAAAATTTCAAAGCCCAGAATATCCAGAGCCGCTACGAAGCCACCCTCGAAGCAACGCGTTTCCTGACATCACAGCTCAACGAACTGAAGCTTACGGTGAAACAGTCTGAGGATGCCCGCATCAACTACGAGCGGCAGAACCAGATTTGGAGCGTGGACGACAAATCCAACATCACGAGCCAGCGGCTTTCCGACCTGGACAAGCAACTCACCGACGCGCAAGGCGAAACCTTGAAAAAGCAGGCTCTTTACGAGTACGCGAAAGCCGGCGACATCGATGCCGTCCCGGAGATTCGCGCCGATGCTCTTTTGCAGGATTTGCAGAAGAAGCGGGCTGACCTGTCCGTTCAATATACGGAATCCCTCAGCCAGTACGGCCCCAACTTCCCTAAAGTGCTGCGCCTGCAGGCCCAGATGAAGGAAGTGGACGATCAGATTGGCCGCGAAAGCAAAGGCATTATCCTTCAGCTCGAAAGCGACTATCGCGAAGCCAAGCAGCGCGAAGAACTCATCCGCCAGGCTCTCGAAATACAAAAGGCCGAAACCAACAACATGGCCGAAAAGATGGTCCAATACAACATTCTCAAACGAGAGTCCGAAGCCGACAAAACTCTCTATGAAGGCCTGTTGACCAAGCTGAAGGAAGCCGGCATCTCCGAAGGGTTGAAATCTTCCAACCTTCGTGTCGTTGACCCCGCCATGATTCCTTCTTATCCTGCGCGGCCCGCCAAGGCCCGCAATATCGCGCTCGCTTTCCTCGTCGGCCTCGTCGGAGGCATCGGTCTTGCCCTTTTGCGCGAATACCTCGACAACACGGTGAAGACCCCCGACGATATCGAAACGCTTTCCCGCTTGCCGAGTCTCGCCGTCGTTCCGGCGTTTGGAGACGACGCGAGCCATAAGCGTCGAATAGGGATCTTCGGCGGCGCGGGCGCCAATGGCCATGAGAAGCGCATTGAACTCGTGGCCCAGCATTTGCCCAAATCGCAGATGTCGGAGGCCTTCCGCGCGTTGCGGACCGCGCTGCTGCTCTCGCAACCGGATCACCCGCCTCAGGTCATCCTGGTGACCAGCGCTCTGCCCCGCGAGGGCAAAACCACCGCCGCGGCCAACCTGGCCGTTACGCTGGCGCAACTCGGCGACAAAACAGTTCTCGTGGATGCCGACCTTCGTAAACCAGGCGTTGGCCGCTTGTTGAATCTCGGAACCGGCAAATACGCAGGTCTCAGCTCCTATCTCGCGGGAGTTTCAACGCTCGACCTGGTGACCGTGCCCCACCCGGCGATTCCGAATCTCGCCGCTATTCCCACCGGCCCTCTGCCGCCAAATCCGGCCGACCTTCTTTCGTCGCATAAGCTGGCGGACGCCATCGTCGAACTCCGCACCAAATACAAATTTGTCGTAATTGATTCACCGCCGATTATGGCTGCAACGGATGCGGTAATCCTCTCCGTCCAGGCCGATGGGGTGCTTCTCGTGGTGCGCTCCGGAGAGACTCCGAAAGAGGCCTTTACGCGCACGTGCGACCTTCTCACCAGCGTGAAGAGCCGCCTGCTCGGTGTGGTTCTCAACGCCGTGGATGCCAGCGCACCCGACTACTACTATTCCTATCGCTATTACCCTTATTCCTACGGCTACGGCCCACAGGAAGCCCTGGAATTGGGTCATGAAGAAGCTCCCGAGCATGTCCCTTCCAAGCCTCTGGAACGGGACGATTCGGACAAACTCTAGGAGGTGATGTGCGATATCTGATCACGGGCGGCGCGGGCTTCATCGGTTCCCATCTTGCCGAGCGTTTGTTGGAAAAGGGCGAGCAGGTGGTTCTACTGGATAATCTCTCCACCGGCAGCATGGAGAATATTCGCCACCTGAAAGGCTCTGAGCGCCTGGAATACCATCTTGACGGCATTGAGAACCGGCAGATCCTCGCGGAACTGGTGGATGACGCCGATGTGATCGTTCATTTGGCCGCCGCGGTGGGCGTGAAATTGATCGTGGAAAGTCCCGTCCGCACGATTGAAACGAACGTCAACGGGACGCAGATGATTCTGGAGGCCGCTTCCAAAAAGAAAAAGCTCGTTCTGATCGCTTCCACTTCCGAAGTCTACGGGAAGAACACCAACGTACCCTTCCACGAAGATGCGGACCTGGTGCTGGGTGCCACCACAAAGGGGCGCTGGAGCTACGCTGCTTCCAAAGCCCTGGACGAATTTCTCGCGCTCTCTTATTGGAAAGAAAAAAAGCAGCCCGTAATCGTTGTCCGTTTTTTCAACACCGTCGGCCCGCGGCAAACCGGGCGCTACGGCATGGTTCTTCCCAACTTTGTGAAGCGCGCGCTGGATGGACAACCGATCGAAGTCTACGGCAACGGCAGGCAGTCGCGCTGCTTCTGTGATGTTCGGGACACGGTGGAGGCCGTGCTCCGTTTGATGCCTCTGGACGCTGCCGTCGGAGAAGTAGTCAACATCGGCAACACCGAAGAAGTGACCATCGAAAATCTTGCCAAGGTTGTGAAGCACCGCACGGGCAGCGATTCCCCGATCCATTTCGTGCCCTACGATAAAGCATACGAACCGGGCTTTGAAGACATGATGCGGCGCGTGCCCTCCATCGAGAAACTTCATTCCCTCACGGGTTTCCGCCCGCAAACGAATCTAGCCGATATTATTGACAGGGTTTCCGCTTACTTCCGGCAAAAAGAGGGTCTGCTTTCCGGAGCAGTGGTTGCCAAACGCTCCGCCGGGTGATCTCGTCCAGGATATCCAGCTCTGAAATTCACTGATACTATAATCAATCCAGCCGTACCGAACCCTTTATGTTTTCGCTCAGGCGCCCGGATGATCTCGAAGCCCGCAGCTCTGATCGTGTCCGCCCCGATGTCTCCGCTCCAGTTATACCTGGCAGGCCCCTTTGAGCGCTGACTCGCAAATTCAGCCGCGTACGCTGGAACTTTTGCTTCTGGCCCTTTTCCTTTTCTCGCTTCCTCTTCTGAACCCGTGGGTCCGCGGTGATGGAGTTGGCTACTACGCCTACGCGCGCGCTCCGCTGATCGAGCACAACCTGGATTTCACCCACGACTATTTGTCCGCCAACGAAAGTTTTCGCGAGGGGCGTCTCGACGAATACGGCCAGCCCAAGCCCGCCTTTCGGACCGTCACGGGCCATCTCGAGAATCACTTCACTGTCGGACCCGCGCTGCTCTGGTCGCCGTTTCTGCTCGTGGCCCACGCAGCCGTACTTTCCGCCAGGGCGCTCGGTTCCTCTGTCCCGGCAGACGGTTTTTCCGCGCCGTACCGCTACGCGATGGCCTTTGGCACTGCCATCTATGGCTTTCTTGCACTGCTCATCGCTTTTCGACTTACCCGGAAATACGTGCCGCCATTGTGGGCGTTTATCGCCACTCTTGCGATCTGGTGGGCCAGTTCTCTCCCCGTCTATATGTATTTCAATCCTTCCTGGTCGCACGCGCACTCTGCTTTCGCGGTGGCTTTATTTTTGTGGTATTGGGAACGGACCCGCGGCGAGCGAACGCTGCGGGAGTGGCTGATTCTGGCGTTGATTACCGGCCTCATGCTCAACGTTTACTATCCCAACCTGATGATCGTCACCGTGCTCGCGTTGGAAGCCTTTTCCGAATACCTTAAATATTTTCGCGGCGCCCGGGAACCCAACCGCACCAGCATTTTCCCGCTGCTCTCCCGTCAACTGATCTTTGGCCTGGTGGTGTGCGTGTGCCTGCTGCCGACCTTCCTTTCCCGTTGGATTGTTTATGGCGGGCCGTTCGAAACCGGCTATCTTTCCATCCGAGATTTTCTGTGGACTTCGCCCGTGTTCCTGAAGGTGCTGTTTTCCGCCAATCACGGTTTGCTTTCCTGGACTCCCGTGATCATTTTCTCGCTGCTGGGCTTGCTGATGTTTGCGCGTCGTTCACCCCGGCTCGGAATCCCGCTTCTTGCCGCCTGCGTGGTGTTCTATTGCTTCATTTCCCTTTACCCGGATTGGGCGGGAATCTCCTCCTTTGGGAACCGGTTTTTCATCTCCCTCACTTCGCTTTTCATTTTCGGGCTGGGCGTCGCCTTGGAAAGTTTCGCAGGCCTCTTCTCTCGCCGGCGGCCCGCTCTGCTCGTCATCTCCGCCGTGCTGGCCTCCCTCACACTCTGGAATCTGGGCATGATTTATCAGTGGGGCACTCATCTGATCCCCGCGCGCGGGCCAATCTCATTCTCGCAGGCAGCTTCCAACCAGTTTCAAGTTGTTCCCCGCCAGATCTCCTCGCACCTGCAAGCTTATTTCTTCCGCCGGGGAGACCTGATGCGGCAGATCGAACAAAAAGATGTCGAGCAAATAAGGAAGGATGCGCGACCGTAGCTCGCGGCCGGAATGAGAAAACTCCAGCGCCTTGGCCATCCGCCTCCGTCCCGCGTATCCGATTCTGTTACCCTGTCAGGGACGGCAAATCTCATCCGGCATTTTGCCTACTGAATGGCTTCGGTGACCTCCAATCCGTCCGCCTCCCGCCCGCTGGCGAACCGCCCACCGGGTTCCCTGACGCTGCGCATCGAGCCGCCTCGTACGTGGTTCGAATTGCGCTTGCAAGAGCTATGGAACTACCGCGAGCTGCTCCTTTTTTTTATTTGGCGCGACGTCAAGGTTCGCTACAAGCAAACTGCCATCGGCGTCTCCTGGGTGATTGTCCAGCCGTTGCTCACTATGCTGGTCGCCACACTCTTTTTTGGCAGGCTCGCCAAACTGCCTTCCCAGGGACTTCCTTATTCCGTGTTCTGCTTCGCGGCGCTGGTGCCCTGGACCTACTTTTCCACCGCACTGGTTCTCGCCACCAACGTAGTGGTGGAAAACCAGCGGGTCATCACCAAAGTCTATTTTCCGCGTCTCATCCTGCCCGTCTCCGCTTCGCTTTCCGGCCTTGTGGATTTCGGCATCGGCTTTGTTGTGCTTCTGATCTTTACGTTCGCCCACGGCATCCGTCCGGCCTGGACGCTCGTGCTCCTGCCGCTCTTTCTGCTTCTCGCCGTTTTCACCGTCCTGGGTGTCGGCCTTTGGCTTTCCGCCCTGAACGCTCTTTATCGCGACGTCAAATACCTCACTCCATTCATCGTCCAGTTCTGGACGCTGGCGTCGCCCGTTTACTATTCCAGCTCCATGGTTCCCCAGCGCTACCGCTGGCTCTACGGGCTGAATCCCATGGCGGGCGTGATCGACGGCTTCCGCTGGGCCCTCACCGGAACAGGCCAAGCCCCAACAGCTACTCTCCTTGCTTCCTCACTCATCGTATGCTTCGTGCTCTTCGGCGGCCTCGTCTTCTTCAATTTCATGGAAGGGAGCATGGCCGATCGCGTATGACCACCGCCGTCATCGAAGCCCATGGCATCAGCAAGCGCTACGAGCGGGGCTCGCTCACTTCCTCCGGCCTTCTTCGCGATACCCTTGCGCGCACGCTGCGCGCACCCTGGACCGTGTTTCAACGGCAAAAGCCGGATACTTTCTGGGCGCTTAACGACGTGTCCCTGCAAGTCGGCGAAGGTGAAGTGTTGGGGCTGATCGGCCGCAATGGTTCGGGCAAAACCACCCTTCTCAAGATTCTTTCCCGCATCACCCGGCCCACCTCGG
>DASYXF010000021.1:0-8223 GCA_035935335.1 Candidatus Acidiferrum sp.
CCGTGGCGGATCGCCCGCCGCATGATCTTCCGCAGCACATACCCGCGGCCCTCATTCGAAGGCAGCACGCCATCCGTAATCAGAAATGTCGTAGCGCGCGCATGATCCGCGATCACCCGCAAGGAAGCCGCCGATCTCCCCTTCTCTTCCGCCGCCAGTTCCTTCTTCTCGTCAACGCCAATCAGTTGCGCCGCGCGATCGAGCAGTGGCACAAATAAATCCGTGTCGTAATTCGAAATCACGCCTTGCAGCACCGCCGCAACCCGCTCCAACCCCATTCCCGTATCCACGCACGGCTTCGGCAACGGTGTCAGCGTTCCGCTGGCATCGCGGTTGAACTGCATGAATACCAGGTTCCAGATCTCCACATACCGACCGCATTCGCACGGGAATTTGCAATCCGTATGGCCTTCTTCCGACGCCGCAGGTCCCATGTCATAAAAAATCTCGCTGCACGGCCCGCAAGGGCCCGTATCGCCCATGGCCCAGAAATTATCTTTTAGCCCTGGAATAGCAAAAATTCGGTCAGCAGGAACATGTTCCAGCCAGAACTTCTTTGCTTCTTCATCCACGCCCAGCGAATTTCCTGGGGCTACTTCCGCCCCGCCAAACACGGTCGCATACAATTTGTCCTTCGGAATCCCATACCACTCCGGCGAAGTAATCAACTCCCACGCAAACGCCACCGCATCCTTCTTGAAATAATCTCCAAACGAAAAATTCCCCAGCATCTCGAAGAACGTGTGATGCCGCTTCGTGAAACCCACATTTTCCAGGTCGTTATGCTTTCCGCCGGCCCGCACGCACTTCTGCGCCGTCGTCGCCCGCAAATACTCTCGCTTCTCCAACCCCAGAAACACATCCTTGAACTGGTTCATCCCCGCATTCGTAAACAGCAGCGTCGGATCCCCATGCGGCACCAGCGAAGACGACCGCACGCGCCGGTGCCCCTTGCTCTCGAAAAATTGCAGGAATTTCTCGCGTATCGCGTTCCCCGTCATCTTTTTGTCGCCGCTCTCCGTCACGTAAACCTCGTCTCCGCCATCCAACTCAAACCCAAATTATCGCACAGGTAGGCCTTACCGCTTGCCCTGAGCGTAGCCGAAGGGAACGTGGCGGGCCGCTCCTGTAGGGGCACGAAAAATCGTGCCCGCGAGTCCGCGAGCCGCTCTTCAGGCGGGCGCACAAAATCCTGGATGGCGGTATAAACTATCTGCGCCGGAATTCCCAGCCAGGAGCCTGCCATGGGGAAACCTCGAAAGCCAAGGAAACTGCTCTCCGCCAAGGATTTTTGTGGTGAAGGTGAGCCATCCACTGAAATTATCTTCACCATCTCAATCCGTTTATTAGGTGCCGACATCACCCGCTCCAGGCTGGCCGTAAACTAGGATGAATCGCCAAGATTTGGAGCCCTATCTCTGCTTATGTAGCGGCCGCCTTCCGAGGCGGGCGCAGTTTGCACCCCGAATGCTTTTCCGGGGGCAGGCTCTTTTGCTAGTCTCTTCAAGAAGGGAAAAGTTAAACCGTCTCGTCGCTGGGTTCGACCTCTGGAATCTCCTCGTGCGTAATGCGGTGCAACTCTTTACGTATCAAATCCGACGGAAATCCCGCCCCAATCAGTGATCTGTAGAGTGAAGCCAATTTCCTCTCGTCAATCTCCCCGCGAAAGAGGCGCAGCTTTCGCTCAATCCGTTGCCGGATAATTGCAGCGGGATCGGTCGCAGCCGCGGCATCCTTGATCGCCGTTTCGATATGGCGGTCCGGTATCCCCCTTGCTCGCAGGTCCCGCGCAATCCGAAATTCGCCCTGCTTCCGCGACTCCGTGCGCAGGCGCGTAAACTGTTTCGCGTAGCGCGCATCATCCAGCAGGTTCTCCCGCTTCAGCCGCTCCAGCACCCCGCGCACAATCTTGTCGTCTTCGCAGCGCCGCGCCAGCGCCTTCTTCATCTCGTGGACCGAATGCGCCCGCCGCATCAGGATCTTGATCGCGGCGTCATACACCTGCGCCTCCGTCTCCAGTTGCCGGGGTTTCCCGAACATAGCTGAGAGCATGGGGCAAAGAAGCGGCGAAGTAAAGATGCGGCCTGTGCGGCAGGGCGGTGGGGCGTGAACATGCGCAGCGTGCGCCACATCACACAGACCATGTGGGTCCGAATTGCCGGAGAGGTTTGCAAGTTCTTGAAAAGAAAGCACGCCCTCGCAACCCGCGGCTGGCACAGGATTTGCTCCTTCCAACCCTGGGGAGGACTTCCCATGGCCTACGTCATCACCGACACTTGCACGAAAGACGAGCACTGCATCGAGGCTTGCCCGGTCGCCTGCATTCACCCGACCAAGGACGAAGCTGACTTCGCTACCGCTCCGCAGCTTTATGTTCATCCGACGGAATGTGTCGATTGCGGCGCTTGCATCACCGTTTGCCCCTCCAACTCGATTATGGCGTTGGAGGAAGTACCTGCCGCTCTCCAGCCCTTCATCGAGAAAAACGCCGCTTATTTCAACTAAGCAGCCAGCCCATCTTCCGCTCGAACGCGCCGCAGCCGCCCGCGGCGCGCTCCTCTTTTTTGGAGTGCGGCAGCTCTGCTGCCGCTTTTACGGTGCGACACTCTCACCCAAACACAATTTTGTGCACGCATGTTTAAATCGCAAAAGCGAGAGCTATGCTCTCGCACTCAACAGGTGGGTTTTGTTTAAGCTGTCAGACGACTTCCGGTGTCGCGGCCATCGCCGCCCTTACTTCCGCGAGAAGCGCTCGAAGTCCGCCATCTGCGAGGCCATTTCCTCGCGCGCGGCGTCGGCGGCGGAGCGGATACCCTGAATGCGCAGCTTGAATTCGTCGGCGTTCGATGCGCGCGACAGAGCTTCGTCCAGGGTGATGAGCTCCTTGGTGTACAAATCGAAGAGTGACTGGTCGAACGTCTGCATGCCGTACTGCGAAGTCCCGGCCGCAATCGCGTCGTGAATTAACCGCGTCTTGTCCGCGTTAATAATGCAATCCCGGATGTACCCGGTCGCGATCATCACTTCCACGGCCGGCACACGGCCTTTATCATCGGCGCGGCGCACCAGGCGCTGCGAAACCACGGCCTTCAGCGTCGCGGCCATCTGCAAGCGAATCTGCTTCTGCTCCGGCGGCGGAAAGACCGCGATAATACGCTGAATCGTTTCCGTCGCGTCCAACGTGTGCAAGGTCGAGAACACCAGGTGGCCCGTTTCCGCGGCCAGCAGCGCGGTTGAAATCGTTTCCAGGTCGCGCATTTCGCCGACCAGAATCACGTCTGGGTCCTGCCGCAAGCCGGCGCGCAACGCCGACGAAAAGTTCGCGGTGTCCACTTCCACTTCGCGCTGGTTGATAAAGCTGCGCTTGTCGCGGTGCAGGAATTCGATCGGGTCTTCAATCGTGATGATGTGGTCGGCGCGGTCCGCGTTGATGCGGTCGATCATCGCCGCCAGCGTCGTGGATTTGCCGGAACCCGTCGTCCCGGTCACCAGCACCAGCCCGCGCTGCTCTTCGCATATTTTGGTAATGACTGAGGGAAGATTCAGCTCTTCGACTGTCCGAATCTTGGTCGGAATAACGCGCAACACCATTCCCACGTTGCCGCGCTGCTGAAATACGTTCACGCGGAACCGGCCCAGGCCCGCCACGCCGTACGCCATGTCCAACTCGGCCGTTTCCTTGAATTTCTGTTTCTGCCGGTTGGTCATCATGCTGAAGGCCATCGACAGCATCTCTTCCGGCGTGATGCGCGGCACGTCGGTCATCGGCGTTAGCAAGCCGTCGACTCGTAGATAGGGGTGGTTACCGACCTTCAGGTGCAAGTCGGAGGATTTATTTTCCACTGCGCGACGCAACAGATCGTCAATGCTCAGAGCCATGTGCAGACACCCCGCAAAGATGCAATTCCTCTCTGAACGTAGCATCCGCAGGTGGGCTCAACAAGCAACCCGCAAACCGTAGTTGCGCCTTAGTTACCTAGTCCCAGGTACAGGTCTTCGCTTGTAGGGGCGGCTTTATGCCGCCTTCTTGGGTTTTCTGGCCCTTGTGGCACAGCCATTCCTGGCTGTGCTCTTGGGTGTTTCAAGCTTTTGTAGGGGCCGAGCTTGCTCGGCCTGCTCTTCTCCTAAACCTCACTCGCCTTCAAAAACAACGAATCGTAAATCAACCCCGCCAGAAATCCCCCGCCCAACGGCCCTACCCAATAAATCAACTGATTCAGCCAATGATGCGACGCCAGCGCCGGCCCAAACGCCCGCGCCGGATTCAACGCCCCGCCGGTATACGGCCCCGCCACCAGAATTCCCAGCGTAATCGTCAGCCCAATCCCAAAACCCGCAATCGCACGAAACGTCCCCCGTTCGTCCACAGCGGTAGCGAACACCACAAACACCAGGAAAAACGTCGTCGTAGCCTCCAGCGCCAACCCCGCCCAACTCGGAAAGTCCCGCATCAACTCCGGCGTGCCCAGCGCCACGCTGTGCCATACCTCGTCCGGGATCACCGCCCGCAACATGAATGCGGCGGTGGCAGCACCGGCAAGCTGCGCCAGCCAGTAAAACAATGTGTCCAGGGTCGAAAGTTTCTTCGTCACCCAAAATCCAATCGTGATCGCCGGATTGAAGTGTCCGCCCGAGACATGCCCCAGTGACGAAACCATGATCGCAATCGCCAGTCCATGCGCCAGCGCAATTGCCAGCAGTCCAATCCCTCCCGTTGCGTTCGTGCGCAACTGCATATCCACGCACACCGCGCCGGCCCCGAAGAAAATCAGGGCAAACGTTCCAATAAACTCTGCGGTCAATTTCTGAGTGAGGTTGTACATCCAGCCGCCTCCCGGTGATACGTCGAATGGAATGTGACGCATCGGATTCTAGCTGGATTTGGGAGGGCGCGCTAGCAGTCGGACGGGAAACGGATAACAGAGATCTGATAACCGATAACAGGAACCGGGAAAAGTAACCAGTTTTCAGTAATCAGACAGAATCATCCCGGCACACGCCGCAGCGTCGGTGAGCCTCTTGCCTCCTGCTCGCTGCTATCTGTTATCTGATCGCCTCTGACTGATTACCGATTACTGATATCTGATTACATGCGAGGAATCGCCTCGCCTACCTCGCAGCAACAACCGGCGCATTCACCGGCGTCATCCATCCGTGCCGGTCTGGCTTCTTTCCGCTGGTCAATGCGAAAAACTCCTGCTGAATCGCCCGCGTAACCGGCCCGGCAACGCCTTTGCCGACCTCAATCTTGTCGACCGAGCGGATCGGCGTCACTTCCACCGCCGTCCCCACGAAGAACACTTCGTCCGCGATGTACAGCATCTCGCGCGGAATCGCCGATTCCTTCACCGGAATATTCAAGTCCACAGCCAGCTTGGTTACCGCGTCGCGCGTGATTCCGGGCAAAATGCTCGTGGCCAGCGGCGGGGTATAGAGCGCACCATCATGCACAAGAAAAACATTCATTCCCGATCCTTCGCTGACGTGCCCATGGGAGTCCAGCGCGATGCCTTCCGCAAATCCGTTCAATGACGCTTCCATGCGGATCAGTTGGGAGTTCATGTAATTCGCCGCGGCCTTGGACATCGCCGGCAGCGTGTTCGGCGCAATCCGCGTCCACGAACTTACGCAAACGTCCACGCCCTTTGTCAGCGCCTCCGGTCCCAGGTACGCGCCCCAGCTCCAGCACGCCATATACGTCTCGATTGGCGAATTCAGCGGGTTCACGCCTACTTCGCCGTAGCCGCGCACCACGATCGGTTTCACGTAGCACGCGCCCATCTTGTTCAGCCGCACCAGTTCGCAGGCCACGCTGCTGAATTCATCCACGGAATAGGGAAGTTCCATCCGGTAGATTCGCCCGGAATTGATCAGCCGCTGCATGTGCTCGCGCAGACGGAAAATCGCGGGGCCTTGCGGCGTTTCGTAGCAGCGAATCCCTTCAAAAATGCCAGACCCGTAGCTCACCACATGGGAAAGCACATGCAGCTTGGCGTCATCCCAGTTGATGAACTTCCCGTTGTGCCAGATTTTCTCGGTTTTCTGTACAGGCATGGCCAAGTCTCCCTCGGAGTGTCGCGTGCTGCCTCGCACTTTCAGAATAGAAGAGCATTCCCCAAGCGTCAACGAATTCGCGAAACAACGCCAGCGTTCAGCTCAGCCAATTTGGAACCTTTGGAGTGCGGAAGCCCTGCTTCCGCTTTTACGGTCTATGCAGAACCATCCAAGCTAACCACAACCAACATCAATTCCACCGGGAATCTCCAACCCCGCTTCAAATCTTCCGCCGATACTCACGGTTTTGCTTCCACGGGAGCGGCCGCCGCCGGCGCTTTCTCCACCGGCCTCTCCTCCAGCATCGCCGCCGCATCCTTCAGCAATTTCCCGTTGTAATTCTCCCAGACTCCCAGCAGCAAAAACGGCAGAACCGTCGAAGCAGCCCAAAGCTTCGCATTCCGTGGCAATTTCGCTTCCGGCTCCCACCGGAAGAGCAGCGAGGAAATGGTGAATGCCAACGCCGCCCAGGCGACCAGCGAACCGATGTTCGCGCGCAGCGAAAGCAGCGACGCGTGGTGCACCATGGCCTGCTGCAGTCCGGTCACGAGATACGTCGCCGGAAGAAACAATGCCACCCGCTGAGCCGCGTGCGGCAATATGGGAATCGGCACCGTCGCGCCGGAAAGAAATATCAATGCGAACCAGAGCAACTGGTTAATGATCTGCGTCTCCTGCATCGTGTTCGTCACGCTGGCCACGATCAGCCCCAGCGAAGCGAATGCTCCGATCCCAATCAACGACATAACGATGATGCCGCCGAGGTTCCCGAAATCCTTCAGGTGATAAACAAACCTAGCCAGCGCCAATTCCAGAATCACTGTTGGCAGAATCAACAGCATGTTCGCCAGAACGCTGGAGCCGATCATGCTGCTCGCCGGAATCGGCGCCAGACGGAATCTCCGCAATATCCCTTGCTCCCTCCAGGTCACAATTTGTGCGCTCAATCCCCAAAACGTCCCCATCACGGACATCGCAATTACCGGCCCCAGCAGATACCGCACTTTTGGTATTTCCCCTTTGGCCAGCACGCTGCCGTACAAAAAGAAAAACGCCATCGGCATTACCAGGCTGAAAAACAGGAACGCCTTGTTCCGGAGCGTAATCCGGATGCGCATCGCCGCCAGTGTCAGAATCGTCTTCAATCTCGCAGCCTCCGCCCCGTCAGTTCGATGAACACGTCTTCCAGCGAAGGCGTCGCAATCTCCAGGCTCACCAGCTCGTTGTTCTCCGCCTCCAGGTGCTTCACCAGCGCCACAATCGCCGGCGCCGTCTTCTGGCAGTGCAGCACATACACATCATCCAGTTGTCGCGCGTCCACCACACCATCCAGATTTTTCAGCACGCCATTCGATGCCGGCTTTGCCAGCCGCACCTCAATCCGTATGGTATTTGCCGACCGCTCCTTCAACTGCCGCGGCGTTCCAGTAGCGATCACTTTTCCGTGGTCCACAATCGCCACGCGATCGCAAAGCTTTTCCGCCTCCTCAATATAATGCGTCGTCAGCACGATCGTCTTCTTCTGGCGCTTCAACTCCTCGATAATGTCGTAAATTTCGCGTCGTACCTGCGGATCCAGCCCCGCCGTCGGCTCGTCCAGAAACAGAACTTTCGGGTCGTTCACCAGCGCCATCGCCAGGGCCAGCCGCTGCTTTTGCCCGCCCGAAAGCTGGCTGTAAAACGCGTTGCGCTTTTCTTCCAGGCCAAAACGCCTCAGCAAATCGTCGGGATTCCGCGTTCGCTTGTAAAAGCCGGCAAACAGCCGCAGCGCCTCGCCAACCTTCAATTTATCCGGCAGGGAAGTGGATTGCAGCGTTGCCCCAATCTCATGCTTAAGTTCCGTTGGATTTCTCTCTGGATCGATCCCGCAAACCGAAATGCGCCCGCCATCCGGCACGCGCAATCCTTCCATCACTTCCACGGTGCTGGTTTTCCCGGCCCCGTTCGGCCCCAGCAACCCGAACACTTCGCCCTCTTCCACCGAAAAGCTGACGCCGCGCACGGCTTCCACGTCGCCGTAGCGCTTCACAAGGTTCTCTACCTGCAGAATGGGATTCGCCGTCATCAGGAAACTTCTATCTTACCGCAGCTCCTCGCATCCCTCTAATCCGCATTTCCCACGAATGCCAATTCCAACCGAGACTCACAATCCGCGCACAAACTTGTCAT
>DASYXF010000022.1:0-17503 GCA_035935335.1 Candidatus Acidiferrum sp.
GGAGAGATGTGGTCGGTGGTAACGCTGTCCCCGAGGATTGCAAGCACGCGCGCACCGCGAATGTCTGCAAGCGGCCCGGGTGTCTTAGGCATGTTTTCGAAATATGGCGGCAACTTTATATAGGTTGAGTTCTCTTCCCACTGATAGAGGTCGCCTTCGGGAACAGGCATTGTTTTCCAGCGAGCGTCGCCCTCAAAGACTTCGCCATATTCCTTGCGATATTGCTCGGTGGAAACCGCGGCGCGCACGGTGGATTCGACTTCCTGCGGCGTGGGCCAGATTTCGCGCAGATAGACGGGCTTCCCGGCTTTGTCGCTGCCGAGGGGCTCCGTCGTGAGGTCGATGTCCATGCGTCCGGCAAGCGCATAAGCGACGACGAGCGGCGGCGACGCGAGATAGTTGGCGCGCACCAAGGGATGGATGCGGCCTTCGAAATTGCGATTGCCGCTAAGAACTGCAACCGCCAGCAGATTATTGTCCTTGATAGCGGCGCCGATCGAATCCGGCAGCGGGCCGCTGTTGCCGATACACGTGGTGCACCCGTAGCCGACGAGGTTGAATTTCAATTTATCGAGATACTGCGTGAGGCCGGCGGCGAGCAGATAATCGGTGACCACTTTCGAGCCGGGAGCGAGGCTGGTCTTTACCCAGGGTTTAATGTCCAGTCCGCGCTCGACCGCTTTTTTCGCCAGAAGGCCCGCGCCCAGCATCAGGGACGGATTCGACGTGTTCGTGCAACTCGTGATCGCGGCGATCACCACGGCCCCGCTCGAAAGGTCGAACGTGTCGCCATTATTCTTGACGTGCACGTGTTTCGCGGATGCGCCTTCCACCACCTTGACGAACGACGCTTTGGCATTCTTTAGCGCGACGCGATCCTGCGGGCGCTTGGGCCCGGCGACCGTAGGCTCGACACTGGAGAGATCGAGTTCCAGTTTATCGCTGAAGGCCGGCTCCGGCGTGGAGTCCGTGCGGAAAAGCATCTGTTCCTTGCAATACGCTTCAACGAGAGCGATCTGCTCGTGCGAACGCCCAGTGAAGTGCAGATAGGCGAGCGTTTCGTTATCCACCGGAAAAAAGCCCATCGTTGCGCCGTATTCCGGAGCCATGTTGGCGATGGTGGCGCGATCGGGAACACTCAGTGTCGAAAGGCCCGAGCCGTAGAATTCCACGAACTTCCCGACCACGCCTTTCTTGCGCAGCATTTCCGTGACAGTCAGCACCAGGTCTGTCGCGGTCGTGCCCTCCGGCAAACGGCCGTGCAGCTTGAAGCCGACAACTTCCGGCACCAGCATCGAGAGCGGCTGGCCGAGCATCGCCGCTTCGGCTTCGATCCCGCCCACACCCCAGCCGAAGACACCGAGGGAGTTGACCATGGTGGTGTGCGAATCCGTGCCGACAAGCGAATCGGGATAGGCTTCCACTCGATTACCATTCGGCATCGCGCAGACCACGCGCGCCAGATATTCGATGTTGACCTGGTGGCAGATGCCGGTGTCCGGCGGCACGACCTTGAAATTGCGGAAGGATTTTGCTCCCCAGCGCAGAAATGCGTAGCGTTCAATGTTCCGCTGAAATTCGAGCTCCGCGTTCAAACCGAACGCGTTGACGCTGCCAAAATTGTCCACCTGAACCGAGTGATCGATAACGAGCTCCGCAGGGAAAAGGGGATTGATGCGTTTGGGATTGCCGCCCATTTTCTGGACGGCTTCGCGCATTGCGGCGAGATCCACGACCGCCGGAACGCCGGTAAAATCCTGAAGAAGCACGCGCGCGGGCATGAACGCAATTTCTTTTTGTTGGCCGTTGGGAGTCCACTTGGCCAGCGCGGCGATGTCGTCTTTGCGGACAAAGCGCCCGTCTTCGCAACGCAGGAGATTTTCCAGGAGGATACGGAGAGAGAAGGGAAGCTTGGCCAGATGGCTGACTCCCTTCGTTTCCAGTGTTTCCAGGCGGTGAATTTCAAAGGATTGCGCGCCAACATTCAGTTTGTCCCGGGTACCGAAGGAATTGGCAGCGGAGATGGTCATGCCGGAGGTCCTTTCCAGAGGTCTAGAGCCTTCTATCATAACCGAAATCCCGATGCGGCGCGGAGAGGCTATAATGAGGCGTTGTGAAGATTTTGCTGATCTCGACGTATGAGCTGGGAAGGCAGCCGTTCGGGCTGGCTTCGCCGGCGGCGTGGTTGCGGAAGCGCGGCCACGCGGTGGCCTGCCTCGATTTGTCGCGGCAGGCGCTCGCCGAGCCGCAGGTGCAGGAAGCGGGCCTGATTGCGTTTTATGTGCCCATGCATACCGCCACGCGATTGACGCTGGAATTGCTGGAGCCGATTCGGAGGAGCAATCCAAAGGCGCATCTGTGCGCTTATGGTTTGTACGCGTCGTTGGCCGCGGAAAGTCTGCACGCGGGTGGAGTCCAAACCCTGCTCGGCGGGGAATTTGAGCAGGGGTTGGTGGATCTGGCGGAGCACCTTTCGGGGCTGTCGGCGTTCCCGCAGATTCATCCGCTCGATTCGAATGTATCTCTCGCAAGACAGCGTTTCGTGACGCCGGACCGCTCGGACCTGCCAGGTCTTCAGAATTATGCGCATCTGGTGATGCCAGAGGGGAAGCACCGGCTGGTTGGGTACACGGAAGCATCGCGCGGGTGCAAGCACTTGTGCCGGCATTGCCCGATTGTGCCGGTGTACAACGGTGTGTTCCGCATCGTGGATCGGGAAGTGGTCCTGTCGGACATACGCCAGCAGGCGCGGGCGGGTGCGCAGCACATCACGTTTGGTGACCCGGATTTTTTCAATGGCGTGGGCCATGCGGTGCCGTTGGTGGAAGCGCTGCACCGCGAATTTCCCGAATTAACCTATGACGTGACAATTAAGGTTGAGCATCTTCGCGACAACACGGAACTCCTGAAGACGCTGCGCGACACGGGTTGCCTGTTCATTGTCTCCGCCGTGGAGTCTCTGAACGACCAAATCCTGGAGAAATTGCAAAAGGGGCATACGCGGCAGGATTTCTTCAGTGTAGTCGCGGAATGCCGGCGTGCCGGAATCACGTTGCAACCCACGTTTGTGCCCTTCACGCCCTGGACTACCTACGAAAACTACTTGGACCTCCTCGAACAGTTGCGGCGATTGGAACTGATCGGCGCGGTGGCGCCAATTCAGTTGGCGATACGGCTGCTGGTCACTTCCGGTTCGCGATTGCTGGACATTGACGAAGTCCGCGGCTGGCTCGGACCCTTCGATGCGAAGTCTTTGTTCTATCCGTGGGAGCATAGCGTCCTCGGAATCGACCGATTGTGCGAAGAACTGCAGGACATCGTCTCGTCGGCGGAGAAATTGAAACTCGAGCGAGCCGCTACCTTCGAGAAAATCTGGCGGGCCGCGAACCTCGCGGCACAGCGGCGCGTTGATGAGCGGGACTTCCAGACTCCCCTTGCGGTGCAAGGTGTGCCCTACTTGAACGAGCCCTGGTACTGTTGAGCGGAGCCCACGCGGGACCAGTTGGTCCCCATCGCGAGAGCCAGGGAAGCGGTCAGGCAAGCGGAAACCTTCCTATGAGAGCCGTGGTATGAACTCCCCAACCATTCGGCCACGGATACTTTTGTTCACGTCGAAGCTCGGCTATCAGACCCGCGCATTTGATACGGCGGCGAAGAAACTCTCTGTAGAACTTATATTTGTCACCGACCGGTGCCACCAGTTGGATGATCCCTGGAACGACCGCGCGGTGCCGGTAAGGTTTGAAGCGCCGGAAGAAGCGGCCTATGCGGTGATCCAGGCACAAGCGGGAAAGCGCGTGGACGCCGTGCTCGCATTGGGAGACCGGCCGACTCTTGCAGCGGCATACGCCGCTCGAGGACTTGGGGTCACTCACAATCATCCCGCGAGCGTGGAGGCCTGCCGGAGCAAGGCGCGTTTGCGGGAAGTGTTTCGCGATGCCGGTCTGCCGACGCCGTGGTTTCGAAGCGTCCCCCTGCAGGCAATTCCCGAGCCCGCCTTGATGGGCATTACTTATCCTTGCGTTCTAAAACCCATTTCACTTTCGGCAAGCCAGGGTGTGGTGCGAGTCAACAATCGCGAAGAGTTCCTTGCGGGTGCCGGCCGTCTGAAGCGCTTGCTGGAATCGGCCGAAGTCCAGGCGACGCGGGAGCTGAATCTGGACAAGATGCTAGTCGAAGAATACTTGCCGGGCCGCGAAGTAGCGGTGGAAGGATTGTTGCAAGATGGAGAGCTACGCGTCCTGGCCATATTCGACAAGCCGGATCCGCTGGAGGGCCCGTATTTCGAGGAAACGATTTACGTCACTCCATCGCGATTGCCCTCCACGGAACAGGAATTGATCAAGAAGTGTTTCGCGGATGCGACGCGCGCCCTCGGGCTGGCCCACGGGCCGGTACACGGGGAATTTCGCCTGAACGAGAGAGGTGTCTGGCCGATTGAAGTTGCGGCGCGGCCTATAGGCGGGCTTTGCGCACGGGCGTTGCGGTTTCAATTGGAAAATGTGGCAGAGCCAATCGGATTAGAGGAACTCTTGTTGCGGCAGGCGCTGGACCTGCCTGGCTGGGATGCGCCGCGGGAGACCGCGGCTTCCGGCGTCCTGATGATTCCCGTTCCGAAAAGTGGAATCCTGGAAAAGGTGGAAGGCGCGGAAGACGCGCGACGTGTGCCGGGTGTGACGGAACTGGAGATCACGGCGCGCTGGCGTGATTACATTGCGGCTTGGCCGGAGGGATCGAGCTATTTGGGTTTTCTGTTCGCTAGGGGTGAAACCCCGGAAGTGGCGGAAAACGCGCTGCGCGAAGGCCACGCAAAATTGAATTTCAAGTTTACACCGCGCCTGCCTGTGGAACATCCGGTGACAGGAAGAGTCTAGCTTCAGCCCTTCGCTTTGGGAGGGACATAGCCTTCCGGGAGCTTTGCCCCCTCACCGAAGAAAAACTGCTCCATCTGCTCTTCCATGATTTTCTGGGAATTCGGGTCGATGGGGTTCAGCCGGTATTCATTCATCAGCATCTTGGAATACTCAACCCATAGCTTCCAGGCTTCCTTGGAGACATTTTCATAAACACGTTTGCCGATTTCGCCCCGCCAGGGCACGCGATCCAATCCCGGCATGTCTTTGCCGAACTTCACGCAATGCACCATGCGTGTTCCGGGTTTCACCGGCTCACTCGGAGCGGGTGTCGGTGCGCAAGAATCGTCTGCCATTGTGGTCTCCCTCGAAAGGAGTATTGTCCGTCACCCCATGGGTTGTTGCAAGTTGCAGAAATCATGGTTACTCTACGGCCACTGGTGAGGCAGAGATTCCTGACCTAGTTCCGCCCCCCTCTCCTTCTCATCCGGCATCTTTCTTGAACCAAGAGCCGGAACAAGATCCGCGTGGCCTACTTAGAGACCTGTGAACTGGGATAGCCATGGATATCACCAAGCGGCCTGTCTTTAGCGGCGATCTGCGGGAAGCCTATGAGCGCGAGCTGAAAGCGATCGAGGAGCAGCAACTGCTCAAGTGCCTGTGGTCGCACGATGAGACGCTCTGGGCTCACTCGGAGGCCTTAAGCGCGCATTTCCGGTCGAATCTCGATTTTCTTCAACTTCCCGAACAGTTGCCACAAATCGCTGGGACGGTTCTCGGGGTAGAAACTGTTGCCCGGACGGAAGGCCTGACGGACCGCGTTCTAATCGCGTTTGAGAACGCGCATCTTCTCTGCGAATCTCTTCTTAATATTTGTCCGCTCTCTCCACCGCTACGATGCCTGGTTTTGCACAGCTCCCATCCCTCGGAAATCCAGCGCAGTGTGGCGCAAATCGACCCCGAAAAGACATTGTTTCTCATGGTGAATAAGTCCGGCTACCGGGTGGAGGACCACTCCCTGTTCCTGTATTTTCAGAAGGAAATTCAAAAGAGGTCTTCGCCGCTCCCCGCCCGCCATTTCGTCGCGGAAGCCGAACCCAATTCGTTCCTGGCGACGGTCGCCGGGCAATATGGGTTTCGTCACCTGTTGGAGCTTCCGCCTGCGATTCCCGCACTGTTTTGTTCATTGGTGGACATCGCGGCGCTGCTGGTGGCTCTCGCCCACGTCCAGCCCGAGGTAATCCGAATGGCTTGCAGAGAGATGAAGAAGGCCCATGTGGAACCGGTTGCCGGCAGGGCCAACCCGGCGTGCGAGTTGGCCGCGCTGCTGAGCGCCTCGGCGGCCCACGGTAGAAAGTTCATCGTTTTCCTTGCCTCAAAAAAGCTTGCTCCCTTCGCCGATTCGCTTTGCCGGCTGGTGGGTGGAAGCCTGGGCAAGGGCGAAACCGGACTCTATCCGCTCTCCGAAACAGAATCCTGCCGGCCCGAAGTCTATCAGGGCAATTCGAGCTTTGTGATCTTGAGACACGGCGAAGAAATGGACCCCTTCTTGACGCGGGCTGCATCAGAATTGCGGTCCCACGGAATTCCCCTGGTGGAAATTCCGGTAAACGATCCGCTGGACCTGCTTCGCGAGACGTTCCTTTGGCAAGTTGCGACCACACTTGCCGGCGCAAGAGTCGGGATTGATCCGTTTGATGCCGCCGAAGTGCGGCTACCGAGAGCCCTGACGACGGAAATGTTGAACAATTATTCGCAGCACAATGACACCTTGAAGCGCCGCCCCAGGATCCTGGAGGGTGACATTCAGTTGTTTGCAGAAGCTCGAACGCGCCAGGAAATATCACAGCTTAATCTGACCGAGTGTTTGCTTTCCTTTTTTTACCACCGGGAAAGGGCGGAGTATTTCGGGCTTTACGCTTTTATGGACCCGGAGGAACCTGCACGAGCGGTGCTCGATGATTTACGAAACAAACTTACGCAAGCTCTCGCTCTCCCGGTGCTCCTGGCGTGGGGGCCTCGCTCCTTCGAGACATATGGTTACCTGCTTCGTGCAGGGGCCCCCGCAGCACTCAACCTGATAATAACGGCTGACTCGGAAGGTGATGTCGCCATTCCGGGAACCACCTACTCTTTCGGGCAGCTCTACCTCGCGATGGCGCTGGGTCAATTTGAGGTGCTTTCGGCAGGAACGGGGCTTGCTCTCCGGCTGCATCTTTCATCCGCTTCGGCCGGCAGCCTTTCTCAACTGCAGGTTTTAATACAACAAGCCCTCAGGCGGTTGGCTGCCTGAGGCACTTTTTTAGTGCTTTCTTCCCGGTCTTTCTTTTGATATTTCTCAAGGGCTTTCCAGGAGGTGCTTCCTTGGCAAAAATCACCACAGTGTTCTGGGACATCGGCGGGGTTGTTCTGACGAACGGGTGGGACCACGATTCCCGGATGGAGGCTGCCAAGGCTTTTCAATTGGACTGGGAAGAGTTTCGGGAGCGGCACGACCTGTCGTTTCCCGCCTTCGATATGGGACAGATCACGTTGGACCAGTATCTGGACCGGACCTTGTTTTACCGTGCGCGCGCTTTTACGCGTGAGGAATATACAGCGTTCATGTTTGCCCAGTCGAAGGAGTATCCCGAGACCCGGCAGTTGCTTCGTGATGTTTCGGGTATCCAAAAGTATTTCGTTGCATCCATTAATAATGAGCCGCTGGAATTGAACAACTATCGAATCGAGGCATTTGGCCTGCGCAACGATTTTCAGGTTTTTTTCAGCTCCTGTTATCTCCATGCGCGAAAACCGGAGGAGCAGATCTTCCAGATTGCCCTAGAGGTATCGCAACGTCCGGCGGAGGAATGCGTGTTCATTGACGACCGGTCGCTGAACCTGGAAAATCCGCGCCGCCTGGGAATGCACGTGATTCATCATAAGAATGCGGGGCAAACCCGGTCTGAACTGCAGGCTCTTGGGATTGAGGTATAGTCGAAACGCAGTGTATCAGCGTCGCAGGGTCGAATCTCACGGAGGAAGTAAATGCCAGAAGAAATGCGCTCGAGTTCAATCTACGGAACAACCGCCGACCCCTGCACGGTGATCCTGTTCGGCGCTTCCGGGGACTTGGCCAAGCGCAAAGTGATTCCCGCGATGTATGACCTTGCGCAACATGACTCACTCGGGGAACGCTACGCCATCATCGGCTTTGCCCGGACCCCGATGACCGACGAGTCTTTCCGGACCACGATCGGTGAAGCTGCGAAAACGATCTCTGAAGTTGGGCCGATTGACCCCGCCCAATGGAGCGATTTTTCTTCCAACCTTTATTACTCGGCGGGCGACTATGGGAATCCGGACTCCTATGCGCAACTTGCCAAGCGGTTGGCGGAAATCGACGCTCAGAAAAAGTTGGGAGGCAACCGGCTCTTCTATCTTTCGACGCCACCGGAAGTTTACCCGGACATCGTGGCGCAACTCGGACGCGCGGGACTCGCGCGGCCAACGAACCCGAATTCCTGGGTGCGCATCATTATCGAAAAGCCGTTCGGGCGCGATCTGGCTTCGGCAAAAGAGCTGAACAAGATCGTCCTCAATGTATTTGAAGAGAAGCAGGTTTACCGGATCGACCATTATCTCGGCAAGGACACGGTTCAGAACCTGCTCGTTTTGCGTTTCGGGAACGGCATCTTTGAGCCGCTGTGGAACCGCAATTACGTGGACCACGTTCAGATTACGGCCGGCGAAACGCTTGGTGTAGAGAGGCGCGGCGGCTTTTATGAAACGGCCGGCGCTCTGCGCGACATGATCCAGAGCCACGTCTTGCAGCTTACTTCGCTGATGGCCGTGGAGCCTCCGGCTTCGTTTGACGCAACGGCAGTACGCAATGAAAAACTTAAGATTCTGCAATCCATTCGCCCATACAACCTGGAGATGGTGGCGCAATCTGCCGTGCGCGGACAATATGCGCCGGCAAATGCCAACGGCAAGAAACTCGCCGGGTATCGCGACGAGCCGGGCGTAAGTCCCAACTCTCGCACAGAAACCTTCGTGGCTATGCGGGTTCTGATCGACAATTGGCGCTGGGCCGGTGTGCCCTTTTACCTGCGCACGGGAAAGCGCCTCGCGAAGCGCACCACGGAAATCATGATCCAGTTCCGCTGCGCGCCCCACCTCGTTTTTCGCGATCGTGATATCGAACCAAACCGCCTGGTGCTGAATATCCAGCCGGACGAGGGTATTTCCGTTTCTTTCGGAGCAAAGCGGCCGGGAACGGAAATGAGCATCGGGAATGTCACCATGAATTTCAGCTATCGCGAGGCTTTCGGCGGCACGTCCAGGAGCGCTTACGCGACCCTGGTGAATGATTGCCTGCGCGGCGACGCCACCCTGTTCGACCGCGGCGACTCGGTGGAGGCGGCCTGGTCGATTGTGGATCCGATTCTGGATGTCTGGAGCGCGGCAAGGACGGGAACGGTTCCAACCTACGGGGCAGGCACGTGGGGACCGAAGGAGTCCGACCAATTGCTGGAACGCGACGGCAGACAATGGTATAACCCTTAAAACGGTTTAATGCAGAAGTTTTGCGGGAGGCACGGTGATACTTGCGGGTGACGTCGGCGGCACCAAATGCAACATCGCGCTGTTTGCTGAGAAAAACGCTAAGCTGCACGTCGTTTTCAAGCAGCGGTTCGCCAGCAAGGATTTCGCCAGGTTCGATCTGATCATTAAGGAATTCACCCGCCAGGCTGCGCCCCATATCACCGACGAAAAGGTACGCGCCGCGGGGTTCGGAGTGGCAGGCCCCGTCATTAATAATCGGATCCACGCCACAAATCTTCCCTGGATCATTGACGCAGACAGTTTGTCGCAGGAACTCGGCGTCAAGACCATCGCGCTGATGAACGATCTGGGCGCGACCGGGCACAGCCTGGACCATCTCCCACCCGAGGATTTTGTTGTTCTGAACCAAGGCTCCCCAGTGCAAGGAGCGACGCGCGCTTTGTTGGGCGCGGGAACAGGCCTCGGGCAATCCATCCTTTTCTGGGACGGCAACCGGTATCGCGTTGTTCCGAGTGAAGGCGGCCATTCTGATTTCGCCCCGCACACCGATGAGCAAATTGAGTTGCTGAAGTTCATGCGCAAGCGCTACCCGCAGGTGAGTTGGGAGTTGATTCTCTCCGGCCGTGGCTTTCGCACGATCCACGAATTTCTTTCAAACACCGTGAAGCATCCCGTCTTCGATGATCCGGAAGCCGATCCCGCGCCGTTCATCACAAAGAGCGCCCTCGCGAAGGAATGTCCCGTCTGTGTGCAGACACTCGATTTGTGGACCGTAATTTACGGGGCGGAGGCGGGAAATCTTGCGCTGAAGGTGCTGGCGCTCGGCGGTGTCTACGTGGCTGGGGGAATCGCCGTGAAGATTCTGCCGAAAATGCAGGACGGCTCTTTCTTCAAAGCCTTCCGGGACAAATGGCATTTCGGAGAAATGCTGAGCAATGTTCCGGTGTCGGTGGTGCTGAACGAAAATGCCCCTTTGATTGGCGCTGCCTACGAAGCGCTCGCGACACTCGGCCGCTAGGACCGTCCACGCGCTCCTCAACCCTGCATTCTTTGGTACACTGAAGTGTCATTCGCCCGGTTCGTCCGAGCGCCATCCTTCATATTGCAAGCCCTGCCGCACGCCATCGCGCGGGCGGAGGCACGGAGAAGTCGCATGAGTACCCCCGTCACATCGCAGGTCATCGACGTTCAAAACTATTTCGGAGGGGCTTGGCATAAGTCCTCCGCTTCTGAATATTCGAACGTAGTAAATCCCGCCACCGGAGAGGTCATCGGCCGCACGCCGCTCTCTTCGAAGGCGGAGGTGGACACGGTTGTGCAGGCCGCTGCCGCGGCTTTTCCCGCGTGGCGCAGGACCCCGGCCGGAGAACGCATCCAATATCTGTTCAAGCTGAAAAATCTGCTGGAAGAGCACATTGATGAGCTTTCGAAGCTGATAACACTGGAAAACGGCAAGACGTTTGCTGAAGCCAAGGCCGAATGGCGCCGCGGCATTGAAAACGTCGAAGTCGCCTGCGGCATTCCTATGATGATGCAGGGCTACAACACGGAGGACATCACTCCTGGTGTCGATGAGACGCTGATTCGGCAGCCGCTGGGCGTTGTGGCGGCAATCGTGCCGTTTAATTTCCCCGCGATGATTCCGTTCTGGTTTCTGCCGTATGCGATTGCTTGCGGCAATACGTTTGTCTTGAAACCAAGCGAGCGCGTTCCCCTGGCCGTGCGGCGCACGATGGAGCTCATCGAAAAGACGGGTCTCCCCAAGGGTGTCGTGAATATCGTGAATGGCGGCCGGGACGTCGTCGACGCGCTCTGCGATCACCCGGCGGTTCGGGCAATCAGCTTTGTGGGCTCCACGCCGGTGGCCAAGCATGTGTACCAACGCTCCGCGGCTGCTGGGAAGCGGATGCAGTGCCAGGGCGGCGCAAAAAATCACGTCATCGTGCTTCCGGATGCGGATATGGATCTGGCGAAACAGATTATCAGCGACTCCGCTTTTGGTTGCGCGGGGCAGCGGTGCCTGGCGGTCTCCGTGGCGGTGACGATCGGCGAAGCACAAAAAACATTCCGCGACGCGATTGCCGAAGCCGCGTCTTCCATCAAGGTTGGATTTGGCCTCGACGCCGGCGTCCAGATGGGGCCGGTGATCTCGCCTGCAAGTAAACAGCGCATCGAAGGCTTGATTGCGCAGGGCGTATCGGATGGAGCAAAGGCCGTTGTGGATGGCCGCAACCCGAAAGTGCCCAGTTACGAGAGCGGAAACTTTCTGAAGCCCACGGTGCTGGACGGTGTGCCCGCTTCGAGTTCGCTGGCGGACACCGAAATCTTTGGACCCGTGCTGAGCCTGATTCACGCCAATACGATTGACGAAGCGATTGAATTCATCCGCAAGAGCCCCTACGGCAACCAGGCATCGCTCTTTACCACCAGCGGCGCGGCCGCGCGGAAATTCCGCTACGAAGCGCCGGCCGGAAATATCGGGATCAACATCGGTGTTGCCGCCCCGATGGCTTCCTTCCCGTTCAGCGGCTGGAAAGAAAGTTTTTTCGGCATCCTGCACGCGCAGGGCAAGGACGCCGTGGAGTTCTACACGGAATCGAAAATCGTGGTGGAACGCTGGTCCCGGCAGGAAACGCGCAAGTTCTAACGGGCCGCGTCTTAGCCACAGACGATGACCGGCAAACCCATCAACCTCGGAATGAATGAGCGGGTGGAGTGCGCGGAAACGCTTCCCTCGCGCTTTTACACCGATCCCGCGGTCCTCACCCTCGAAAAAGAGCACATCTTTCGCCGTACCTGGCAACTGGTCGGAACGCTGAGCCAGAATTGCGGCGAGGTGGACGGTGCAAAACGCAAAATCGCCGACCCTGGCGCATTTTTTACGGTTGATGTCGTTGGTGAACCCGTGGTGGTGGTTCGCGACAGCACCGGGACGCTGCGTGCATTCAGCAACGTCTGCCGGCATCGCGCGGGCCCCATTGCCCAGGGTTCGGGCTGCCGGAATGTGTTCAACTGCGCCTATCATGGCTGGACCTACACGCTCGATGGGCGGCTGATCGGCACGCCGGAAGTGGACGGCATGGAATTTTTCGACCGCTCCACGATGGGCATGGTTCCGCTGCGCTGCGAAACTTGGGAACAGTTCATCTTCGTAAATTTCGACCTCGAAGCGCCGCCTCTTTCCTCTTTCCTTGAAAACATTCCACAGCAAGCCGCCGGTTTCGAATTCAAGGGGCTGGAGCTGGCCGAACGCCGCGATTATTACGTGAACTGCAACTGGAAGGTTTACGTGGACAATTATCTCGAGGGCTATCACATCCCCATCGTCCATCCGGGTTTGATGAAAGAAATTGATTACCCGCGTTACCGGACAGAAGTCTCCCGCTATTCATCTCAGCAATTGGGGCCGGTCAAAGAGATGAGGCCCGGTGATACCGGCGAACGCGTATATGCTCCGGGCCCTGGATCGAAGGAAGCGCTTTACTTTTGGGTATTCCCGAACCTGATGCTGAATATTTACCCGGACAATATTCAGACGAACTTGATCATCCCTCTCGGGCACGACCGCACGCTGACCATTTTCGAGTGGTACTTCCTCGACGCCAATTCGGAAGCGGTGAGGGACCGAGTAAGTAAGGCCATCGGCTTCAGTGAGACCGTGCAGCAGGAAGATATCCACATCTGCGAAGCCGTTCAGCGCGGCCTGCAGTCTTCCACCTATGACCGCGGGCGCTATTCCGTGAAGCGCGAAAACGGCGTCCACCACTTTCATATGCTGCTCAGTCAGTTCCTGCGGGAAACGTGACCCAAGCCAGTTCACCGCATCTGTGATCCCCGCCATGGCTAGTACATATCGTGCGGCACAAATCCCAGTAGCGGAATTCATCAACCGGTGTGGAGGTTTTCTGCGTGGAAGCGTGAGTTTACGCACCTCTCGCGCCGCGAAAAAACTCTTGTGACGCGCGGGCGGTCAAATCCACCAGTTCGTGCGAACAGGCGCGCAATTCGTGGGCGCATTCCCGCAGCAAGATGATGGAGAGTCTGCAGTCCATAAAAACTTTGTGGTGAGTGCGAACGAGTTGCAGGTTTTCCACATCTGCATTTTGATCTGGCTCGCTTCGTGCTCGATTTATTGCCGAGGATCCAACTACAAGGAGCGGAGTCCGGCCACCTGCGAAGTCCGCAGCCCGGCCACAGTGCGTGGGTCCACCCTAATCAGAACAAGCAAATCTCTCACTCTCCCTCCTTGCATGTGACCCTGCTCAACCTGAGGAGGAAGTCATGATCGAGAACAAAATTGAAAAGACCATGAAGCCGATTCCCGTTCCTTACGAGGAATTCGAATCGTTTCCAAAGCATGTCGAGGAGTTCTTCGACATGATCGCCCGGCGGCCATTTGAGCTACTGGAGAAGCGGCCATTCCTGTTTGGCCGTGAGATCGAAAATCTGTTCCGGACCGAGCCCGAACTCACCCGGCCGATCCTTCTGAAGCTGTATGAGACCGAAGAGAACCTGGTTGTTCGCGCGGAGGTTCCTGGCTTTACCGAGAAGGAACTGAATATCGTGTGCGAGCCATGGAGAGTGGTCATCACCGGCAAGAAGGAAATCCGGGAAGAGGGCAAGGTCGAGCGGAAAGAAGAGATCCCGTTCTACGCCGAGAAGACTCACATCTACAAGACCGTGAAGCTCCCCGTGGAAATCAGGCCGGAGAACGTCAAGGCTCACCTGAGGAACGGGATGCTGGAGCTGACCATGCCGAAGGCGGAAGTGGTAAAGAAGGTGAAGATCGATGTAAAGCCGCTCTGAAGCGTGAATCAGTCCTCCGGGGTGGTAGTGTGGTCGAGAAGGCGCTCTGCCAGGGCGCCTTCTCTTTTTGTGAAAACTGCCTCAGACATGAAAGCCCGAAGGGAAGGATGTAAAGTCATCGTCTTCCAGGTGTTCCAGCCGGTGCCGGCGGACTGCCGCGCGATAACCATGCCAGTTGAAAGGACAGTGGCGTTTCGCAAAGGTACGAAAGATCCGATCGAAGAAAAAGAAGCCGATCCCGAAGTTCTTGTCCATGCGCCCCTCCGAATCCAGCGAGCGATGATGAATGTCGTGGAGCCGCCGGGCTTTGCGAAACCACCAGTTCAGGACCGGGGTCCGCTCCATCCAGAAATTCTGGATGTGCATCCGGTCATGCAGATAGCTGAACATGAAGCCCGACCATGTCAGTAGAGTGAACGCTGAAAGAAGACGATAAGCCGGAGGCATGTGCAGCAGCCACAATACAGTCAACCAAACGGCGAGAATAAGCCCCGAAGGAATAATCCATTCCAGACCCACATTGCCAATGGAGGCGCGTCCGCTCGTTGCATCTTTGTATTCAGCCGTCCGCAGCGGCTGTTTTGGTCCGTAGAGGAGGAGGTGATGAATCAAGTGCGCGCGGCTCATTGCCGGAAGGCGATCGTTGTGCATCAGGCGGTGCAGGGCGTAGCCAACGAGCTCTGCTGCCAGAACGGAGCAGACAAGCGTCAAGACAATCCCTGTCGTGGACATCGCGAGCAGCGCCGTACTCATTGCAAACCTCCTTTCTGTTGATTGAGTGTCGATTCAGGAGAGCCTTAGTTGAATTTTGCCTGAGCCAGGCGATTCGCGATTTTGTCAGCGAAGGGGTGCGCCAATTGACCGACAGAATCAGCGTACTGGTTTCCCCAATATTCGGCGCGGATGGTGTCCTCGTGCTCGAACACTTTTCTCCCGGCTTCGTCACACAGCCAATAGTGAATTTTTGCGGTCTCGCGCCCCGCGCCCATTCCAACCGCCCAGCGTTCCGCCCGGTTTCCCGGGTGCCACTGCAGCACTTCGCCGGCTAACGTAAAATAGTGGTTTCGCCCAGCGGGAGAATCCGCGGTGATTTCGAATTTCTTCCCATCTTTATTCTGGAGTTCAGCGAGAGTCTGCTGCGTCATCCGCTGCATGTCGTATGGCCAGCTCACGCCCGACGCCATCGTGAAGGGACGTACAACGATTACCGGCTTTTCCTGGGCTTGCAGGAGTGGCACCCACAATCCCCCAAGCACCAATACTAGAACCGCCACTTTTTTTACTTGTTGTTCCACTCGATTTAGCATCACCGCTTCTCCTCTCGGAATCCGGATTTTCAATTTCTGCTTCCGGTGCAGCGACCCTACGAGCTTTGGGGAACGACGTTCAAGCGGTGAGAGATGACAGCGAGGCTATGGCAAGAAATGTCGTGGAATGTCGCAGTAATTGGGGGTTGCGGAGGGCAAATCTGCCCTGGGCGGCTTGGATTTGTGTCAGAAAGGCGACAATTAAAAGAGTTAACGCAGCGATTTACTGCAGGCCCGAGCGTTTCATCAATTGCTGAAAGCGGGGGTCGGCTCGAAGCGGGTCTGCAATCGGGTCCACTCCCAAGTAAACCAACCGATCATCTTGTTCATTAAACGCCTTTTCAAGCCACTGGAAGGTGTGGTCTTTATCGCCCAGGCCGGTGTAAATCGCTGCAAAATAAAGCGCCGGCACATATCGGGTTCTTGAACTCTGCTCCAGTTTAGCAAGTAGCTGTTGCGCCCCGGCTCTATCTCCGGCGATGGCCATTGCGTGTCCATAAAGTGCCAGAAGGGCTGGACTGTCATTGCTCTGCTTCCTGGCCAAATCGAATTCGTCCAGAGCTTGCTTGTACATCTTTTTCTCGCGATAGGCGGAGGCGAGCCAGATTCTGGGGTAGACAAAGGACGGGCTTCGTTCCAGGGTCTTCAACTCCTGCTGGAGGGAAGCGTCGAAGTCCCGTTTGTAGTAGTAGATTTCACCCTGCACGTTTTGCAACAGCGGCGAGGCGGGATCGAGTTCGAGAGCAAGCTTGGTCTGCTGCAGAGCTTCCGTCATCCGATTGTTCACGGTAAGAAAATAGCCGTACCACTCGTGCGCAGTCACGTTGGCCGGGTCCACTTCAATCGCCTTCAGGAAATGACGCTCCGCGGCAGGCATATCGTGATCGTAGCTTTGTGCAATGTTGCCCATTACGCAATAGGCGTCGGCACTTTTCGGGTCGCTCCGCAAAGCTTGCCTGGCGGCTTCCCGGGCTAAGGGAACGGATTGAGAGGGGGGCAAGGCATCGTTCGGCGACTGCCCCATCAGCAGGAAAATCATGGCGAGCCCGGCACGCGCGCGGGAATATCCGGCATCAATCTCGAGCGCGTGCTCGTAAGACGCTTTGCTGCGGAGCAAATCCCGGTCAAACCAGTGGACACGGCCTTCCAGATAAGCCGTATAGGCCAGGGAATCCACTTTCTCCGCCAGTTCCGTGCCAAGATCTGATTTGGTGCTGGCCGGCAGCGTGCCACGGATTTGTTTGGCCACATCCTCGGTCACGTTGTCCTGGAGTTGCAGAATGTCACGGGCATTCCCCGTGTAGGACTTGGACCATACCTGGCTCCCGTCCTTCGTTGCGATGAGCACGGCGTCAATTCTCAACTGGTCGAGTGCGCGCCTGACGCTTCCTTCGAGCACGAAATCCGCCTGCAACCCGCTGCGGAGGTCAGCGATGGATTTGCCGCCTTCAGCGTCGGAAGTTGTTGGCGCAAAAACTCCTAGTTGCCCCGGATCGACCTTCCCCAGCTGAATGATCATCTCGTCCTTCAAACCCCTGACGAACAACTGTTGATCGGGATCGGGCGGCAGGCTGGCGAACGGCCGCACAAATAGCAGCATCTTTTTCTGAGGAGGGAACAGGATGTTGTGAATCCAATCGTGGATTGGATTGATCCAGCCTAGGCTTGCCAAAAGCAACAGTCCCAGGAGGGCCGCTTTCCATCTCCAGGTTGCGGGCGTCTCCTTGTTTGTCGCCGAATCGTCAGTGCCTTTGGAAACCGGAGAGGGAGCCGGCACGGGAGGCGCTTCCTTACCATTGTTCCGAATATCGCCGTCCGGGCCGGGTTGTCGCTGCTTCACCCAGCGGTCTAATTCGGAGCGATACGCGTACACCTGGCCCATTTTGCCGATGACCAGCCGCCGCACGGGGAGCCCGTAATCGTGTTCCCAGCGCTGCACCGTGCGAATGTCTCTGCGAAGATATGCGGCGATTTCGCCCCAGGACTCGA
>DASYXF010000023.1:0-18575 GCA_035935335.1 Candidatus Acidiferrum sp.
TTGTGGGCTGTTGGCGGCGATGAAGGTGACGCCGAGTTGTTCGAGGGCGCGGCCGAACTGGGTGGGCTGGCGTTTGCCAGCGAGTTGTTCGTCGACGGTCCAGTTGTCGTCGTTGCGGACGAAGACGCCGCTGTGATCGCCCTTAGGGTGACATTTTCAAGTTGCCGTTAAGGGGCGACCGGCATTATGGAGCTAAGATAGTCTTCGCGAATTCGTCTGTCACCCACCCAGTTAATTCGATATACTGGGGTGCCTGCCCTCTATCGAGAAATCGAACCCAAGCCCAGCCAATCTAACCGCGAAGGAGCATAACTATGAACAAGCTCTGGACATCGTTTGTCGCTGGCCTGCTGGTCGTCTCGACCACCCCGGCCGCCGACAACAAAAAAGAAGTGGAGCGTGTGGAGAACTCCGGCACGGTGATTTCGGAAATCCTGGATATTCCAGACGATATTCCGCAATCTCTGCTGGATAAGTCGGAGTGCGTCGTCGTACTCCCCAGCGTTCTGAAAGCTGCCTTTATCGTCGGCGGCAGCTACGGCCGGGGTGTCATGACCTGTCGTACGGGGGAGAAGTTCAACGGGCCGTGGGGCTCTCCCACGATGATCGCTCTGGAAGGGGGAAGCGTCGGTCTGCAAATTGGCGGTGAGGCAACGGATTTCGTGCTTCTACTGATGAGCCAGCGCAGCGCCGAAAGCGTCCTGTCCACGAAAGTGAAGCTGGGCGCGGATATCTCGGCGGCTGCCGGACCCAAGGGCCGCGATGCTTCCGCCGAAACCGATGCCGCGATGAGGGCGGAAATTCTCAGCTATTCGCGCGCTCGCGGTATCTTTGCCGGCATCTCTCTGGAAGGGTCCACGCTGCGCCCGGACGATGATGCCAACGCCAAGCTCTATGGCAGCGAAGTCCCGGCCAAGGACATCGTGCTCAAGGGCACCGTGCAGGCGCCGGCCTGCGCCCAAAAACTCCTGGCCACGCTCAACCGGAAGTCGCCGAAAAACATTTCCGGCGACTAATTGCTGTCGATAGCTCGAAGAGGAGCGAAGGCAGATAGTGAGTTAACGAAGGGCGCGCTTCATTCAGCGGGAGTAACTTCCCCGGCGGGTGGAATCCATTTCCGTAGGAACCGCACGGGAGCGCGCCCCATTTTTTCCGACCGCGCGCACGGCAAAGAAGTGATTGTCGGTGGAAACCCCTTTCAACACCGCTTCCATCGCCGTCGAGGGTACAAATTCGAGCACTTCCCAACGCGTTTCCGTTGTCTCTCGCCACAAAATCTCAAAACCCGCGCGTTCCGGATCGTTCTCCGCCGACCAGGAAACTTTCGCGTTCGGTGTCACCGCGCCCTCGAGCGTTGTCAAGGAGGGAGGCGCCGGCGCCATCGCCAATTGCCGCAGGGCTTCCGCATTGTCGCGCGCTACGTTTCCCATAAACCGAAAATCCAGGTATTTTTCCATGTCACCGTACTCCACGCCGTTTTCCGTGCGCGGTGTCTGATGCTGTTGCGAGTATTCTTCCAGCGGTTCGGTGAAGCGCACCGCCGGGATGCCCGCCTTGTAAAAAGGATAGTGATCACCGCCGCGCCCGAAACGGTCCACACGGAAAATCATGCGAACTGCTCCGCGCCCGTCAATCTCTTCGATCGCGCGCGCCAGCTCGCGAGAAGGCGAATCGCAATCGTCAATCTCACCGTTCCCGGAGAAAACCCGCACGCGATGAGGCCCGCCCGGCGCCCGATCCGCGCCAACAATATCGTCATCCAGCATTCCTCCAACCGCATAGCCCTGCTCCTTCAGCCATTCGAGCAGATGCGTGCTGCCCAGAAGCCCTTGTTCTTCGCCCGAGACGGCGGCGAACAGAAGCGTGGCTCGGAGCCCGGCGTGCCCGCTCGCCGCCAATTTGCTCAGCAACCGCGCGCACTCCACGCTGACGGCTGTTCCCGAGGCGTCGTCATCCGCGCCGGGCGCATCCAACTTCGGGTCCATCTCGTCCGACGGCCTTGAATCCATGTGCCCGGATACCACAAACACGGTCTTTGCAAATTTTGGGTCCGAGCCGGGAAGAATGGCGTACACATTCTCGAGTGGCGCGGGATTTCCACCCGTGCGCTTTGACGATGCCTCGAATTTGTCCACCACCACCTGCAGCCGCCCGCCGGAGTCCTTTGCAATTTCGTTGAGTCGCGCCGCCACCTGATCGCGCCCGCAGCCGACGCCGCGCTTCGGATCCGTCCAGGATGAGATTGAGAGCCGCGTCCCGCAAGCGACGAGCTGGTGGACGAGCGCCCGCATTGACTTTTCATCCACGGACTGACGGGAAATCGCACCCGAAGGTCGAGGAAGCAACTTTTGCTTTGCCCGTCCTTGCGGGGGTTCGGCAGGGTCGTTCGGAAGAAGTTGTTGCGAAAATGCAGGAGCAGCCAGTAGTCCAGCCGCAATCAGGGCCACGACACACCACTTTCCAATGGATTTATAAACTGCAGTTTGAAGAATTCTCACGGATGGTTTCCTTAAGCGAAATGGCTTGCATCGAAGAAAAGATCTTAGCGCGAGACCGTTTTATCCGACAAAACTTTGCGCAGGCTTTCCTTGTCCAGGTCGCCTTCCCAACGGCTCACCGCGATAGTTGCTACCCCGTTACCAATCACGTTCGTCAACGCCCGGCATTCGCTCATCAGCTTGTCCACACCCAACAATAGTGCGAGCGCCTGCACGGGAATGGCGGGAATCACGCTGAGCATCGCTGCAACCTTAACAAACGCGCCTCCCGGCACGCCCGCTCCTCCCGTGGAGGCCACCATGGAAAAAAGCAGCAAGCGAATTTGCTGCCCCGGCGTAAAGTGCACGTTCGTCGCTTGCGCCAGGAAAAACACCGCTAATGTCATGTAGATATTTGCTCCGGCATTGTTAAAGCTGTAGCCCATGGGAAAGACCAGCCCGACCGTGGAGCGAGGCGCACCCAGACCTTCCAGCTTGCGAATCATGTCCGGGATCACGCTTTCGGACGAGCTTGTTCCCAACACAATCAACAGCTCATCCTTGATGTGCGCAATGAATCGGAAAATCGAAAACCCGGCGAACCATGCGATCAAGCCCAGGATCAAAAGCACAAACAGAATGCTGGCTGCATAAAAGGCCATCACCAATTCGGCAAGATTCGAAAGCGAGCCCAGATCGTAGTGCCCGACGGTGAAGGCCATGGCTCCAAACGCACCAAGCGGGGCCAGCCGCACGATTACGCGAATGATTCGGAAGGAAATCTTATTCGCCGACTCAATGGCGCGCGCCGCCTGCTTGCCTGGTTCGCCGATCCGCGTCAGCGCAAAGCCGCACAGGATGGCCAGCAGAACTACCTGCAGCACGTTGAGATGAGTGAATGCGCCAAAGAAAGTTTTTGGAATGCTTTCCAGAATCCAGCTTCCAAGCCCGACGTCCTTGCCATTCGCTACAAGAGCCTCGGCCGGTTGAGCCTCCAGCGCGGCTGCCGCTTCATGCAAACCCTTTCCGGGCTGCAATACTGCGGCCGCTGTCCACCCAATCAGCAGCGTCAGTGCGGAGACGACTCCAAAGTAAGCCAGCGTCTTCAGTCCCACCCGCCCGAGCTTTTTCATATCCGTCATGGATGCGATACCTTGCACCACTACGCCGAAAATGATCGGACCGATCATCATCTGAATCAACGAAATGAAACCGTCGCCCAGCGGTTTCATCGCCATGCCGGTTTTTGGGAAAAAATGTCCGACAGAAATCCCGAGAAGAATTGCCAGAAGAACCTGCGTATACAGGCCTGTGTACCAGGCTTTGCGTTTCACGGCCGCGCTTTTTCGTTTTGCTTTTCGGCCAGAACGGCTGCCAGCTCGCCCTTTTGTGTTTTCAGAGTCATCAACCAGCGCTGCCCGCCCGAGATGAATCCAATCCAGTAGCCGATCTCCACAAGTTGCGGCTCGGTGAACTCCGCGTGCAAGCGCTTCCACAATTCCTCATCCGCGCGGTCCGGCGCCCAGATGATGGCATCCGCATAGGTCAGTGCAAGTTTTTCCCTCGGGGAAAATCGATCGGATTCTTCATACCGCGTCACTTCGGACATCCGGTCTTCTTTTGATCGCGCACCCTGCGCGATTCCCTGGTTCGCTCAATAACTGCACGACATGCTGATGGCAATATAGGCGCGAAGCAGTTCCTTCAAATCCCACTCGACTGTGCCCTTGCCTTCTTTGAACAGCATGTCGAAAGTCATCGTGAAGGAACGCATCACGTCCGGTTGATGCGCGCGGATGGCCTGATTTTCGGGGCCGGGGCGGCCCACGCGAATGGAGTCTTCCAGCCACTGACGGGCCTGCGGGTCAGCGACCATTTGTGGAGTGAGATAGGAAATGCGAGCCATGCCAGACACCTCGATGAAGGAAGGAGGAAGCGGAGTCCATACCATATTCCCGTAATACGGTAATCCGCGTCCCTATCCTCCCCCTTTCGGCCTCTTCCCGTCAAGCGGTTCTTCGTTACTCTCAGCCGGTGCAAGAAACCGCTTCAACTCTTACAGTTGAAGCTAGTTTCATCGATTCAATTGTGCGCTCAGCCAGCTCATCACAAGTTTCCCCGTTTCCGCTCCGCCGCCCATATGCCCGCTTTCAGGATAAATCCGGGCGGACTTTGGCTGGCCACTTTCCAGCAGTAGATATAGATCTTGAATGGTGATCCAGGGATCCTTGGCGCCGTTCACGACCAGCATTGGCGCCGACGGTTTGTCCAGCAAGCCCTGAGACTTCAGCGAAAGCGTCTGCGCCTGCTCCCGGAGTTCCGCGATATCTTTCACATGATGCGCGTAAACCATCGAATCGAGAAATGGCCACAGATACAGCTTGTCTTCGTGCAAGTGTTGCAGCCACGGCTCCTGAAACGTGTAATGCACGGGCCCGCCCCACTCCACAGCGGCCTGGATGCGCTTGCTTTCTACGTACGCCATCTTGGCCGCCCAATATCCGCCGTAGCTGCGGCCGACAATTCCCAAACGTTTCGCGTCCACGTCGTCCCGCTTCTCCAGATAGTCGATCACCGCGGAATAAGTACGGCCGGCGTCGGGCGTATACCATTCGGGGGATTCTCCATTGCCCGGCATGTCCGTTGAAAACGCGGCCAGCCCCGCTTCCAGTAAATCCGAAGTGTCCCGCTCTTCTTTGTAAACATCGATTCCGCCCGTCGCAATCACGACTGGGGGGCGCTTCACTCCTTTCGGTATCCTTAGGTAACCGACAATCTCCCGGCCTTCGAAGGGAATCCTCACGCGTTCGAGCGGCGGATCAAAATAGCGCGCCGCTTTCAAATAGGTTCCGATGCATTTCCCGTAGGCGGCCCGTTTTGCCGGGTGGCTGATAACGGGAAATTTGCCGATGCCGTAATACATAGATGCCTTTTGGTAAGCATCTTTCGCTTCCAGATTCTTCCCCTGCGCCGCCAACTCCGCGCCTTTTTGCTCCCACGGCTCAGCCAGCCGCGTCCACTCATCCGCCCAGCGCTGCGGCTCCAGGTCCGTCAAACGGCGGAAAATCGCCTCAGCCTCCTGCGGGTCAGCGCCGCGCTGAACAAATTGGGCGAGCCGAAATTTCGCCCCTATCGCATATCGCGGGTTCGAAAGCAAATCGCCGTCCGTGTCCTGCAGGCGATCCGGATCATTCGAAACATTTGTAGCGAGCCAGGTCATTCCCGGTAAGCTGCTAACCGCCCACGCCGTCCCCCCGGTCGCCTGAATACAAAACTCCCGCCGCGTCGCGTTCCTTGTCATTTGGATTTTTTCGCCTCCGCGCTTCGGAAAGAATATACAAAATTGTCCGATGCCCTTGCCGGCCCTGTACTTCCAAGCCCGGCCGGTAATAGTATAAGCACCTCGTCGAATCGCTCTTGGAGACCATATGAAGCGATTTTCACAAACAGCATTGGTGCTAAGTTTCCTGCTGCTGTCGGTACGTCCCGTCGTCGCGCAAAGTCCCGATCCATTAACAGAGAGCCTGGAGAAGGGGTTGAAGTGGCGCTCGATTGGTCCATACCGCGGCGGCCGCGTGCTGGCGGTAACGGGGGTTCCGGGCGATCCCAATGTCTTTTATTTCGGCGGCGTGGCCGGAGGCGTGTGGCGCACGACGAACGCCGGGTTGAGTTGGACCCCGTTGTTTGACAAGCAGGCGATTTCGTCGATCGGCGCGATCGCGGTGGCGGATTCAAATCCAAACGTAATATATGTGGGCACAGGGGAAGCCTGTATCCGCGGCAACATTTCCTATGGGAACGGAGTGTATAAGAGCACGGATGGAGGCCGGACCTGGTCCAACATCGGTCTCGCGGACACACAGCATATTGCCAGCGTCGTCATTCATCCCCGCAACCCCGATATCGTCTTTGTAGCCGCTTTGGGCCATGCCTATGGACCGAACGAAGAGCGCGGCGTTTATCGCACGCTGAATGGCGGGAAAACCTGGGAGAAGGTGCTCTTCAAAGATAAACACACCGGCGCGATCGATATCGCTATGGATCCGCACAATCCCAACGTGCTCTTTGCCGCGTTATATCAGGTACAGCGCACGCCGTGGAGTCTCGATAGCGGAGGCCCGGGCAGTGGGCTGTATCAATCCACGGATGGCGGCACGACCTGGAAGCATCTGGAAGGCAAGGGCCTGCCGACTTCCTTACTCGGGCGCATCGGCGTCTCCGTTTCCGGCGCGAATTCGAACCGCGTCTACAGCTTGATCGAAGCCAAGGACGCCAGCGGCCTCTATCGCTCTGATGATGGCGGCGAGAACTGGTCGAAGGTCAACGATGACCAGCGGCTCACGCAACGCGCCTGGTACTTTACGCATATCTTTGCGGATCCCAAGAGCGTGGACACGGTTTACATGCTCAACACCGGCGTGTTTCGATCGCAAGACGCTGGCAAGACACTGGAATTACTCCCTGCGCCCCATGGGGATCACCACGCATTGTGGATCGATCCAAATGATCCTCAGCGCATGATCAACGGCAACGACGGCGGAGCGACGGTAACGGTTGACGGCGGGAAAACCTGGACTACCCAGGAAAATCAGCCGACCGCACAGTTCTATCACGTTGCCGCCGACAACCAGTTCCTCTACTACGTTTATGGCGCCCAGCAGGACAACAGCACGGTGGCCATCGCCAGCCGCACCGATGATGGGTACATCGGACGACAGCACTGGTACGACGTTGCCGGAGGCGAGAGCGGTTACGTTGTACCCGACCCGCGAGATTCCAATATCGTGTACGCCGGTTCGGGGAATGGAGTGGTGACCCGTTGGGATAAACGCACCCTGCAGGCGCAAGACGTCACCGTCTGGCCTGTCGATTACTCCGGCCACGGCGCCAAAGACATGAAGTACCGTCTTGGTTGGACCCAGCCGATCGTGATTTCTCCCCACGATGCGGATGTGCTCTATACTTCCGCAGAAATGGTGTTCAAAAGCACGGATCACGGCCGAAGCTGGAGCGCCATCAGTCCCGACCTGACGCGGAACGACAAGAGCAAGCAGGAATCTTCCGGGGGGCCAATCACAAAGGACAACACCAGCGTCGAGTTCTACGACACCGTGTTCACAATAGCCGAATCGCCGAAGCAGAAGGATTTACTCTGGGCCGGCACAGACGACGGGCTCATTCAAGTGTCGCCGGACGGCGGCAAGACTTGGCGAAACGTCACACCCAAAGGCATGCCGGAGTGGAGCCTGGTCAGCTTGATTGAGGCCTCTCCGCATGATGCCGCGTCGGCTTACGCCGCGATCGATTGTCACAAGCTCGACGACCTCAAGCCTTACATCTATAAGACCAGCGATTCGGGAAAAACCTGGACGAAAATCACCAAAGGTATTCCGGATGGCGCTTACGTGCACGCGGTCCGGGAAGACCCCGTCAAACCTGGCGTGCTTTATGCAGGCACCGAAACCGGAGTGTTTATCTCGTACGACGCGGGCGCGAATTGGGAGTCGCTGCAATTGAACCTGCCGGTCTCTCCCATCCATGATCTCGTTTTGAAGAACAACGACCTGGTAGTGGCCACCCACGGCCGTTCCTTCTGGATCCTGGACGATATTTCGCCGCTTCGGCAGTTGGCGGGGCGCTCGCCCGAAGGCGAGATGCTGCTGCTGAATCCCGCGCCGACTTACCGCGTGCATTTCCCCGATCAATTCGAACGCCGCCGTCCGGTGGGAGAGAACCCGCCAAACGGAGCGATTCTCACTTATTTCTTCAAGAGTGCTCCCAAAGGCGAGGTCACGTTAGACATTCTCGATGATAAAGGCACGTTGATTCGCCGCTTTTCCAGCGTCGAGAAAAAACAAGCGGAGACTCCGCCGGAATGGCCCGACCTCCAGGCTCCACAGGAGGTGATTCCCGCTGGGGCCGGCATCAACAGGTTTACTTGGGATTTGCGCTACGACGGGCCGCACAAGTTACCTGGCGAAGTTCTGGGGGAATTCCGTTCGCGCGGGCCGATGGCGCCGGCGGGGGCCTATCAGGCAAAACTTACCGCGGAAGGCAAAAGTCTAACCGTTCCGCTGCAGTTGAAGATGGATCCACGTGTGAGTGTTTCTGCCTCCGATATGACAAAAGAATTCGAACTGGAGATGAAGATTCGGGAAACCCTCAGCGGCCTCCACGACGCTGTCCGGGAAATTCGGGAGACCCGCGTTCAATTGCGCGGACTGCGGTCCCGGTTGCAAGAGCCTCGCCTCAAATCGATTGCCGACGCGGCCGAAGCACTCGACAAGAAAATGACGCCGATCGAGGAGCAATTGCTTCAGGTGAATGCCAAGAGTTCCGAGGCCAACCTGAACTATCCGAACATGCTCGACGAGCAGATCCATTCCCTCGCGTTCAGCGTGGAAGTGGATGACGCCCCAACCCAGCAGCAATACGCGGTGTTCGAAGACTTAAGTAGGCAAGCGGCCCCACTGATTGCCAAGTGGAAGGAAATTCGTTCCACCGACTTGGCCGCCCTCAATAGCATGATTCAGCAAAACGTCCCGGCCATTTACCTGAGCCCGGGAGCGAACTGACGGCGTAACTGGATATAGGTCTCGGAACCAAGCGGTGCAATGCAGCCCAAGCAGGGAACCTGTGCAGTTCTTAAGGGGCAGAAATAAATGGTAGGCCCGAATGGACTCGAACCATCGACCTCCTCCGTGTCAGGGAGGCGCTCTAACCAACTGAGCTACGGGCCTGCAGCCTCATAAGGATATCACGCCTCGGCCTGCGTGAGAATTTCGTCCACCGCCTGCAATTCTTGTTCGGATTGCGGTTGCCATGCCGCTCCCAATCGCGCCAAGCCTTCCTGCACCTCCGGCAAGGCACGCCCAGAAAGCGCCTGCCGCAGTGCCTGCCATTCTTCCTTCACGTTGCGAATCTGGTCGCCGCTCGCGTCGGAGATCATCGCCGCAAATGCTCGCGCCGCGGAGCCGTACTCTTCGCCGAAATCTTCGTGCAAATATGCCGGCAGGAATTCCATCAGGGACGGAAAACTCTCCGGGTCAAAAGGATTTGAATTCTTCAATTCGTCCGTCATTCACGCGCCTCCGGGTAAGTGGTCAGAACGTAGAAACTCGCGGGCCCATCCGCGCGCAACACAATCACCGCGCTGGAACATTCCACCGTTTGTGAATCGCCGCGGCGCAGGCTGCGGCCGATCGCGCGCCCGGCATTGTAATGCAGCGCCAGGTTGGTTCGCGGGTATCCCCGCTGCATCCAGCGATCAACGCGGCCGCGTTCCGCCACCAGCGCTTCTCTTACCACCGCTTCCGCCGTTGTGCGATCGGGCCACGTGGAAGCCGCCGAAATATTCCGTTCGCGCGCGAGCCTCTCGCGCAACTCATCATCCGAACGTCCCACATGGCGTGCCAGAGTGTGGCCTCCGCGCTCCTCGTCACGCCCCAGATCGTACCCGCTGGAAGTGTTACGGAGCTCACTGTTGGCCCTGAGCTTCTGTCCAGGTTGTCCATTTTCGGGTCCAGGTCCAGATCCGCAGCCGGAAGCGGCCAACAATCCCGCCAGCAGGCAAGCCACAAAAGCGATTTGGGATTTAAGCGCCATCCCTAGCTCCAACCGTTCGTCCCTTGCCCCCAAAGGGGCAATCTTGCCCTACAACAATCTGGTGAGTCTACGAAAACCCTTCACTTACAGCCTACCCAGCTCTCGGTTGTGAGCCCGCCGAACCCGATGCTATTCTCGTTTCATGGCGAAGCTGTCCGATACATCTCCCGAAATCCCTGCTACTTCGCCCCTGACGCAACCCGTGCGGCAGTTCGAGGCGCTGCTGGAAGTTAGCGAAACGATCGCCCAGCAGCGCGACCTGAAGCTGCTGTTTCACGAACTCTCCAATCGTCTCCGCAGCGTCCTGCAATTCGATTTTCTCGGACTGATCCTTCACGACCCAGCGCGCGGCACGATGCGGCTCCATATTTTGGAGACGCGCGAACCGCTGCCTCCGGAAGGCCCGGAAGAGATGCCCGTCGCCAACTCTCCTTCCGGCTGGGTTTTCGAGAATCAGGAACTCTTCCTCACGCAGGACACCTCCAAAGACGCACGATATCCCGACTTTATGAAAAAGCTGCAAGCCGTCGGCGTGCATTCTACCGCCATTCTTCCGCTGACCACCGCCCATCACCGGCTCGGCACCATGGTTTTCGGGCGATTCGTGCCGCAGGGCATCAGCGAAGCCGAAATCCAGTTTATGCGGCGCGTTGCCGCCCAGGTGGCGGTGGCGGTGGATAATGCGCTAAATTTCGAAGCCGCCGAAGCCTATCAAAAACAACTGGCGCGCGAACGCGACCGCCTGCAGGTTCTCCTCGAAATCAACAATCTACTCGTCAGCACTCGCGACCCTGCCACCGTTTTCAAAGGCATCGTCTCTTCGATTAAGCCGGTGTTGCAGCACGACTACACCAGCCTGGCGCTGCTCGATGCAGCGTCTGGCTTGCTGAAAATTCATTATCTGGATCTGCCCGGAAGTTCCTCGATCGCCAAACCGGAAATCACTGTTCCGCTTGAGGGCTCACCCGCCGGGCAATGCTTTTCCACCAATCAGATACTCATCACGCGTGGCAAAGACCTCGACAAATTTCAGAAGGACGTTTTGCGATTCTTGCGTGAACAATCGGTGCAGGCCATCTGTTGCGTGCCGCTGACGACTCACGGCCGCACCTTCGGCACTATCAATCTGGCCAGCCGCAATCCGGATGCGTTCACGCCCGCCGACGTCGAACTGATGCAACAGGTCGGCGTGCAGGTCGCCATTGCCCTCGAAAATGCTCTGGCCTTCAAAGAAATTGATGCACTGAAAGACAAGCTCGCCGTCGAAAAGCTTTATCTCGAAGAGGAGATTCGCTCCGAGTTCAACTTTGAGGAAATCATTGGCGACAGCCCGGTCCTTCGCCGCACGCTTGCCCAGGTGGAACTCGCCGCGCCCGCCGGAACTACCGTGCTCATCCAGGGCGAAACCGGCACCGGCAAGGAGATCATCGCCCGCGCGATTCACAACCTCAGCCCGCGCCGCGAACGCGCCTTCGTCAAAGTAAACTGTGCGGCGATTCCCGCAGGCCTGCTCGAATCCGAGCTCTTCGGCCACGAACGCGGCGCTTTCACCGGCGCGCTCACCCAGAAAATCGGCCGCTTCGAATTCGCGGACCGCGGCACCCTCTTCCTCGACGAAATCGCGGACCTGCCTCTCGAACTGCAGCCCAAACTTTTGCGCGTTTTGCAGGAACAGGAATTCGAACGCCTCGGCGGCAACCGCACGCTGCGAGTGGACGTGCGAGTGGTTGCCGCCACCAACGGCGACCTCGCCCAACTCGTCGCCGAGCGCAAATTCCGCAGCGACCTTTATTACCGCCTGAACGTCTTTCCTATTTTGGTGCCGCCGCTCCGGGAACGCCGCGAGGATGTGCCCCTGCTGGTCCGTTATTTCGTTCAGTCATTCAGCCGTCGCCAGAACAAAACCGTCGAGTACATCCCCGCCGATGTCATGGACGCGTTGGTCAACTATTCCTGGCCGGGGAATATTCGCGAACTGGAAAATCTGATCGAGCGAGCAGTTTTGCTTTCGACGGGCAAGGAATTGCGCGTCCCCATTGGCGAATTGAAGGCTGCCTCCGCCGCGTTTTCCGCCGCCGCGGGCGCCTCTGAACCTTCGTCCTCTTTCATACCACTCGCGGCCAATGCCAACGCTTCCCCGGCTCCTATTGCCACCCTCGAAGACGCCGACCGCCAGCACATTCTTCGCGCGCTGCGTCAAACCAACTGGCGCATCGCCGGTCCGCGGGGCGCGGCGACCTTATTGGGCCTGAAGCGCACCACCCTGCAAGCCCGCATCCGCAAGCTGGGTATCAAACGCCCGGTCTGACGCGAAACGTCCACTTGGATTAGCCCGTGGACTATGTTTTCCTGAAGATAGATGATGAAGCGGCTTCCAACTCGTAACCTGCAGCTCTCTCGTGTGCTCGCCGGCCTCTTCGCCGTGCTAACCCTCTTTCCTTTCGCTGTTTCCGTGTTTGCTCAATTGCCCATCATCCGGTTTGTTCGCGACCCCGACCCCGCTCCTGATTTCAAGCTGAAAGATTTCGGCGGCAAGGACCTGAGTCTTGAGGCGTCCCGCGGCAAAGTGATTCTCCTGAATTTCTGGGCCACCTGGTGCGGCCCGTGCCGCGCGGAAATTCCGGAGTTGATTGCCCTGCAGAACCGTTACAAGGAACGCCTGCAGATCATCGGTCTGGTGGTGGACGACGACGAAAACGAAATCCGCAAAGTGATCGCATCCGAAGGAATGAATTATCCTGTCGCGCTTGCGGATCAGGAAACCCGATTCGCTTACGGGGGTATTGCCGCGCTGCCCACCGTGTTTGTCATCAACCCGGACGGCCGCGTGGTCCAGAAACACGTCGGCCTCTTCGATCCGGCTCTCTATGAAACCGAGGTGCGCGCTTTGCTCGGCCTCCCGGTTGCCGCCAAGGTGGAAACTTTTCAGGATGAAGGCGACATTTTTCTGAAGCACGCCGACCGCGCCAGGATTCTTCCCGGCGTGGATATGTCCAAACTTTCGCCCGTGCAGCGCGACGTCGCCTTGCACAAATTCAACGCCGAGTCCTGCACGTGCGGCTGCAAATTCACGCTGGCCCAGTGCCGCATCTACGATGCCGGCTGCCAGATCAGCCAGAAACGCACCACGGAAATCATTAAGGAAGTCTCGAAGCCGGAGACCAAGCAACCGGCGGATTCTGAAAAAATGCCTGTGCCTGCAACTTCGCCTGCTTCCGTGGATTCACCTAAGCCCTAAACAGGTTTTCTTCTCTGCGAACTCTGTGTTAGATCCGTTCTTTCTACGTTCCGGAATCACTTGTGCAGCAGTTCCGTCGCTGCACCCGTCATCGCCTTCACCCCCGTGCGGATCGCCGGCTCCGGCAAAGGCGCAAACTCGCTCGAGTGCGGCCCCGGCAGCCGCGTCCCCTTCTCCTGCGCCTCTTTCCACTTTGCGGGATCGGTTGCCCCCAGCCAGAACATCGTGATCGGGGGCTTCGGGTCCTCCAGCGCGTACAAACTGAAATCTTCGCTGGCCATAATGGGTTGGCCGGGCCACACATTCTCATTGCCCAGCGATTTTTCCAGGGCCGCGGCGACCCGCTGCGTCAGCGCCGGATCGTTGATCGTCGCCGGCACGTTGTCTTTCGCGATTTCAATGATCGGTGCGCGTTCCGCCGGAATTCCCGCCGCCTCGGCAATCCCGTTGGTAATTCGCTTGATCGCCGCCAACACTTTTTCACGCTGTGCCGGCGTCATCGTCCGCACCGTCAACTGCAGGTGAGCCTCATCCGGAATAATGTTGTGCTTCGTCCCTGCATGGAACGATCCTACGGTGACCACCGTCGGCACCAACGGATCCGACTCCCGGCTGACGATCGTCTGCAAAGCCACCACAAGTTCGGAGGCAACTACAATCGGGTCCTTCGTAACATACGGCGCTGCCCCATGCCCCCCATACCCCCGAACCGTGATGTCCACGGAGTCCGCCCCGGCCAGCATTGTCCCCGCGTGCCATGCGACCGTTCCCGCAGGCAGATAGGATGTGTCGTGCAGCGCCACCACATAATCCGGCTTGGGAAATTTGGTGAATAGTCCCGCGTGAAGCATTGCCGCCGCGCCACCGACGGTCTCTTCGGCGGGCTGTCCGATCATCACCAGCGTTCCACTCCACTTGTCCTTCGTTTCCGCCATCATCTTCGCAGTGCCCAGGAACACGGTCATGTGCAAATCGTGGCCGCAGGCATGCATCACACCCACTTCACCGTTCGGCCGTTTCTCCCGCACCTTGCTTGCGTACGGCAATCCCGTGTTTTCCGTCACTGGCAGCGCGTCCATATCAGTTCGCACATAAACCGTCGGCCCCGTCCCATTCCGCAACACCGCCACGACGCCATACGCGGCCATCCCCGAATCATATTTGCCAAAGTGGTCGGTCACCTCATAACCCATCTTTTTCAATTGCCCCGCGACCAGCGCGGATGTCTCTTTTTCCTCCGTCGAAAGCTCAGGATGCTCGTGCAAATGCTTGTAGGTTCCCACCCAATCGTTGATATTCCTGTCGATCCGTTGATCGAGGTCGTCCTGGGCCGCTGTAGGTATTCCTATTGCCAGCAGAATCGATGCGATTCCCATCCAGCAAGTCAGTCGTATTTTCATTTTCTTCTCCCTGTGCGCGGGCATTCTATCAAATGTCTGCGCACAGTTTTGTTCGATCTCATCGGCGCCTCTTTTTCCTTGCCGCGACGCCATCCCCGATTTACACTCGCCGCCGGTTGCAAATCTGCCTGATCAGGAGCTTTCCATGAACCGTCGTGTGTGGATTTTAGTGGTTGCCCTCGGCCTCTCCGCCGTCTTCACCGTGCGCGGCGCGTTCTCTCAGGGAGAAGCGCAATCCAAGCGGCGCGCAATCAACTTGCCGGACAAACCGGTCCAGGCCCCCTTCAGCAACGCCATTCTCGCCGGCGACACGCTCTACCTTGCTGGAAGTATCGGCTTAGATCCCAAAACCGGAAAGGCACCGGAAAAAATCGAAGACGAAATCAAAAACCTCTTCGACAACTACAAGGCGACCCTCAACGCCTCCGGGATGACCATGGACGACCTGGTGTTCGTGCAGGTCTTCTGCACCGACCTCTCGCTCTACGACAAGTTCAACGCTGCCTACCGCACCCAATTCTCCAAGGATTTTCCTGCGCGTGCCTTTATCGGCGCAGGCTCCCTCCTTCGCGGTGGCCATTTCGAAATGCAAGGGATAGCCGTCCGCCACTAGAGTAGAGTGAGAGCTCCTTCCCTAGGCTTCCCAGCTAGTCAGTATGACCATATATGGTCTATTAAAATATGCTATTATATGGGCATATGGCCATTATGTGCCGATTGATGTTTTGTCTGAAGGTCATAACTCTTTGTAAGTTTAAGTAACATAGACGTTTAATTGTTAATAGAATTAAATGTTAATTGGCCACCTCGTTGCACCTTCACACAAGCGAGAACAATCCACATGTTAAGAATCACTACCGAGAGTAAGCGGGGGAAACTCTTCCTCAGCGTCGAAGGCTCCCTCTCCGGGCCGCGTGTGGCCACCCTGGAGCAGTGCTGGCGCGAGCTTTCCACCGCCACTCCACGGCCAAAATTCTGCGTCAACCTCTGTGGAGTCAGCTTCATTGACAATGCCGGCAAGGCCCTTCTGAAAGAGATGTATCGCCTGGGCGCGGAACTGCTTGCGGAGGGATGCCTGAATCAAGCTGTAGTTACGGAGATCGTTGGGCCGGGCCGCAAGACCGAAACGCGCGGACCAAAGGATCCGAAAGACAACGATCCAAGCAAGGGTTCGCCATTCATTTTCTACGTTATCTTCTTCAGCCTGCTTCTGCTCCCCTCCTTTGCCGGGGCGCAGACGAAAAGCTCCGCGTTGCCGGCCAACGCGCCAACCGACACCCTCAAACTGACTCTGGAGCAATCCGTCGCGCTGGCCATCAAGCAAAATCCGACACAGCAGATCGCGGTGCTCAACGCGGCGGAAAGTATTCAGGATAAAAACATCACCCGCGCCGATCTCCTGCCGCAAGCCAATTTGCAAGTTGCCGATTCCGCGAACCGCGAAAACGTCAAGGCTCAATTCGGCGGCCAGCTTCCTCCGGGCTTCCCATTTCCGGGCCATATCGGTCCCTACCAGATCTTCTCCGCCGGGCCTTCTTTCGGCAGTTCCATTTTCGATTTCTCCCTCTGGAAGCGCTATCGGGCGGCGCAAAGCAACGTGAACGCCGGCAGAGCCGACAGCCTTTCCACCCGCGAACAAGTGATCCTTCTCGTTGTTTCGCAATATATCGGAACGCTGCGTGCCGTTGCTAACGTCGAAGCTTCCCGCTCGCGCGTCGAACTCGCACAGGCTCTCTACGACCAGGCCGCCGACCTGCAAAAAGAAGGCGTAGGCACAGGCATTGACACTCTGCGCGCCAACGTCGAACTGCAAAACGAAAAACAGCGCCTCATCGAGGCGGAAAACGACCGCGAAGCCTCGCTCTTCGGACTTAGCAAGCTCCTGAATCTTGACCCGCGCCAGAAAATCGAACTGGCCGATTCGCTCGGTTTCTTCGATACGCCGCAGCCCGACGTGGAAGCCAGCATCGAGGAAGCCCTTTCCTCGCGCCAGGAATGGAAAGCCATCGAAGCCCAACAAAAGTCCGCGAAGCTTGAAAAACAAGCTTCGCAATACCAGCGGCTGCCTTCGCTTCGTTTCGACGGCAACTGGGCGTATCTCGGCAACAGTTCCAGCACCGGCATTCCAACCTATCAATATCAGGCTTCCGTGAATATGCCGCTCTTCACCGGCGGCCGCATTCGCGCCGAAATCGTCAAGGCGGATCTCGAGCTCCAGAAAATCGATCAGCAAAAAGCCGATCTGCGCAACCAGATCGCTCTCGATGTAAAGACCGCGCTGCTGAATCTGCAATCCGCCCGCAACGAAGTGCAGGTCGCCAACCTCGGCGTGCAGCTCGCCAAAGACGAAGTCGACCAGGCCCGCGACCGCTTCAAAGCCGGCGTCGCAAACAACATTGAAGTCATCTCCGCCCAGGACTCGCTTTCCCGCGCCAACGATAACCAGATCGCGGCGCTCTACCGTTTCAACCAGGCCCGTGCCGACTTCGCGCGCGCCGTTGGCCAGATGGAAAAAACTTACGCGAAGTGAGGACCCATGAGTGTTGAGATCGATGTAGGCCTGGAAAACGCAGTAAACGTGAAGGTGCCCCACCCGGAGACGGAGACCCAGAAGCTTGATCTCGGGCCTGACACCTTAATCAGTTCCAAGCTGCGCCTTCGCCTGACCGTTGGCGGCGTCGCGCTACTGGCCGCTACGCTTGGCCTCTTCCTTTACTTTCATAACCGCGAAAGCACCGATGATGCCCAGGTGGACGGCCACATCACGCCCACCGCCGCAAAAATATACGGCCGCGTAGCCAAAGTTCAGGTGAGAGACAACCAGCAAGTGAAGGCCGGTCAGGTTCTCGTTCAACTGGACCCCGCGGATTACCAAGCCGCGCTCGACCAGGCCAAAGGCGCCCTCGCGCTTGCCGAAGGTGAAGCGCGCTCTGCGGGCGTGGACGTTCCGCGCACCAGCGAAGACACCGCCAGCGGTACTTCCAGCGCCAACGCGCAACTCGCCATGGCCCAAGCCGACCTGATGCGCGCCGAGGCCACTTATGAGCAATCGCAAACCGCCGACCTCGCCTACGCGCAGGCCAATATCGAAAAGAGCCGCGCGAATGCGCAGCTTGCCCAAGCCGACCTGGCCCGCTATTTGCCGCTAATGGAGAAGGGTGAAATCTCCAAGCAACAATACGACGCCGCAAAAGCCAACGCCGACGCCACTGCCAGCGCGCTGACCGCAGATCAGCAAAAGCTTGTGCAAGCCCAGCGCAACGTGGAAATCAGCCGTGCGCAGCTGGACGCCGCCAAGGCCCGCGTACTGCAAGCCCAGGCTGGAGTGGCCAGCGCGCACGCCGACGTCAAGCGGGTGGCCATGCGCTCCGCCGATGCCCAGGCCAAACTCGCCAAAGTCGAGCAAGCCCGCGCGCAGGTCGAAGCCGCGCAATTGAACCTGAGTTACTGCAACGTGGTCGCGCCCATTGATGGAGTGGTGACGCACAAGCAAGTGGAGGACGGCCAAATCGTCCAGCAAGGCCAGGGCTTGATGGTGATCGTGCCGCTGCAAGACGTTTGGGTCACCGCCAATTTCAAGGAGACGCAACTCCGCAAAATGCGCCCGGGCCAGAAGGCTTACGTTGAGGTCGATACTTACGGCAAGACTTTCCCCGGCCACGTGGATTCGATCGCCGGAGCCACCGGCGCCGTCGTCAGCCTGCTGCCGCCGGAAAACGCCACCGGAAATTTCGTCAAGGTGGTTCAGCGCATCCCGGTAAAGATTGTTCTTGATCCCATTCCGCCGGACGTGGCGGTGCTGCGCCCGGGCATGAATGTGGATGCCACGGTGATTACGAAGTAGCTCCAGTGCTC
>DASYXF010000024.1:0-23943 GCA_035935335.1 Candidatus Acidiferrum sp.
GCGGACGAGGCCATGTACCTGGTGAAAAACACGGACCGCGACCGGGTGGCGGCTGCGAACATGGGGATTCTGCCGATTGAAGGATCCGTTGCCGGCGAAGCCGCGGGCTGAATTTTCCGCGTTCCTCGCGGCGTCTATACACTCCTCGGAAATTCTGATTAACTGAAAATATGAATCGACGCGACGCGGCCCGATACGCCCGGTGGTCCGCCCTGCTGGCGTTCGCGCTGGCCGGGATCACCGGCGGGATTTACGTGCAGCGCCTGTGGGTAGCGCACCGCGAAAAGCAGAATGCTCCGGCGCCCCTTCCGCAAAACGAAGAGAAACAGTTCACTACTCTGCATTTCAAAAAAGTGGAGGGCGACCGGACGATTTTCGACCTGGAGGCGTCCAAGTCGACGGATCTGCGCGGGCAGGACATCAGCGTGCTGGAAGACGTGAAGATAAAGGTGTTCGGGAAGAATGGGGATCGCCACGACGTGATCCACACGCAGAGCTGCCGGTACGCGAAAACGGACGGCAGCATCCAGTGCGACGGGAAAGTGCAATTCGAGCTGCAAAGTGCGGAGGATGCCGCGCGCCCGGTGAATCCGGGCAGCAGGCCAAACATCATTCACATTGATACCAGCGGAGTGACGTTCGAACGCGCGACCGGGCGGGCGCAAACGGTGCAACCAGTGAAGTTTTCCTTCCCGAATGGCAACGGCGATGGGATTGGCGCGGTCTATCAATCGGAACAAGGCCAGATGCGGTTGATCCGCGACGTGCACATCCAGATGCAGCCGGGGGCCAGCTCTCCGGCAAAAAAAGCAGGCACGGTGACGCAACCCGTGGAAATGAGCGGCAGCAGCATGGAAATTGACAAGATTGGGCACACGGTTCAACTGCTGGGACCCGCGACGGCGACGAGCGCGGGCCAGCAGGTCACGGCCGGGCAATTTACGCTTTTGCTGGATGCGGAATTCCGGGCGCAGACGTTGATTGGGGCGCCAGGCTTGCTGAACCAGCAACCCGAAGTGAAAAACCACGGAGCGAAGGGGGATGCGACGCTGCGGGCGGAAAAGCTGACCGCGCATCTATCGCCGCAAGGATGGACGAGCCGCATCGAAGCTACGGGAAGAGTGCAGGGAAGTTCGCCGAGCGGCAATCTGGAGGCGGAGAGCGGCGAGATGGAAATGTGGCCGGGACTGAACCAGGCCAAGCTGCTTACGTTGCGAGGAAACGTTCGGGTGAACGGGCACGACCCGAAGTCAGGGATGACGCGAAGCTTGACGAGCAATGCAGTGCAATTGACGTTCGCCGGCGGCAAAGCGAGGGAGGCGAATCGCGTGCAGCACGCGGAAACTTTGGAGCGCGGGACGATGGAATGGCTGGATGCGGCAGCGGTGCGTTCGAAGCTGGCTGCGGACAAGCTGGCGCTGGACTTCAGCGCGCAGGGGAAGCCGCAGCTTTTGAACGCAACCGGCGCGGTGCAATCGCAGCGCGAAATTCCGGGGCGGCCGGTGCAAACTGCGAACTCGGCAACGGGTGTGGCTCAGCTTTCGTCGGGCGGCGACTGGTCGCAAATCACACTGCGGGGAAATGTGCGGCTGCAGGAAGCGGATCGCAACGCCGAAGCCCAGCAGGCGGTCTTCGCGCGTGCGGCGCAGACTACTGTGCTGACCGGGCAGGCGATGGTGCGCGACGCGGGTAGCGAAACGCACGCGCCGAAGATCACTTTCTTCCAGTCAACCGGCGATATCGAAGCGGAAGGACCAGTGCGATCGACCGACTTCGCTTCGAAGGGCTCGTCCTTGCAGATGAGTTCCGCGCCGGCAAATCTATCGGCCGACCGCATGCGCGCGAATTCGAAGACGGGGCGAGCGGTTTACACGGGGCACGCGCGATTGTGGCAGGGGGCTTCTGTGCTGGAAGCGGAAACGATCGAGTTGCTGCGGCCGACGCGCATCCTGAATGCCACCGGAAATGTGCGAGCGGTGTTTCCGCAGGCGCCCCAGCCAGGTGCAAGCCCCAGTTCGGCGCCGGTGTGGCACGTTTCTTCCGGATTGCTTACGTACTGGGATGCGGAGAACCGAGCGCACCTGGAAAAAGATGTCTACGTGCAATCGGCCGACCAGAAAATGCGGGCGCCGCAGTTGGAACTCTTCTTCGCACGGGCCGGGGCGGACAAGCAGGGCAACGGGGGAACCTCGCAGATCAGCCGGGCGGTGGGGACGGGCGGCGTGGTAGTGGAGCAAGGCGACCGGCGGGGCACCGCGGAGCGCGGCCTCTACACCGCCGCGGAAGAAAAATACGTGCTGTCCGGCGGAACGCCAACACTTTTTGATCCCGTCGAAGGTACTACAACCGGCCGTGAATTGACCTTCTATAGAGCGGATGATACCATCGTCGTGGATTCGGGAAATGGCTTGCGTACTCTGACCAAGCACCGAGTTCAAAGATAGAGGGACCGCCCTGCGATCCCTGCCTGCCGGCAAGCAGGCCACGTGATGCGGAATGCCCACACTCCATGGCGTCGACCTAAGCAAGTCCTACCGGGGACGCAAAGTCGTTGACAACGTAGAACTGGAAATTGCTCAAGGCGAAGTAGTTGGCCTGTTGGGGCCAAATGGCGCGGGCAAGACGACCACCTTTTACATGATCGTGGGACTGGCGCGGCCAGACTCCGGCCGGGTGTTATTGAACGAGGAAGAAATCACCGACCTGCCGATGTTTCAGCGCGCGCGCAGCGGCATCAGCTACCTGCCGCAGGAACCCTCCGTCTTCCGGCAACTGACAACGGAAGACAACTTGCTCGCGATTTTGGAAACGTTACCTCTGACTCCCGAGCAACAGCGCGACCGCCTGGAAGAGCTGTTGGCACAAATGGGCCTCGAAACCGTTCGGCACAGCAAGGCGTATATGCTTTCCGGAGGAGAGCGGCGGCGCTTGGAAATTGCCCGGTCGCTTACCCTGCAGCCTTCTTTTATCCTGCTGGACGAACCCTTTTCGGGCATTGACCCGTTGACGGTGAAGGACTTACAGGACCTGATCCGGGAATTAAGCCGCTCGGGAATTGGCATCCTCATCACCGATCATAACGTCCGGGAAACTCTCACCGTAACGGACCGCGCCTACATCGTGAATCATGGGAAAATCATGAAGAAGGGCACGCCGCAGGAGTTGAGCAGCGATCCGGAAGTGCGCCGTGTCTACCTCGGCGACAACTTCCGCCTGAATTAGGATTAAGCTAAGGACAGAGCACGTAAACGACCATGGCCTGGCAAGGACTCAAACTTAACCTTAAGGTGACGCAGAAGCAGATTCTGACGCCCGGCCTTGTGCAGATGGTCAGCGTGCTGGCGCTGAATCGCCTGGAACTCCGCGAGATGATCAACCAGGAGATGATCGCGAACCCGGTTTTGGAAGAGCTTTCCGAAGAACCCACGGTCAGCGACAACTACAGCGATGAAACTTTCCTGAAAGCGGAAACCGAAAAAGTTCCGGAGAAACCGGAAGCGAATCCGTTTGACGAGTTTGATGTGGGGAGTTTCTTTAACCAGTACCTGGATACAGGCGGCGATGGCGGGCAATCGCAGGAACGCGAAGTCAGCGAGCGGCCGTCGTTCGAAAAGTTTCTCTCCTCTCCCGCGGGGCTCACCGATCACCTTACCTGGCAACTTAGCGTTTCGATTTGCTCCGATGCGGTTATTGAGGTCGTGGAAAACATCATCGGGAACCTCGATGAGAACGGGTATCTGACTGCTTCGAACGAGGAATTGGCGCAGGACGGAAAATATTCGCAGGACGACATTGAGGACGCCATCGCGGTAGTGCAGGATTTTGATCCGATCGGCGTCGGCGCGCGCGATTTGCGTGAATGCCTGCTGCTGCAACTGAAAGCGTTTGATCCGACGAATACTTTGGCGCAGCAGATTGTTTCCGAATATTTGAAGCAGGTGCAATCGAACCAATTGAAAGAGATTGCGCGCGCGCTGAACCGCCCGACGGACATCGTGAAGCACGCGATTGACACGATTAAGAAGCTCGATCCGCGGCCTGGGCTGCGTTACAACAAGACGGAACCCCGCCTCGTTGAACCGGATGTCTATTTCCGCAAGGTGGATGATGCGTGGCAGGTTTTTTTGAACGAAGACGACATGCCGCAGCTTCGCCTGAGCCCGACTTACCGCAGGCTGCTGGTGCGCGACGCTGCCGACAAGGAAGTGCGCAATTACGTGAAAGAACGCTTCACCGCGGCGATTCAGCTGATGAAGAATATCGAGCAGCGGAAACACACGATTCTGCGCGTGTGCCAATCCATCATTGCGCGGCAGCCGGAATTTCTAGATAAGGGGCAGGACGAGCTGAAGCCGATGATGATCAAGGAGGTCGCCGAGGAAGTCGGCGTGCATCCTTCGACGGTCAGCCGCGCCGTGGCCAACAAATACGCGCACACGCCGCAGGGCGTGATCGAGCTGCGTTCGTTTTTCAGCGAAGCGGTGAACGGGCCGGAGGGCGGCGGGATGTCTTTGCTGACGTTGAAGCGGCTGGTAAAGAAAATGATCGACGAAGAGACGCCGACGAAGCCGCTGACCGATGACCAGATCGCGAAGAAGCTGGAAGAAACCGGCATCCAGGTGACGCGGCGCACGGTTGCCAAATACCGCGAGGATATGCGCATTCCCAGCACCCACCAGCGCCGGGTCAAAGGCTAGGCCTTTGCCATCGTGAAGCGCTCCGCACGCAAATCACACCCCCGCCAGGCCGCAGGCCGCCAGCTTGTCATTCTCACCGGGCTTTCGGGCTCCGGGAAAAGCACAGTCCTTCGCGCGTTTGAGGACATGGGCTACTACTGCGTGGACAATCTGCCGGTCGGCTTGATTCCCATTTTTGCGGAGTTGCATGCGGCGGGCGAGGGCGATTTCGCTCGTGCCGCGCTGCTGGTGGATGCGCGCGAGGGGATGCAGCTGGAGAAGCTGCCGGGATTGCTGCGGCATTTGCGGCAGGAGCATCCCGTCATCCTGGTTTATATCGAAGCGCAGGAAGACGCGCTGCTTCGGCGGTACAGCGAGACGCGCCGTCCGCATCCGCTGGGCCGTGATTTTTCCGTTCGCGAAAGCCTGGAGCATGAGCGCGCACTGATGGAACCGATCCGCAAGCTCGCCGACGTGGTCATCGATACTTCGCAGTTCAATGTGCATGAGCTGCGGCATTTCGTGAGCGAGCGCTTCCGCTCAGAAAGCAAGCGGCCGCTGCTGGTTTCGCTGGTGAGCTTCGGCTACAAGTATGGAGTGCCCACGGACGCCGACCTGATGTTTGACGTGCGCTTTCTGCCCAACCCCCATTTTGTTCCCAAGCTGCGCCCATTCACGGGCAAGGACCCGAAGGTGCGGCGCTACATCCAGTCGTTTCCGCAGACCGGAGAATTTCTGCGCCGCATGCAGAGCCTGCTCACCTACCTGATTCCGCACTACATCGAAGAGGGAAAAAGCTACCTGACCATCGCCTTCGGCTGCACAGGCGGAAAGCACCGCTCCGTGATGATGGCCGAATGGCTGAAGAAAGCCCTCGAGAAGCACAAGTTCGCCACGCGCGTCACCCACCGCGACATTGATAAGTAGCTGCTTGCCCTGGCCTGGAGGCCCGCATGACAATCATCCGACTTGCCTTGTTTCTTTGCCTGATTTTTGCAGGAGGCTGTGAGAAGGAAACGGGGCACAAAAACGTTTGTCCGATAGATGGTCATCCTCCAGAATGGTCAAAACAGGTAGACGCGAAGACTTGCGAATACTTCCATTTCAACCCCATCGAACGCCAGACTCACTCTTGGACGGCATCTTGCGAGGAAAGTAAACTGCGTTAGCAGCATACGGGCGGGTTACCCAGGCATCTCTAACAGAGTCCACCTTACGGAAGGCTACCGAACGTCAGCTAGTCGAAAACTAGCGCTATCAAACCAACTTCCCTCCAAAACTTGACACACTGCGTACTGCCGCATAGCGTACCTAATGGGTGTTCCGTACATTCGCGAGGAGCAGGGGAGTGGGTTCCTTTCTGTCACCACAACTGAAACGGCTGTCGAGCTATGCCGCGCCTTATCGCTTTTCGATGGGCCTAGGCGTCGCGCTGCTGATGGTTGTGGGCCTGGCGGAGGGAGTTATTGGCTTGATGATCAGGCCGATCCTTGACCGTGTGCTGAACCCCGCGGCGCCGGATTCGAACGTGGTCCTGTTCAGCATTCCCCACGGGCCGACATTTTATTTGAACCACATTTTTCCGCATAGCATCCATAACGTCTGGGCAGTCGTTTCCATTTCGCTGCTGGTGGTGTTCGTGGTCAAGTCGCTGGCGGAGTTTGGCGGCAGCACGCTGGTGCAGTTTGCGGGCCTGCGCGCGCTGACTGATTTTCGGAATGAGGTGTACGCCAAAATCATTCGCCAGCCGATCGGCTTCTTCCAGCAACAGCCGGCCGGGCGGGTGATGTCCGCGGTGATCAACGATGTGGAACGCGCGCGCCCGGCGCTTTCCGAATATCTCGCCGAAGTGTTTCGCCAGACATTTTCCTTCTTCGCTTTCCTCTTTGTGCTCCTCTATGTGGACTGGAGAATGACTCTGGGCTGTGCCATTTTTCTGCCGCTGATCGCATGGCCGATCGGCAGGCTGGGGCGGAAAATCCGGCATTCCGTGGAAAGCAGCCAGAACAAGCTGGGCGAGCTGAATCAGATACTGCAGGAAACCGTTGCCGGCAACCGCGTGGTGAAGGCGTTTGGGATGGAAGATTTCGAAATCGGCAAGTTTCGCGCCGCGGCAAAGCGGTTGCTGCGCGAAACGATGCGCTGGATTCGCGCACAGGTGGCCAGCTCGCCGCTGATGGACTTGCTGCTGCCGGTGGTCATCTCACTGCTCCTGCTCTATGCCCGCGACAAAATCCGCCATGAACAGTTGACCATCGGCTTGTTCTTCACTTTTCTATATGCGCTGCTTAAGTCGTACGAACCCGTGAAGCGCATGGGCGCCGTTTACCAGCAGCTTCAGCAAGCCCAGGGCGCTACCACTCAGGTTTTTGCGTATCTTGACATGAAGGAAGAGGAGCGCGACGCGGCTGACGCGCGAGAACTGCCGCCCTTCTCCCGCGAAATCGAATTCGAGAACGTTAGTTTTTCTTATGACCGAGCGCCTATCCTTCGCGACATCCGCTTCACGGCCCGCAAAGGAGAGTTGGTGGCGTTCGTCGGCTCCAGCGGCGCGGGAAAAACCACGCTGGTGAATTTGATTCCGCGCTTCTACGAAGTGACTTCCGGGTCGATTCGGGTGGATGGCCGGGATATCCGCAGCGTGAAGCTGAGCTCCCTGCGCGGACAGATCGCCATGGTCGCGCAGGAAAACATTCTTTTCCACGACACGGTGTGGAACAACATCTGCTATGGTCAAAGCAACGTCAGCCGCGAACGCGTCGTGCAAGCGGCCCAAGCAGCGCTGGCGCACGATTTTATCCAGGAATTGCCGCAGGGCTACGAAACCCTGATCGGCGAACGCGGCACGCGGTTGAGCGGCGGCCAGCGGCAACGGATTGCGATTGCCCGCGCCATCCTGAAAGACTCGCCGATCCTTATCCTGGACGAAGCGACTTCCGAACTCGATTCGGAATCCGAACTCTACGTGCAGAAGGCTCTCGCCAACTTGATGATCGGGCGCACCACGTTTGTGATCGCGCACCGCTTGGGAACTATCCGGAAAGCCGATAAAATTCTAGTGCTGGAGGACGGGCAGATTCGCGAGAGCGGTACCCACGCGGAACTGCTGGCCCGGGGCGGAAGCTACGCGCGGCTGCACGATTTGCAGTTCGCCGATCAGGATGCAGTCACCCCGGCGGGCGCGGCCTCCACCGAACCCATGAAATCAGGCAATCCCAAATGACCCCAAAGACCGGAACCGAACCTCGACACGAAGTCCCCGCAAAACTCGAATGCCGCTCCATGACGGGCTACGCGATGGTGCGCGGCGAACACGACGGCTGGGCGATCCGTATCAGCGTGAAAAGCGTGAACCACCGCTTTCTGGACATCAAGCTGCGCATGCCGGATTCGCTGGAGCCGTACGAGTTGCGCTTGCGCCAGGCGGTGAAGAACCGGATTCACCGCGGGCACATTGATATTCACATCAACGTCGAACCCGGCGAAGCGGCACCAGTGCACGTGAATCGCGAACTGCTGCAAGCGTATCTTCGAGCCGCGGATGAATTGCGACAACAGACTGGAGCGAAGGCCGAGCTGGATCTCGTCTCGTTGCTGCGCTTGCCCGGCGTGATTGGTGGGCTGGCTCCGGCTCTGCCGGATTTGGAGGAAGAGCAGGAAGCGCTGGGTAAAGTGCTGGAATCCATGCTGGCCGACGCGGTATCGAAGATGGACGAGATGCGCCGTACAGAAGGGCGCCACTTGACCGAAGAGCTGCGGGCGCGGCTGGTGCGCATTTCGGAACAGACGGATCAAGTACGAGTGTTGATGGAAACGCTGCGGCCCGCTTTTGCGCGGCGGCTGGAATCGCGGCTGAAGGATCTGCTGAACGGAGCACAAGTGGATTCCGGGCGTTTGGCGCAGGAAGCGGCCCTGCTGGCGGAGCGCAGCGACATCAGCGAAGAACTGGACCGGCTGCGCAGCCACCTGCAGCAATTCACAAAACTCCTCGACGGCGCGGGAGAGCTGGGCAAAAAGCTGGATTTTCTGCTGCAGGAAATGCACCGCGAAGCCAACACCATGCTTTCGAAAACGCCGGGCGTGGAGAGCGAAGCGCTGGCCATCACCGGGCTCTCGCTGGAGATCAAGTCGGAGATTGAAAAATTGCGCGAGCAGGTCCAGAACATCGAATGAGCGAGACGACGAAAGTGGATCCGCTGGTTCTGATCTTTTCCGGGCCTTCAGGCTCCGGCAAATCCACGCTGGTGCAGAGAGTTCTGGAGTTGCCGGGTACGATGCCCTCCGTGTCATGTACCACCAGGCCACGTAGAGCGACTGAGGCCAGCGGAAAATGCTATGATTTCGTCACGTCGGAACAGTTCGACGCCATGGTCGCCCGGGGCGAGTTTCTCGAGTACGCACGCGTCTTCGGCAAGCACTCCTACGGCACGCCCAAGAAGTGGCTCGAAGAATCCCGCAGCAAAGGAATCGACCTGGTCCTGGAGATCGACGTCCAGGGCGCCGCGCAGGTGAAGCAAAAGTTGCCTGAGTCGGTGGCAATCTTTATACTTCCTCCCTCGCGTCAGGAGCTGGAGCGGAGGCTGCGCAGCCGCGGAATGGACGCGGACGAAGAAATTGCGCGGCGTCTGGCGAAGGCCAAGGGCGAGATCGAGTTGGCGGAAAAGTTTTACGATTTTTGTGTGGTGAACGACGACGTGGAACGCGCGGGACGCGAAGCACAGGCCATTGTGACGGCGCTGCGCTGCTCGAGCCTGCGGCGCCGCGAAGTGGTGAAGAAAGTTCTGGGATCATTTGGAGGGTAAGACACTCATGACCGTGCAAACCAAAGCTCCCGAAAGCCAGTTTGCGTATGTTGTGCTAGCAGCACGCCGCGCCCGTCAGATCATGGCCGGGGCGCCGCCGATGCTGGAGAACCCGCGTACGCAAAAGGCCACGCGAATTGCGTGTGACGAAGTGAACCACGGATTGATCGAATACGATTTCACTGAGGCGTTCCCCAGTGAAGAGGAAAGGGAGAACGCGAAGCGGCGCAAATAGCGCGCCCGCGAGGTCTCCATGCGCATTACCCTCGGCGTTACCGGCGGAGTTGCGGCGTACAAGTCCGCGGAACTCGTTCGAAGGCTGCAGACCGAGGGGCATACCGTCCAGGTGGTGATGACGCGGGCTGCGCGCGAGTTCATCACGCCGCTTACCTTCGCCGCGCTTAGCGGCCAAAAAGTGATAACCGATTTATTCAGCGGTGGGGAATCCGGCGACGCGAATCTGGAATCCGCCATAGAACACATTGCTGTGGCGCAGCGGACGGACCTGTTGCTGGTGGCTCCGGCGACGGCGGATTCGCTGGCGAAGTTTGCGCGCGGGTTGGCGGACGATTTTCTCTCTACACTTTATCTGGCCTCGACCGCGCCGGTTGTGCTGGCACCGGCCATGAACGTGAATATGTGGCAGCATCCGGCTACGCAAGAAAACCTGGCGACGCTGCGAAAGCGCGGCGTGCGGATCGTGGAGCCGGGCGAGGGATATCTCGCTTGCGGGATGACGGGTCCGGGGCGGCTGGCGGGCCAGGAAGAGATTCTGAAAGCGGTGCGCGAAGTTGTGGAGGCGCAGCAGGATCTGGCGGGGCAGACGGTGCTGGTCACGGCCGGGCCAACTTGTGAAGACCTTGATCCTGTTCGATTCATTGCCAATCGTTCTTCCGGCAAGATGGGATACGCGGTCGCGGAAGCGGCGGCACGGCGCGGGGCAAGGGTGATTTTGATCAGCGGGCCGACGGCGTTGGAGACTCCGGAGGGCGTGGAGCGCGTTGACGTTCGCACCGCGGAAGAGATGCTGCGGGCGGTGCAGGCTCGATTTTCGGCGTCTTCAATTGCGATTTTTGCGGCGGCGGTGGCGGATTATCGTCCCGCAAATCCCGCAACAGCGAAGATCAAGCGGACGAAAGAGCAGCTGACCATTCACCTGGAGCCGAATCCCGATATTCTTGCCACCGTTGCCAAAGAAAAGGGCGACCGTCTGGTGGTAGGCTTCGCCGCGGAAACGGAGCACGTCGCCGAAAATGCCCGGAAAAAATTGACGCAGAAGAATGCGGATATGATCGTGGCCAATGATGTGACTGCCGAAGGCGCTGGGTTCGACGTGGATACGAATATTGTCACGATCTTTTCCCGTGACGCGCGCGATCTGCCGCTGCCACGGATGACGAAGGCGGAAGTGGCGCAGCGGATTCTGGATGAAGTATTGCGGCTGCGCGGCGAATTGCGCAGCAAGCCGGCTTCCCACCGCGCCGGCGACTGAAGAGACCATGCCCGAACGTTTCCCCGCATCGTTGCAACAAAAAATCGAAGACCGCCTCCGCTACTACGAGGATCTGGGCATCCGTTTGTTCTACACGGACCGCGGCCGGGGCGGCGCGAACTTTGCGGCTATGGAAGCGGTTTCTTCCACGCCTTCGCCTACAGCTGTTTTTGAGGAGACCGTTTTGCCCAAGCCCACGCCGAAGCCCGCGCCCGCGAGAGTTACGCCTGCGCCCGTGATTCCTCCCCTGGTTGTGCCGCCCACCGGGCCGTCACTTTTCGAAGCCGTGGACAAGGTGAAAGACGACACGCTGCTGAAGATTCGTGAAGACCTGGGCGAATGCACGCGCTGCAAGCTGCACAAGGGCCGCAACAAAATTGTATTCGGTGATGGGAATCCGAAAGCGCAGCTGGTCTTCGTAGGCGAGGGCCCCGGCGCGGATGAAGATGCGCAGGGCTTGCCGTTTGTCGGGCGCGCCGGAAAACTGCTGACGCAGATGATTGAGGCGATGGGCCTGCAGCGCAAAGACGTCTACATTTGCAACGTGGTGAAATGCAGGCCGCCGGAAAATCGCGCGCCGGAACCGGACGAGGTCGCGGCGTGCTCGCCGTTTCTGATGCGCCAGATCGACTCCATTCATCCCAAAGTGATCGTGTGCCTTGGCGCCACAGCCGCCAAAACCATTCTCAACACCACGCGCGGCATCTCGCAATTTCGCGGCGAATGGCTGGACTGGCGCGGGCACAAGCTGATGGCCACGTATCATCCCGCGTACCTGCTTCGAAATCCGCCCGCGAAGGCCGACGTGTGGAAAGACCTGCAGAAAGTCATGGTGGAACTCGGCCTGCAGCTGCCCAAGAAATCCAAGTCCTGAAAATCTGTTATGGGAATTCTTCTTGGCCTGGCTACCGCACTGTCTTGGGGATCCGCGGATCTCTTCGCGCGATATGCCACGCGCCGGATCGGTGCTTTCCGCACAATGCTGTACATGCAGACCTGCGGATTCTTCTTGGTGACACTGGCGATGCCGCGTCTCGGGGGTTGGGGACATCTCTTCGACGGCTCGGGCTGGCAACCGTGGGCCTGGGGCATTTTGGCCGGCGTGCTGAACACTTTCTCGACGCTGGCGCTCTATCGCTCGTTTGAAATTGGAAAGTTATCGATCGTCGCGCCGATTTCGGCCAGCTATCCGGTGCTTACGATGGTGCTTTCCGCCCTGACCGGAGAGCGGCTTACCCCGTTGCGCCTGGCCGGTCTGGCGCTGACGATTGCGGGAGTGGTTGTGGTGGCGCATGGCGAGCAGGCGCCGGACGACGCGAATCCGATTGATAAACCGACCCGGCTGGCCAAAAAACGCCTTGGAGTGGGTTGGGCGATCTTCTCCGCGGTTTGCTTCGGGGTGATGTTCTGGCTGCTTGGATTGCGAGTGGTGCCGCTGATTGGGAGCGCGCCTTCGGTTTGGATTATTCGACTGACGAGCGCTCTGACCACGGCGCTGGTGATGCTGTTGGCGGGACAATCGCGGGCGCTCCCCCCGCGGCGCGACATGCCGATGCTTCTCGGCGTGGGCATTCTCGACACTTGCGCCTACGTTTTTAATAACTATGGGATGGCGCAGGAACAAACGTCGGTGGTAAGTGTGCTCGCATCCCTCTACGGGGCCGTAACCGTCGCTTTAGCTGCGTTGTTATTGCGCGAAAAGGTTACGGCGTCCCAGTGGCTCGGCATCGCCGCGATTTTCGCCGGAATCATTCTGATCAGCCGCTAACGCGAGCAGTGCATTGTGGCACAGCCATTCCTGGCCGTGCTCTTCGTTTCATTCACAAGCCTGCCAATTTTTGCGCGCCTCGCCGTGCTGCTACACTACACACGGCATGTCCGCTTCCTTCTGCAACGTCGCGCTTCCGGTTCCTTTGCGCAACACGTTCACATACTCCGTCCCCGGAGTGTTGCGGGCACAGGTGCAGGTAGGTTCGCGTGTGCTGGTGCCTTTTCGCAAGAAATCTCTGGTCGGCGTGGTGGTGGCATTTGCGGAGACGCCGCCGGGGGAAACGAAAATCCGCGAGGTCGCGAAAGTTCTGGACCTGATTCCGGCGCTGACGCCAAAACTCATCGAACTGGCCCACTGGATTGCCGGCTACTATCTGGCGCCGATCGGCGAAGTGTTTCGCGCCATGCTGCCGCCGGTTACGGAGCTCACCGCGCGGCGGCAGATAGCGCTGACCGACGCCGGTAAGGTGCTCGCGACCGATCTGCAGCAGGGAAAATTTCTCACTGAGCTGCCGGGCAGCCATGCGGAATTTCTGCAGAAGCTCCTCGAGAAGAAAGGGGTTCTCCAATTTACTTCGTATTCGAAGCTCGGGATCGAACTGGAAGCTTTGCAAAGACTGCAGAGGCGCGGCTACGTGCAGATCCAGGAGACGGTGCAAGGGCGCAAGCGCAAAGTCCACAAAGTGATCGCATGGAAGGGAATGGAAGGCGCAACTGGAAAACCGCTTGCCGAAAAAGAAATGCGCATCCGTGCACTGCTGGAAACTGAACGCGGGCCGCTGCCGTTGCCGCAACTGCTGAAACTTGCGGGTGTTTCTCGCGCCTTCGTCGAACGAATGCTCCGCGATGGGTTGCTGGAAAGCTGGGAGGAATCGATTGACCCCGCCGAAGACCCGTTCGACGTGGGCTACTCTCCGCCGGCGCACTCGCTGAACGAGTCGCAGGAGCGGGTATTCGGAGCGATTCGGGCGCGGTTCGAACTGGGGGAGTTCGGCACGCAGTTGATTCATGGTGTGACCGGCAGCGGGAAAACCGAAGTGTACCTGCGCAGCGTGCAGGAAGCGCTGGCGCGCGGAAAATCCGCAATTGTGCTGGTTCCGGAAATCGCGCTGACGTTGTGGATCGGCCGCCAGTGCCGGGCGTGGTTCGGCGCGCAATTTGAGGGCGTTGCCGTGCTGCATTCGGCTTTGAGTGACGTGGAGCGTGCCAGAGAATGGTGGCGGGTTCGCAATGGCCAGGCGCGCGTGGTGGTTGGCACGCGGTCGGCGGTGTTCGCGCCGCTGGAAAATCTCGGCCTGGTGATTGTGGACGAGGAGCAGGAGAACAGTTTCAAGCAGGAGGAGACGCCGCGTTATCACGGCCGCGACGTCGCCATTGTCCGCGCAAGGCTGGAAAATGCCGTTGCGCTGCTTGGCTCGGCGACTCCGGCATTGGAGACATATCACAACGCAACCAGCGGCAAGTACGAATTGCTGACCATGGCCTCGCGCGTGGAAAATCGTTCGCTCGCAGCAGTGGAAATCGTTGATTTGCGCGCGGAATTTCAGCAGACACACCAGACCAGCCCCATTTCGAAAATCCTGCGCGACGGCATCACGGAATGTCTTTCGTTCAACACTCAGGCGCTGATTCTGATCAATCGCCGCGGCTATTCGTGGTCGGTGATCTGCCGGAGTTGCGGCGCCTCCGTGCAGTGCGCCAACTGCAGCATTTCGATGACGCACCACAAGAGCCGCAACCGGCTGGAGTGCCACTATTGCGGATTTGTCCAGGCGGTGCCGAAGGCCTGCCCGAAGTGCGATTCGAAGTATGTCTATTTTTTTGGCGAAGGATCGGAGCACCTGGAAGAACGCCTGCGCAAGGAATTTCCCGGCGCGCGAATCGCGCGGCTGGACCGCGACGCCGTGCGCACGAAGCGGCAATACCAGGAAACGCTGGGAGCGTTTGCCGGCGGCGCGCTGGATATTCTGGTTGGAACGCAAATGCTGGCGAAAGGGCACGACTTCCATCGCGTCACGCTGGTCGGCGTCATTTCCGCGGATTCTTCGCTGACGCTTCCCGACTTCCGGGCCGCGGAGCGTACATTTCAGCTTCTTACGCAAGTCGCCGGGCGTGCCGGGCGCGGTGAGCTTCCGGGACGAGTGCTCATCCAGACGTATTACCCGGAGCACTACGCGATTCAAGACGCGGTGCGGCAGGACTATCTTTCGTTTTACGAGCGCGAACTGCATTTCCGCCGCATGATGGCGTATCCGCCGTTCACTTCCCTGGCCAACGTGATTGTGCGCGACACGAATCTGGAAAACGCGATTCGCTGGTCGCGGCGGCTTTCGGAATATTTTTCGCCATCGGACGGAAAGGGCATCCGCATCCTCGGCCCAGCCTCCGCGCCGCTTGCGCGCCTCAAGAAAGAGCATCGCTTTCAGTTTCTGCTCAAATCGCCAAAACGCTCGGTCATCACCAAGCTGCTCAGCGGCGCTCTGGCTTTCTGCGACGCGAACGACATCCCGCAAACCGCCATCCTGGTGGACATGGATCCACTCTCGTTGTTGTAGCTTCGTCGCGACTCCCTTTTATCGCATGCCAAAATGGCGGTCGATTTCGCATCGGAGGCTGGCGACGGATAGCCTATGCCGCCGGTACAATCCAAAGATCCGGAAGAATCACCTATTGCAGACTGAGGCCCACCATGGAACAACCGCTACAACAGACAATGGCACTTCTGGCTCGCGCCCCCGCCACTCTCAACGCGTTTTTGCGCGAGTTGCCGGACTCGTTGACACTTCAGAATGAAGGGGGCGAGACGTGGAGCGCCTATGACATCGTCGGCCACCTCGTCTACGCCGAACGCACCGATTGGATGCCTCGGGTGAAAATGATCCTTGAGTTCGGTGAGACTCGGGCGTTTGAGAAATTTGATCGGCTGGGACAGGTAAAAGAGAGCCAGGGCAAATCGCTCGGGCAACTGCTCGATGAATTTGCGCGCGTCCGCGCGGAGAATTTGAACGATTTGCGCACGCTGAATTTGCAGACGGAAGACCTCAAGCGGCGCGGGCAGCATCCTTCGCTGGGCGTTGTCACGCTGTCCCAGTTGCTGGCAACTTGGGCTGCGCACGACTTAACCCATCTCCATCAACTCTCAAGAATTATGGCCCACCAGTACCGCGAGGCAGTTGGTCCGTGGAGCGCATACCTCGGTGTGCTGAAGTGTGCCGGCCACAGCTCGTCTTGATGAGTCAGCGAGCTTTTCGGCGACTCCAGAAGAAATAGCCGGGAAGGCCAAGGAGCATCAAGGCGATCGCGACGAGGAGATACGTGAACTCGTGCGGGTCTTTCACCGCTGCGTAGATGGCATTCCCCACAATGGCGAGCGCGGCGAATACGAAGAGAAGCGGTGTGAAGGGATACCCCGGGACGCGATAGGGAATTGTTTTTCCAGCGTTCGCCCGGCGAATTGGAAAAATACTTGCGGCCCCGAGTCCGTAGAAAATCCAGCCTATAAACACCACGCCACCCGCCAGTTTTGCGAATCCTGCGGCCGAAGCCAGCACGCAGGACCACGCGCCCAAGGCAAGGACTGCCACAGCGGGTGTTCCGAACCGCGGATGCACCTCCCCGAGCTTTTTGAAAAACAGGTTGTCGTTGGCCATGGCGAAAAAGACGCGAGGAGCGGTGAGCATCACACTGTTAGTGGAGCTGAAAGTGGAAATCAGAATCATCGAGGCAACGAGTTTTCCGGCCCAGGGGCCAAGAACGGCGCGCGCCGCCGTGGCGGCAATTGCGTCGCTCGCCGCAGCTTGCGCAGGCCCAAGGGCCACCAGATAAGCCACTACGGCGAAAAGATACAGCCCGATCAAGATCAGAGCGCCGAGAAGAAAAGCTCGCGGAAAACATCGCTGGGGTTCCAGCACTTCGCCTGCGCTGTAGGTGCCAAACTGCCAGCCTTCATACGCCCAGAGCACGGTGATCATAGCAAAGCCGATGCCAGAGAAGAGCGCGTAACCGCTTTGCGAAGTTCCAAACGCAGCGGGAATCTCGGCGATGTGCGTGCCTTTCGAAAAGCCGAGCGCCAGCAGCACGCTGCCAAGAACGACGATAAGCCCCACCTTGATAATGGTAGTAACGTTCTGCAGGTCGGAGCTTTTTCGCGTGCCCCAAACATTTACCAGGGTAACCGCGGCGATCATGAGGAGGGTTACCTGCGATGCAGCCAATGGTGACAGCGGGACGATTTCCTGCAGGTACGTGGCGAACGCGTGCGCCAGCGCCGCAATGGTGGCGCTGGCAATCACCAGAAACAGACACCAACCATACAAGAACGCGGGCAGGCGGCCGAAGCCGTCGCGGATGTAGCAGTAGAGTCCGCCAGCCTCGGGATTCGCGGCGGCCAATTCAGCGTAGGTCAACGCGCCGAGGAGCGAGAGCACGCCGCCGAAGAGCCACACCAGCAGCGACCATCCGACCGAGCCGCCGACTTGCCGTTGAATCAATCCAGGCGTGAGAAAAATTCCGGAGCCGATCACCGAGCCGACAAACAGAAAAAGCAAATCTCGCTCCCGCAAGCTGCGGGTCAACTCTTTTTTGGCTGTAGTGGGCATCTCCCGCTACTCTAGCAATCTTTCGACGGGATAGGGCATGAAGCAGAGAATGAACACGGCGAACGACACCACCGCCGCGAATCGCCGGTTGGGGTCGAGCGGCGTCGGATCATAAATCGGCGCCATGCGAACGAACTGCAGGCCGAAAAGAATCAGCGCCCAGATCCACCAGCCCTGCCATTGAAAATAGCCGAGCGGCACGAGTGCGATGGGCAGCGAAAGCGAAATCCAGCGGTGAAGTTGCGGGCTGACGGAGCGAACGATGTGCCCGCCATCGAGTTGCCCAACCGGCAGGAGATTCAGCGCCGTGGCAAACATGCCCACCCAGGCAGCGCGTCCCACAGGATGCAACAGAAGATCCGTGGCGTGGGCGTTTGGCTGGAACGTCGCGGTCACGATGCGCAGAATGAGCGGCACCCCGAAAACAAGGTCCGCGTTGTTGTCGGCGGCCAGCGCTGGAATCACTTTTGCGTGTACGACGCCGTAGGCCATCGCGGGAAGCGCCACCAGAAATCCGACGAGCGGCCCGGAGGCGCCGACGTCGAACAGCGCGCGCATGGAGCGAATTGGCGAACGAATCAGGATGAATGCTCCAAACGTGCCGATCAACGTGGGCGCGGGAATGAAATATGGATAGCTGGCGCGAATGTGGTGGTGGCGGCACGCGAAGTAATGCCCCAGTTCATGCGCCAGCAGAATTCCCAGTAACGTCAACGCGAACGGCAATCCCGCCAGCAACGCCGGCGGATTGCGATACACCAGTCGGAAGGTCTGAATGAATGCATCCAGCGAAGCGGCCTGATTGTGCGCATAAGCAGCGGCAAAGTGCGTCCCCGCAATCAGGGAAGTGACCAACGTCAAAACGAACAACCCCGAAGACAGCACCAGCGAGCGCGCGGACGGATGCGGCTGGTCCGCGGCGAAATACCTTCCTTGCGGAGGACGGCCCTGCCACGCAGGCACTTCCAGAAATGAGGGAGCGCTCCGTTCTGATTCCGGTGGGGTCACAATGAATTATTTGGCTTGGCTGGCGGCGGTGTCTTCGAGGCCCTGCAATTCTTTGCCGGGCTTGAAGCGCACCGCTTTTCCCGGAGGGATGCTGACTTCTTCGCCGGTGCGGGGATTGCGCCCGATGCCGGTCTTCCGCGGCTTCACGCTGAATACGCCGAACTTGCGCAGCTCGATGCGCTGCCCGCGCCCCATGGCGTTCTTCAGAGACTCAAAGACCGTCTCCACGGCTTGCTCCGCTTTTGTGCGGCTGATGTTGGTCTTGCCTACGACGGCATTCACAATGTCCAGCTTAATCACACCGTCCTCCCGCTCTACGTTGCCCGATGCTAGAGGCTAAGGCCCGGGTTGTCAAGAAGTTCCGCCTCATCTACACTTTAACCTTTTGCGAGCCTACTTTCTAAGCATTCTGTCAGGAGGATTGGATGTCCGTAAAGCCAGACCGTTGGATCCGCCGCATGGCGCTGGAGCACAAGATGATCGAACCGTTCACCGACCGGCAGGTTCGGGAAGGAGTGATCAGCTACGGCGTATCTTCCTATGGATACGACATCCGGGTGGCCGACGAATTCCGCATTTTCACCAACGTGAATTCCACCATCGTGGATCCGAAGAATTTTGATCCGCGATCGCTGGTGGAATTCAAGGGCGACGTTTGCATCGTGCCGCCGAACTCGTTCGCGCTGGCGCGTTCGATTGAGTACTTTCGCATTCCGCGGAACGTGCTGACGATTTGCCTGGGGAAGTCCACCTACGCGCGCTGCGGGATCATCGTGAACGTGACGCCGTTTGAGCCGGAGTGGGAAGGATTTGTGACGCTCGAAATCAGCAACACCACGCCGCTGCCCGCGCGCATTTATGCAAACGAGGGATTGTGCCAGGTGTTGTTTTTTGAAAGCGACGAAGATTGCGAAGTCAGCTACAAAGACAAGAAAGGGAAGTATCAGGCGCAGGGTGGGATTGTTCTGCCGCGCTTGTAGTCTAGCTGTACGTCTGCATTTTTTGTAGGGGCCGGGCTTGTTTACACTGAGCATCGAAGGGCCCGGCCCTCTTTTTTTGCAATCTCCAAAATTGCCATCTCAGCGTGAATCGGAATCTGGCGCTGTTTCCTTATGGCGTAAAAGCGGCAGCTTTGCCGCCGCACTCAATAGATTGTTTCAGGCTTTGGTGATGGGTTCGTTTTCCGCGCTGACCGATATAACCTGCAAGGGATAACCAAGTTCACGCCAGGCGTCGAGTCCACCCAGCAGTGGCCGGATATGCCGCACGCCTTTGTTCCTCAGTAGCAACGCCACACGGGCGCTGGTGGCTTCGTTCGGTCAAGTACAGTAGAGGATGACCTCGCGGTCGCGGGGCAGCCGATCATCGGTTTGTTGGAGCTCGCTGGCGTCCATGCGAAAAGCGCCGGGAATCGTTTCCGGGTCCGCTTCGAAATCCACCGAATGCCGAAGGTCCACGATCGTAAGAATTTCCCCCGCATCGAGTTTCTCTTTCAACTCTTCCGGACGAATGCGCATGATTCTCAATTCGCGCAGGAATTTCTGGCGCGCCACGAATTTGTAGCTGATGTAGAAGGCTAGTGCCGCGCCCAGCAGCACCATCAAGCCGCCGCCCAGTTGCTGGGCCTTCATCGCGATGAGTTCGATCTGGCCGCTGAAGATGTAGCCGAGGCCCATGTAGGTTCCGGCCCAGAAAATCGCGCCCAACGCGTCGAACGCGAGGAACCTGCGGAATTTCATGTGGAAAATACCCGCGAGCGGGGTGGCCACGGTGTTCAGGCCGGGAAGAAACTTTGCCACGAGCAGCGATTTTGCGCCCTGCTTTTCAAAGAGGCCTTCGGTACGGCGCACACAGGAATCCGGTTCCAGCGAAATCCGGCAAAGCCAGTGGAGAATTCGGATGCCCTTCCGCTTCCCGAGCTGGTACCAGATTGTGTCTGCGGAAACCGCGGCCAACATGCAGAGCAGCAGCGCAAGGCCAAAATTCAGCCGATGCATTCCGCCGAGCGCCCCGGCGGCCAGGAGCAACGGAATGGAAGGAAGGGGAAGGCCGGCCTGCTCCAGAAACACCCAGACCAGAAGCACAAGATAACCGTGGCTCACCAGGAATTCGAGCGTGCTGTGCATGCCAGGATGTTCCTTCTATAAAATTCTAACAAAAGCGGGTTACTTCTGGAGGAAGGAAGCCGCCTTTCCCCAGTGCCCGCCCATGACGAATGCATTCAGCGGTTTCCGTTCGCGCGGCGCAAGCTCGCGCTGGCGGAGCGCATCCGGCAAAGAATCAGGATCGCCGGGATAGCCGAGGGTGAAGGCCGCGATGGGCTCCCATCCGCTGGGAATCTCAAATAGTTCGATGGCTTTGTGCGGATCGAACCCTGCCATTTGATGCACGAAGAGGCCTCGAGAGGTAGCTTCGAGGGAAAGATCGGCCACGGCCGCGCCGGTATCGTAAAAGGCGTTGCGGTTGGGTTTGCCGGTTTTGGCGAAGGCCATTTCCGAGACAGCGATCGCCAGGACCGGAGCGTGTTTCGCCCAGGCCTGGTTGAACTCCACCAGCGTGCTCACCATTTTCTCGTGATTTTCCTTGTCGTCGGCGGTGGTGACCAGAAACGCCCAGGGTTGCTCATTGTTGCTGGAGGGCGCCCAGCGCGCTGCCTCGAACAAGCTGCGCAAGATGTCCGGTGGGACAGGCTGGGCGGAAAAGGCCCGAGGACTCCAGCGTTGTTGGATCAATTCGTGGACTGGGTGATGCGTGGCAGCCGGCTTATGCATTTTGCGTACCTCAGTTTCGCTCAAATTTGTCCGCAGGAACCAGCGGGCGGCAAATCGGCCGCCCGTGATTTCCCGAAGAATTGCAGATGACGAATCCGCCCGTTACTTCGACTGCGGGGGAACAATCATTTCGACGTCGAGGGTGATGTTCACATCATCGCCTACGACTACGCCGCCGCTGTCTAGCTTCTGGTTCCAGGCGACGCCGAAGTCCTGGCGGTTGATCTTGGTCGAAGCGGATATGGCGGTGCGCTGCAGGCCCCAGGGATCCTTGATGGGTGCTTTGGGAAGAGTTGCGGTCAGCACCGCCGTTTTGGTGACCCCGCGGATGGTCAGGTCGCCAGTGACTTTCAGGCTGCCGTCGTTGTTGCGTTCGACCTTGGTGGATTGAAAAGTGATGGCCGGATACTTGGCGACGTCGAAGAAGGCTTCGCTCTTCAGATGCTTGTCGCGATCCGGTTCGCGGGTGTCCACGGTGGTGGCGTCAATGGTGACGTTCACGTTGGATTTGGAAACGTCGCTGTCATCGACGACCACGGTTCCGGTGACGCCGTGAAATTCGCCGCGTACGGTCGAAATCATCAGGTGAGTCACGCCGAATCCTGCGCTGGAGTGCCGCGGATCGATCTGGTAGGTCGTCGTCCCGGCGCTTGCGGGCAGCGCGAGTGCCGCCGCCAGCCCCGCCAGGATTGCTGCTTTTGAAAATGGCCCGTTCATTGTTGTTTCTCCTTTTTCGTTCACTTGCCGGTTTCCCTTGCGTCGAAATTTTTCCTATTGGATGCGCAAACATCTATTCCGGTGCGTGCGCCGCCAGCTCGGTAAGAAGGTCCAGCAAAGTTTTCAGGTGCGCGGAACTCATGTGGGCGAACTGCCTTTTGTGGAGTTCGCGGATGGGGGTGTCCATTTTTTTCAGCAGCTTGAGGCCCTCGGAGGTGATTCGCGCCTTGACGACGCGGCGGTCCTGCTGCTGGCGCTCGCGGGTGATCAGTTCGCGCTTCTCCATGCGGTCGAGCAGGCGGGTCATGTCCGGGTCGCGGGAAATCATGCGTTCGCCGATAGCGTTGCAGGGGAGACCGTCAGGGCCGGCGCCGCGAAGAATGCGGAGAACGTTGTACTGGGCGGAGGTGAGCCCGTTGGATTTCATGAGTTGATCGCCCTGGGAGGCCAGGGAATCGGCGGCCTTGAGGAGAGCGACGAAGGTCTGGTCTTCGAGGGGGGCGGGGGGCTTGGTTCGTGAATTCATGCGGCGATTATAGTTGTCTAAACGACTATTGTCAAGAGGAAAATGTGGGCCCCGAAATACGGTTCATCCGCGGGGATCCGCCGGAACGAAAGGCGCCCGCCGCAGACGGCGGCCGCTTCAACTGCGGGAGACGGGGAATACCTAAGAGTGGGGGCAAGCCCCGACCCTACAATACCGCGAGACGGTAAGTTGGCTGGGCTAAGGCTTGACCACCGGCCGCACATGTACTTCGCTGATGAAGCTTTGCGGGCCCTGGGTGGCTACCATGGCTACGGCATGGGCCACGTCGTCCGCCGTCAGCACTTTGCCTGGGTCCTTGGGTCCGCGGCCGGTGAAATCGGTTGCGACGCTTCCCGGACAGATGACACTGACGCGGATGCCATGCGCGCGCAGGTCTTCGGCCATGCAGCCGGAAAGACCTTGCAATCCCCATTTCGACGCGCAATAAATTCCGCCGCCGGCGAAGGTGTTTTTTCCAGCGAGAGAACTGATGTTGATGATGTCTCCTCGGCGGCGCCGGATCATTCCCGGAATCACCGCGCGGGAGACAAGAAACACGCTCTTCATATTGGTGTTCATTACCTGGTCCCATTCGGTTTCGCTCTTTTCCTGAACGGCCCCGAAGCCTCCGCCGCCGGTTCCCGCGTTGTTGACAAGAATCGTTATTTCCCCGAGTCGACTTGCCGCCGCGTCGACGAATTCGCGAATTTCCTCTTCCTTCGTTACGTCCGCGCGGTGCGCCAGAACCCTTGCGCCAGCCGCCTCCAATTCGCGTGACGCCAGGATTAATTTTTCTTCATCTCTGCCGCAGATGCCAACAGCGGCTCCCAGTGCGGCCAATCGTCCGGCGATCGCTTTGCCAATGCCGCGGCTGCCACCGGTGATCAGGGCTACGCCGCCGTGCAAAGGTTTTCCTAACCGATTTACACTATTTGCCGCGCTTATGTTGCTCATTTGTATTCCTCCTCGCCGAAGCCACTCTTTTTGTGCGAAACTCATCTTATCTCGTTAGGATGCCACCCCAATGAGAATGCCTCGGAGAACCCCCGAGGACATGGTTTCAGGTCTACTCCGCGCAAGACCCCAGCTCTCCGGGTATTGAAATTCAGATCCCGGCTTGCGGTTGGAGAGTGGCTGCACCTATAATTCCAACGTTTCCGATAGAGCACTTCTGGTCCGCAGGGAATGGCAGCAGTTCCGTCAGCGGCATGGCCTCTGGCGATTTTACGCAATTTTACTTTCATGTATGGAGTGAGGAGATCAGGAATGAGAGCAATTCGTTGGATGGCAAGCCTTCTGCTTCTTGCGGCGCTGAGCCTAAGCTATATTCCATCCGGCGCGGCCCAGGACGCCGCAGCCGCGGGCGGAGCTAAACAGCAGCCCTACACGATGGCGGAGTACAATTCCTACCAGGCTGCCGCCGCGGAAAAGAATCCTGCCGCACAGATCAAGCTGCTCGACGACTTCACAGCCAAGTATCCGAATTCCGCGCTGCTGAACTACATCTACCCGCTCTACTACAACAACTATTTCACCCAGAAGAATTATCCGAAGGCCATCGAGTACGCGGACAAGCTGATCGC
>DASYXF010000025.1:0-50078 GCA_035935335.1 Candidatus Acidiferrum sp.
GACGCGGAGTCGTATCACGCGCCGAGCGCGATCAAGAGCGGAAAACCAATTCGTATCGCGCGCTGAGTGGGTCATTTCTGATAAGTGTGAATTCTTCTGAGGAAGGAGTGTCCTCAGGGGCTAAAGCCCGGTTTATTTCGGACTCCACATGTCGGAGCTAAAGCTCCGACCCCCTGGAACTTATTTGGCAGACGACTTCTAATAAGAGTGATTTGCATAAAGGAGGCGCTGCGTGACGCCGAACGAAATGCTTGTGCTGTACGAATTCAACGCCTGGGCCAACCGAAGGATGTTGGGGGCAGTTGCCGCAGTCAAGCCGGAAGAGTTTTTGCGGCCGATGGGGTCGAGCTTCGGCTCGCTGCGGGACACCACCGCTCATATCTATGGAGCGGAATGGATTTGGCTGGAACGCTTCCAGGGGCGGTCGCCAGCGTCGCTTCCGGACGGGGCGGAATTTCAGGATGTTGCAAGTCTGCGCGAAAAGTGGGCGGAACTTGAGGCTCGGCTGCATAAATTTGTCGGCGCCTTGACGCAAGAAGATCTAAATCGAGTCCTGGAGTACAAGACACTCAAATTCGGCGTTTACAGCAATCCGCTTTGGCAATCGATGCAACATGTGGTAAATCACGGAACCTATCACCGGGGCCAGGTGACGACGCTTTTGCGCCAACTGGGAGCGCAGCCGGTGCTGACGGACTTGATGCACTTTTACCGGGAACGCGCCACGGCGGCGGGCGCTTAGCGCGGATGGAGACGATCCGGACGGTTGCCTGGATGAAAGAACGGGCGCGGGCGGCGCGGCAGGAGCAGCGGATCATCGGGCTGGTGCCGACGATGGGTGCGCTGCACGCGGGGCACCTGGCGCTGGTGGAGCGGGCAAAGCGCGAATGTTCGCCGGTGTACGCCTCAATTTTTTTGAATCCAAAACAATTTGCGGCGAATGAGGATTTGTCTCGGTATCCGCGGCCGTTGGAAACGGACGTGGAAAAGCTGACCGCTGCAAGAGTGGACGGACTGTTTCTGCCGGAGGCGGCGGAGATATATCCGGCGGGGTTTTCGACGTATGTAAATGTGGAAGGCTTGAGCGACCGGATGGAGGGCAAGTCGCGCGCGGGGCATTTTCGCGGCGTGTCTACCGTGGTGCTGAAATTATTTGAGATCGTGCAGCCGCACTTTGCGTACTTCGGGCGAAAAGATGCGCAGCAGGTGCGAATTGTGCAGCAGATGGTGCGCGATCTGAATCTGGATACGGAGATTGTGGTGTGCCCGATTGTGCGCGAGGCGGATGGGCTGGCGATGAGTTCGCGGAATGCGTATTTGCAGGGGGAGCATCGCAAGGCGGCGACGGTGCTGTACCGGGCGCTGCGCGCGGCGGAAAGCGAGATCGCGGCGGGCGTGCGGGATTCGCTGGAGCTGCAACGAGCGATGACCAATGCGCTGAGCAGCGAGCCGCGGGCGCGAGTGGATTATGCGGAGATTGTGGACGCGGAGACGTTTGAACCGGTGGTGCGGGTGACGCGACGGAGCTACGCGGTGCTTGCCGTTTACTTGGGGAAGACGCGCTTGATCGACAATATGCTGATTGAGCCGGCGGGAGAAGAGTTGCGGGTGGAGGTTTAGGTGCGTGGGAAAGAGGCTGGCTTAAAAGGCCAGCGCTACATAGAAGAATAAAGAGAGCTTCGCTTATTCGGTCAAGCGGGCGAGGACTTCGGCGGCGAGGACTTCGGCGGCGTGGCCTTTGGCGCGGACGGGGTCCCAGATTTGTTCGATTTTGCCGTCGACGCCAATCAGAAAACTGCTGCGAATGATTCCTTTGAATATTCGGCCCATGAATTTCTTGCCGCGCCATGCGCCGTAGGATTCGATCATTTTGTGCGTGGGATCGCTGAGCAGCGGGAAATTGAGTTTGTACTTGTCGCTGAAGTTCTGCAGGGCCTTCACGGGGTCGGCACTGGCTCCGAGAATGGAGACACTAAGCCCGTCGAACTTCTTTTTTGCGTCGCGAAACTCGGACGCTTCAACCGTTCAACCGGGAGTATTCGCTTTTGGAAAAAAGAAGAGCAGCACGCGGCGGCCTTTGAAATCCTTCAACGAGAGCTGTTTGCCGCCGTCGGAAGCGAGTGTGAATTCGGGAGCTTTGTCGCCGATTTTGAGCATGAACTGGTTCTCCTGAACATACGGCCGAAAAGCGGCCCACCGCGGACCCTTCAGCAAGCTTCAGGGCAAGAAGCGGCCGCTACAAAAGCTATGACAGCAGGCGGCGGACAATGTCGTTGACCGCCTGGGGATTGGCCTGGCCTTTGGTGGCCTTCATTACCTGGCCGACGAAAAACTTGAAGACGCCTTCGTTGCCGGATTTGAACTTGGCGAGGTTGTCGGGATTTTTCTCGATGACTTCGCGGGCGGCTTTTTCGATAGCGTCGTCTGTGACTTGCGCGCCGAGTCCTTCGGCGGCGACGATTTCCGCGGCGGAGCGGCCGGTCTCGAACATGGTGGCAAAAACTTTCTTGCCGACCGCACCGGTGATTTTGCCGGAATCCACAAGAGCGACGAGTTCACCAAGCGCGGCGGGTTTGACCGGGCTTGCTGCGATTTCCTTGCCGGAATCGTTTAGGCGGCGGAGGAGTTCGGTCTGCATCCAGTTGGCGGCGGCTTTACCGGGGGCGCCGGCTTTCACGACGGATTCGAAATAGCCGGCGAGCTCCTGCGAGCCAGTCAGGACTTCGGCGTCGTAAGGCGTAATGCCGTAGGCGGTGACGAAGCGGGTGCGCTTGGCGGCGGGAAGTTCCGGCAGCGAGCGGAGAACTTCGTCGCGCCAGGCCTGGCTGACGTGGATGGGCAGGAGATCAGGCTCCGGGAAATAGCGATAGTCGTGGGCCTTTTCCTTGGAGCGCATCGAATCGGTGCGGTTCGCGGCCTGATTCCAGAGGCGGGTCTCCTGGGAAATGCGGCCGCCGGATTCGATGACGCCGATGTGGCGCTCGATTTCGTATTCGAGAGCTTTGGCGAGATAACGGAACGAGTTGAGATTTTTTACTTCGACCTTGGTGCCGAATTCCGTGGCGCCGCGGCGGCGGACGCTGACGTTGGCGTCGCAGCGGAGCGAGCCTTCCTCCATGTTGACGTCGCTGACTCCGGTGTAGAGAAGGATCTGGCGGAGCGTGGTGAGGTAGGCGTAGGCCTCGTCGGGCGTGCGCATGTCCGGCTCCGAAACGATTTCGCTGAGCGGTGTGCCGCAGCGATTGAAATCGACGTAGGTTTTTTCATCGGAGTGCGGAAAGCCGTCGTGGAGGGATTTTCCTGCGTCTTCCTCGAGGTGCAAGCGGGTGACGCCGATGCGTTTTTTTTCGCCGTGGACTTCAATTTCGAGCCAGCCGCCGGTGGCCAGGGGCAGTTCGAATTGTGAGATCTGGTAGCCCTTGGGCAGGTCCGGATAGAAGTAATTTTTGCGGGCGAAGCGGGAATGCTCGTGCACGGTGCAGTTAATGGCCAGGGCGGCGCGCATGGCCATTTCGACGGCGCGTTTGTTTAGCACCGGGAGCGTGCCGGGCAGGCCGAGACAGACCGGGCAGACGTTGGAATTGGGCGCATCGCCAAAGCGCGTGGAGCAGCCGCAGAAAATCTTGGTTTTGGTGGCGAGCTGGACATGGACTTCCAGGCCGATGACCGGCTCGTATTTGGCGAGGAGTTCGGGGGACATAGCCGATTCTGTGGCGAATTTCGTCATCGGGAAAGAAATAAAGTATAGCAGAGGGGCGCGGGGAGATGCGCGGGGAGAGGATTCTGAGAATGGAATTGGGCCAGAGATCCGGGGTGGGGGCTTACTTTGAGGTCCTTCGGGCATCCTTGCCGGATGCCCTCAGGATGACACGCTTTAGGGGCGCGCGTGATTTGGACTAAGAGTTGAGCGATCGGTTTGCAGACAAAGAGTTGGAAAGAGATGTTCGGTAATCGCGAAGATGCCGAAGAAAAATGTGGCGTAGACGGCATCGCCACCGAGGGTGTTGCCGAATAGCGGCAGTCCCATGATGTAGCAGGTGACGAGGCCGGCGGGTGTGTGCGGGAAGGTGCCAAATAGTTGCCAGACGGCGAAGTTCGTCACGAGAAAGAATTGGAGCGCGCCAAGAAAGACCGCGCCGCCGATGCGGAGTATGCCCCGGCGATTGGCGAGCGAGGTGCCAATGAGCACGCTGAGGAGAAAGCTGGCGTAGACGACGGGGATGAGGCGATGAATCCCAACGAAGAGGTCGCCCGCGAAAAGGGCTACGAGAGGAAAGAGAAAAGCGGCGCGGCGATCGCGGAACATCGCGCCGGAGAAGATGGCCATGGCGCCAATGGGGGTGAAGTTCCATGGATGCGGAAGAATCCGCAACACTGCAGCAAGGATGATCAATATGGCGGCGAGAATGGCGCGAAGCACGAAAACGTGAGTGGACGATTTTTGCTGAAACATATTTTGAGTGAAGCCTCCTTTTGAATTCTTAAGGACAACCCAAGAGCACAGCCAAGAATGGCTGTGCCACACGGTACGATGGCGCCGGGCGACGGCTTTATGGGCCACCGGGCAGCAGATCGCAGAAGACGAAGGAATCGCGCTGGACGAGTTCGCCGAGGGTGAAGCAGACAGGGCGCGTGAAAATGGGGCCATCGAAGACGAAGGTGTGGAATTCGCCGTTTTCACCGCAGGGATCGACGGTGGGCGGGAGATCGGCAAAGAAGGATTCGTCGAGTTCGCGGCCAGCGAAACTGGGGTCGAGGACTCTGGAGTCAATGCAGACGGCAACCGATCGGAACCGCGCGGCGTGAAATTCGCGGATGAGGTCGCGGGTGTCGCGCTTCCAGATGGGGAAGAGTGCCTGCATGTCAACGCGAGCGAGATTTTTTTCGCGATAGAGGCGGAGGTCTTCGAGAAAAATGTCGCCAAACGCGACGCGACGAATTCCCTGCTTGAAGAAGTGGAGTAATCCCTCTTCCATGCGTGCTTCGTAAATTGAATTGACACACTGTGGGGGAATGAAGACTTCGTGGAGCGGCAGGCGAAGCGACGCCGCCTGTTGCTGCAGAAGTTCGCGGCGAACGCCGTGGATGCTGATGCGGTCGTAGCCCTCGGTCACAGTGGTGAGAAGGGCCGCGACGCGGGCGTTGTTCTGCCGGAGCAGCGTGTGCAGCGCGAGGGCACTATCCTTGCCGCCGCTCCAGCAGAAGAGAATCGGTTCAGAGACGGACATCAGTTTTTCCCGGCGAAAGCGTAGCGCAGGCCGAAGGTGTAAAAGCGGCCCAGCGCGGGATAGCCGAGGGCGTCCTGGTATTGCTTGCCGAAGAGATTGATGGCGCGGGCAGTGACGAACAGGCCGCGGGTTACGTTGTAGTTTGCTGCCATATCGAAACGGGCGTAGCCAGGATTCGTGGTCTGGGTGGGATTCACGAAATTGGAATCCGTGCGCACGCCAGTGAAGTAGCCGATGAAATTCCAATTCACGCGCGCGTAATTCACATTGACGCCGAAGGAGCCGGAGTGAACCGGGCGGCGGATCAGGCGGCTGCCCGGCACGAGCGAAGGATCGGCAAAGGGATTCTCCGATTTGAGGACCCGCGTGTCGTCATAGGTGTAATTGCCGTTGACGAAGAGCCACTTGTTGACGCGGACTTCGGATGCGAGATTCGCGCCACGGGCGAAGGCCAGGTCGGTATTGAAATAGGTGCCGCAGAAGGCGGAGGTAGGCGCAAAACTGACGATGTCGTAGAAGCGGCTGTAGAAATAGTCGGCGGAAAGTTTCCAACGGTCGGAAGCGAGTTTCTGATCGAAGCCGGTTGTCCAGCCCTTGCTGGCTTCGGGTTTGAGATTGGGATTTCCCGGAACACACGGGTCGGTGCCGAAGGTCTGGTCGAAACGCGGCTCCTTGATGCCCTGGCCATAAAAGGCGTGGTAGCGTGTGTCGCCGAAAAATCCTTTGCCATAACGCAGCGCGTAGACGCCGCCGGCGCGGGGAACGACGCGCGTGCCAAAGCTGCTGTTTGCTTCGACGCGGCCGCCGAAATCGAGCGTCAGACGGGAAATGGGCGTATAGCGAAAGTCGAGATAACCGGCTTGATTGTTGCGGCGCAGGTGGCCGGGCGAAATAAAGTTGATGCCGCCGTTTTCAACTTCGTATTGATAGCCGGCGGTAGCAATGAAGTTGCGCGAGACATAGCTCGATTGCGGATTGATTGCGGTTCGATTGAAGGTGAGGAGAGAGTCGAAGGGAAAAGTGTCGCCCTGGTTCGCGAAGCTGTGCTGGCGAGTGTAGGAATCCGTAGCGATGAGCTGGTGACGCCAGTGGGAGCCGGTGGTGAACTCCCAGCGGGCATTGGCGGAGAATATTTTCTGGCCGTAGCCCTGGAACAGATCCGGGGGACCCTGGAGCGTGGGGCCGGGAATGCCCGCGTCGCTGGTATTGTTGCGCAACGAGATGTGGAGCTGGTTGGTGCTGGAAAAGGAGTAACCGAAATTTCCGGAGAGGGTGCGATTCACGAAGTAATCGTTGGGGCCCTGGCCGCCGGTCTGGAAATAGGCAGCGGCGCCGGAATAATCTAATTTGCCGATAAGGCCGCTGAGATCGCCGCCACCACGAGCGGAAGACAGATTCCCGCCTTCGGAATAGATGTCGAACGCAGGAACGCGCGTGTCGCCGCGATGGGTGAAGAGCTGGATGACGCCGGAGACGGCGTCGCTGCCGTAAATCGCACTTTCCGCGCCGCGGACGATTTCGACTTTGTCGATATTTTCGGTGGTGACGCTGGAAAAATCCACGGCGCTGCCTGGAGGGTTGATGGGAGTGCCGTCGACGAGGACTTTGGTGAAGTTGGAATTGCCTCCGTTAAGGAAGATAGAGGCAGTGCCGCCGAAAGGGCCGGTGCGGCCGACAGCGATGCCAGGTGAAAATTCCAGAAGTTCCGGCAGGGAAACGGCCTGGCGATTGTCGATGGTTTCGCGGGAGATGACGTCGGTTGGCGCGGTGGTTTGCTGCACGGTTGTGGGAACGGATTGCGCGGTAACGACGACGCTGGAGGAGAGTGGCTCCAGTTCCAGATGAACGTTCAGCGCGCGGAATTCCCCCGGCGCGAGCGTGAGAGCAACTTCGCGGGCGGAGAAAGCAGCGTGGGAGAAGCGCAGGCGGTAGCGGCCGGGGGGCAGAGAGATGGTATAGGAACCGTCCGCGGAAGAAGCTGCGGAAAATGGCTCGCCGCCCGGAGAAGATTCCAGTTGCGCGGTGATTTGAACCTGGCCGACGGGCGCGCCGGATGGATCGGTGAGCGTGCCGGCAAGATGCGCGTTACTGCTTTCGGATTGCGGTGCGGCTTTGGAGCTGACAGCGGGAACAAAAAATGCGGCGAGCAAAGAGAGAATAGCGAGCAGGTTTTTCATGGTTCCTCCGCTCCCTCACGCGCGGGAGCTTGAAGGTTGGCCGGTGCAAAGAGGCTTGCACGGGCTGCAGACTTCGCCGGTCTCCTGGCTTGGCGAAAAGGAACTCAGATTGGGCGTGGCAGGCTGAAGCCTGCCGCTACTCCCGGCCGATCTAAAGATCGGCCACTACAGAGTTCACTCGCTGCCTTCCCGTAGCGGAAATCGGCCACAGTGGCGGGCGAGCCTTGCATTCGCCTTACAGTCGCGCGGCGGCGACGGTATTGCACCGTCTTCCCGAGCACGAAGTCCGCGGTTGATGTGGAGGGGCAGAGCCCGCTGCGAGTGAAGGATGTCGGCGGCGTTGGACCTGTCTGCGACAGGCAGGCCGCCGGGTTGGGGTGGACAAGGAAACTTCTATTTATTTGTAAAAAGCGTCACGCGCGGCCGGCCGGAAGGAGCGATCTCCACGGAAAGCGGCGCTTGAAAAACCTGTTCGAGAATTTCGCGCTGAAGCACGGTTGCCGGCGGACCAACGCGAAGGCATTTTCCCCGTTGCATCAGGACCACCTGGTCCGCGTATTCACCCGTGAGATTCAGCTCGTGGGTGACGACGACAACGGTGTAGCGATTCTGTGCAGCCAGGCGGCGCAGGGATTCGAGCAGATCCACCTGAGCGCCGATATCGAGGTGCAGCGTCGGCTCGTCGAGAAGCAGGAGGAGCGGCTGCTGCGCAAGGGCTCGAGCGAGAATGATGCGCTGTTTTTCTCCGCCGGAAATTTTGTCCATCCAGCGATCGGCGAGTTCCGTGGCGCCCACCTGGGCGAGCGCGTTGTTGGTGATGAGGATGTCTTCCTCGGATTCGAAGCGCAGGCCGCCGCCATGGGCATGGCGTCCCTGCATGACAAACTCCCAGGCACGCGAGGGAAAAAGCAGGCGGCTTTCCTGCTGGACAAGAGCGATGCGTTGCGCCCGCGTTTTGACGGGAAGCGAATGCGTTTCGAAGCCATTGAGAAATATGCGGCCGGAGAGCGGCTGGAGCGCGCCGGAAATCAGCTTGAGGAGCGTGGATTTGCCGCTGGCGTTGGGGCCGAGAATGGCGACAAGTTCGCCGGGCTTGGCCTGGAAGCTCATTGCTTCGAGGGTGAAAAGCGGAGCTTGCGAAGGGTTCGGTGCGTACGCGTAGCTCACTTGCTCAACGCTGAGGCGCACGTCGGTGGTGGCGCGCGAAGGGTCTCCGGGAAGGGGATGGCGCAGCGGACTGCTCATGCCATTCTCCGGCGAAGCAGATAGATGAAGAAGGGCGCACCGACCATCGCCGTGACCGCTCCGACAGATAGTTCGGAGGGCGCCACCAGAGTTCTGGCGGCCGTGTCCGCAACCACCAGCGCGATGGCGCCACCCAGTGCGGAAGCGGGGAGAAGCATGCGATGGTCGGAACCGAAGATGAGGCGCATCACATGCGGCACCAACAAGCCAACGTAGCCAATCGCGCCACTGACGGAAACAGCCAACCCCGTAAGTATAGACGCGGCCAGATACACGACAATGCGGACGCGAGGAACATCCACGCCCAGGTGCATGGCTTCTTTTTCGCCGGCCAACAGCAGGTTGAGGTCAGAGGCGGTGGTGTAAATCGCGCCGGCGGCGGCCAGAAAGCCGACCGCCAGCAGATAGAGAAGGCTCTTCGGCGGAAGAGTGGAAAGGCTGCCCATCAGCCAGTAGGAAGCGCCGCGAAGATTGCTTCCGGCCAGCGTGGACATCAGGAAGGTGACGATCGCCGCAAGAAAAGATGCCGTGATGATTCCCCCGAGCAGCAAAGTGTTGCTGTCCACCTGGCCGTCGCGGCGGCCAAGGATATAAACGGCTGCAATGGTGAGGGCGGCTCCAAGAAAAGCTCCGAAAGGAGTGATCAAGCCCGCGTATTCCGGCGGCAGGTTCAGCTGATTTTCAACAATGAGTGCGAGGATCGAGCCCACGGCCGCGCCCGTCGAAATTCCCAGAACATAGGGATCCGCAAGGGGATTTCGCAGCAACGCCTGAAAGCTGACGCCGGCAACGGAGAGCGAAGCGCCAACCACAATGGCAAGAAGAATTCGGGGGAGGCGAATGTTGAGGACGATTAATACGTAGTCGCTGGAAATATTGTTACTGTGACCCAGCAGGACTTGGATCAGGTCGCGCGTCAGTCCATAGAGGGAAACCTGCACGGCGCCGAGCTTCAAGGCAAGGATCACGACGGCAAACAAGATGGCGGTAAGGATGCCGCAGCGGAGAAGGAGCCGCGTTAAGGTCAGCGGGCGCATGCGAACTCCAGAGAAAGTGGCTGCGTGTTGTGTGTCATACGAACTGGCGCGGCCGCGGGTGGGTTCGACGGTGCAGGCGTTGCCGGTTTTTCGGGTGCGGGCGCTTCCTGGAAGGCCCCGGGATGAAGCTGGCGCGCCAGGTCCTCAATGGCGGAGACGATACGCGGCGCGGGACGATTGACGGCGTCGCTGATAACCGCAAAATGGTGGTTGCGCACGGCGTCGAGAATGTTCCAGCCCGGGCGATTCGCAAGAACTTCAAAATCGCGGGACCCGGCATCGGAATGCGACTCGGCAAAGACGAGATATTCCGGACGAAGACGTACGACTTCTTCGAGGCTCATCTGCGGCCAGTCCTGGGTGGACTCGACGATGCTGGCGGCGTCGGCTTTACGCAGGGCGTCGGCAATGAACGTGTTTTTGCCGACGGAAATGAGAGGCTCGGTCCAGACGATGAATAGAACGCGGCTGGGAGGGAATGGCTCAAGCTTGGCGTGCAACTCGGCGAGGCGAGACTGGAGATCGGACGTGAGGGACTTGCCATTTTCGGGGACACCGAGGACGTCAGCAAGTTTTTGGGTGGTGGAGAGTATTTCGTCGACGTTGCGCGCGTCGGTGGCGTAGGCGGGAATGCCGAGCGTGTCGAGGGCGCGGACGGTATCGAGGCGGTTGATCTCTTTGGTGACGAGGACGAGATCCGGATGCAGGGCGGCGATTTCCTCCAGATTCGGATTGATCGGGCCGCCGACTTTCGCTTTCTTTTGCGCGTCCGGAGGGAAGTCGCAGTAGTCGGTATCGCCGACCAGGCGATCCTGTGCGCCGAGGGCATAGACGGTTTCGGTCAAGCTGGGCGCGAGCGAAACGATGCGCGCTGGAATTTGCGGCACGCGGACGGTGCGGCCGAATTCGTCCACGACTTCGCGCATGGCAACCGGCGCTGGAGCAGGGGACGCGGGTGTGGACGACTGGGCGCGAAGAGGCAGGGCGCCGAGCAAAACAAGCGCGAGGCCGAAAATACGGGCGCGGCGCGTGGCATTGGCAAAACCGTGCTGCACGAAGCTCCCCCCAATGAGAACGATGCGAGAATCCTGAAAACAAAAAACCCGGCGAGAAGCCGGGGCGTTCTGGAGGCGTACCCTCTCGCGAAGTAGGCCCAACCGCGGCGGCGAGGGAGGGTGACCTGGCTCTCGGCGATGAAGCCGAACACAGTGGCGGGACCGCGGCCGAATTACACGGCACTTCCCCACTTCCCTTGCCTGCTGAATGTCCGAATCAGTTTAAGTGGCGCGGCAGGGAGTGTCAATCAAACCTGCGAACAACGCTGCGCCAGGTCAGCGGTTTTTCCAATTGGGTTTGCGCTTTTCACTGAGGGCGCGGAGGCCTTCCTGTGAATCTTCCAGGCGATAGAGTTCGTTGAGGAAGATGTTCATGGAATTGCGCAGGCCGTCGCGAAGGGAAAGACCGATGCCACCGAGAATCGCTTTTTTGGCCATAGTGAGCACCGGGCCGGAGTGGCCGGCAATGCGCGCGCAGAGGTCGTTGACTGTGGCATCGAGCTGCGCTTCGGGAACAAGGCGATTGACGATGCCGAGGTCGAGGGCGCGTTCCGCGGAAACCGGCTCGCCGAGGAGAACCAGCTCCAGTGCTACCTTGGGGCCGACGAGAAACGGAAGAATGGTGGACGCGAGCGGGGGAAAGACACCCAAAGTGATTTCGGGCTGAGCGAACCGTGCTTTTGGCGTGGCAATTACCAGGTCGCCGAAAGCAGCGAGTTCGGCGCCGCCACCGATGGCGGGGCCATTGACGACGCAGACGACGGGCTTGGCGGTTTCGAGAATGCCCATGAAGACGGAGTGAAAAGCGTCCAGCATCTGGAACACGCGTTCGGTGGTGTATTCGCCGACATCGATCCCGCCGCAGAAAACCTTGCCGGCGGAATCGAGAAGGATAAGTTTCACGTCGGGGCGTTCGCCAGCGTGGGCAATGCCGTCAATCAATTCGCGGAGCATGAATTCGTTGAGCAGATTGTGCTCTGGGCGATTGAGGGTCATTCGCGCGACGCTGGCTTCGATACGGAATCTCACAAATTGAAAATCGGCAGGATTGCGGCGGGTGGGATCGGTGCGAACCTCGACGTTGCGATCGGCCAGAGTGGTGCGGCGTGCTTCCACGGGAGTTTCTCCTTCCGGAATGGGTCCAAAGCGGATGGTAGCATGCGAGGATAGCCGTGTTTGGGCGGCGGCGGGACGAGTTGCGCAAAGAGTTTGCTGGCCGAAGAGACGGTTGAACCCGGGGCGGCGGCCTGGTCCGGCAACGGGAAGAGGGAGAATTAGGGATGGCTGGTGGACTACACTATCGGGACGATGAATGGTGAACTGCCGACGGCGTGTGCCTTGCGGTTAAAAGAAACGGCTGGGCTGGATGGATTTCCTGCGGCGGAATGGTGGGAGAGGGCGCCGGCGATTCGGTTTGAGCGCAACTGGCGAGGCGAGCAGGCCGACCCGCAACGTGCGACCGAGGTGCGTCTGCTTTGGAACGAGCAGATGCTGTATTTGCGGTTTGTCTCGCACTATCGCGAGCTGCATGTGTTCCCGGACGCGCGGGCGGATGGATGGCGCGACGAATTGTGGGAGCGAGACGTGGCGGAAGCGTTTCTGCAGCCGGACGCGAGCGATCCGCGCGTTTATAAGGAACTGGAAGTCAGCCCCAATGGGTTCTGGATCGATCTGAATATTGCGCATGGCGAAAGGCAGGAGATGCGGAGCGGATTGCGACGGCGGGTAATTCAGGCTCCGGCGGCGCTCACATGGATAGCGGAACTGGCCGTGCCGATGCGGAGCCTGACGCCGGAATTTGATGCGAAGCAAAGCTGGCGCGCAAATTTTTTCAGAGTAGAGGGAAAAACGGAGCCGAGATTTTATTCGGCGTGGAACCCGACGTTGACACATGCGCCGAATTTCCATGTGCCGGAGGCATTTGGGCACCTGGTTTTTCGCGACGTGGAGTAGGAGGAGAGCCGTGATTTGTGGTTTGCGTTTCGTGCCGGGTGAGGAAGACCCCAGGTACAAGACCGGCACCTGGCGCGCCCGGCTGCGCGGGTTAGCTTTTTTGGCCGTGATCGCTGGAATGGCGACGGGAATTTCGCTGCGGGCACAGGGGAGCGCGAACCCGGACGCGCCCGCGGTGATGAAAGTGGAGCCGCCCAACTGGTGGGTGGGCCTGACGCCGGATGTGATGCTGCTGCTTTCCGGAAAGAATTTGCGGGCAACGCATGTGAGTTGCAACCTTCGCGACGTGGTGGCCAGCCGAACGGAATCGAGCGGCGACGGGAATTACCTTTTCGTATGGCTGAGACTGGGGCCGGAGTTGCACAACGGCACCGCCGTTTGCCGCGTCACCACGGCTCACGGGGAGACGACGTTCGAACTGCCGATTGCGGCGCGGCAGCAAACGCTGGTGCGAAATCAGGGGATTTCGCTCGACGACGTGATTTACCTGATCATGCCGGACCGCTTTGCCAATGGCGACCCGCTGAACGATGAGCCGGCGGAGTTTCCGGGGTCGCACGACCGCAGCAAGCCGCGGGCCTATCACGGAGGCGACTTGCGTGGCATCGAGAAGCACCTGGATTATCTGAAGGATCTGGGAGCGACGACGCTGTGGTTGACGCCGATTGTGAAAAACGGCGCCACGCAGGATTACCACGGTTATGGCGCAGTGGATTTGTACGCTGTTGATCCGCACCTGGGCACGCTGGCGGATTATCAGGATTTGATTCAGGCAGCGCACAAGCAGCACATGAAGGTTTTGTTTGATGTGGTGCCGAATCACGTCGGGCCTCGGCATCCCTGGGTATCGCACCCGCCGATGCCGGACTGGTTTCATGGAACGCTCGAGCACCATTTGACGGCTGCTTCGCCGCTAAAGGGATCGTTCTATGGACTGCCGGAGAAGAAGGAAATCACCAACGATGCGTTCGAATCGCTGGTGGATCCACACACCCCTCCGCAGTTGCGGCGGAGTTTGACCGAGGGATGGTTCGCGGGAATTTTGCCGGACATGAACACGGAAAATCCGGTGGTGGTCGAATACCTGGCTCAGAACAGCGTCTGGTGGGCGGAGATGACGGGGCTCGACGGCTACCGCATTGACACGTTCCCGTATGTGTCGCGGGAGTTCTGGGAGCAGTGGCACACCGCGCTGCGGCGGATTTATCCGCGGCTTTCAACGATCGGAGAAGTCTTTCATCCGGACCCGACGGTGACTTCGTTTTACCAGGGAGGAAGAAAAGGCTGGGACGGGATCGACACGCAACTGACGGCGCCATTTGATTTTCCGCTTTATTTCACGCTGCGCGACGTTTTGCTGAATGGCGCACCGGCGGGAAAACTGGCGAACGTCCTGCGGCAGGATTCGCTGTACCCGCATCCGGAATTTCTGGTGCCCTTTTTCGGGAATCACGATACGACACGCATTTCCGGAACGGCGGAAGGGGCCGCGGCGCGATTAAAACTGGCCTTCGGACTGATTTTCACCGTGCGAGGAATTCCGGAACTCTATTATGGCGACGAAATCGGAATGCCAGGCGGCCGCGACCCCGATAACCGCCGGGATTTTCCGGGTGGATGGACGGAGGATGAACGAAACGCATTCACAAAGACCGGACGCACCCTGGAGCAGGAGGAATTGCACGCCTATGTGAGGACCTTGCTGTCGGTCAGGGCGCAGCATCCCGCTTTGCGGCGTGGAAAATTGTGGAGCCTCGTTTCGGATGACACAACGTACGTATTTATGAGGGAAACGGACGAGGAGAGAATTGTGGTTGCGTTTCATGCGGGGGGAAAAGCACGGGAGATTACCGTGCCGGTGCAGGACTCTCCCGCAGAACATGCGACGAACGCGAAAGTGATTTTTGGAACTGGGCAAGCGGAGATGGCGGGAAGGTCAATGAAACTGAGCCTGCCCGCACAAAGCGTCAGCGTGTTTCAGCTGCAATAACGCGGATTTCTCCGAGAGCGAGGCAGTTCGACACATGGCGATTCTTTCCCTCCAAAACGTCAGCAAAGAATATGCAAGCGACGGCCAGAGCGTTCGCGCGCTGGAGGGAGTCACATTGGACGTGAATGAGGGGGAGTTTGCCGCGCTCGTCGGGCGGAGCGGCTGCGGAAAATCGACGCTGCTGCACCTGGCGGGCGCGATGGATTTTCCGACCTCGGGCAGTGTTCTGATCGAGGGTAAGCCGACGTCGGATCTCGACGACGCGCAACAGACGCGATTGCGAAGAGACAAAGTTGGTTTCGTTTTTCAATCCTTCCAACTGCTGCATACGCTGACGGTTCAGGAAAATGTGGAGTTACCGCTGCTGCTGGCGGGCAAGGCCGGAGCGCGCGAGCTGGCGCTGGAGCGATTGCATGGGGTGGAACTGGATGGGCTCGGCGCGCGCTATCCGCACCAACTCTCCGGCGGACAGATGCAGCGCGTGGCAATCGCGCGGGCGCTGGCGCATTCGCCGCGGATTTTGCTGGCGGATGAACCCACGGGAAACCTGGACACGACGACGGGCGGCATAATCCTGGAACTGCTGCTGCGGCTGACGCGCGAACAAAAAACCGCGACAATCATGGCTACGCACAGCTTGGAAGCGGCGAGCGTGTGCGACACGCTGGTGAAGCTGCGCGACGGTCGAGTGGAAGAAGTGACGCGGCGCTGACATGCCTCGATGGAAACTTTTCTACCGGTTGATGCTGCGGCCGTTGTTTCAGGAACCCGTTCGGCTGGGCCTGATGGTGCTGGCCGTGGGGCTTGGGGTGGCGGTAGTCCTGGCGATTGAGCTGGCGGGAAACGCGGCGGCGGGATCGTTTCACTCTTCGATGGAAAGCCTGGCCGGGGACAACGACCTGGAAGTGGTGGCATCGGGCGGAGTGCCGGAAGCGGTGCTGGCGACGCTGGCCGCGCAACCTTTTTCGATGCGGATTTCACCCCGAATCGAAGATTTCGCCGTAGACACGCGAACGCGGGAGACGCTGCCGCTGATCGGGCTGGACCTGATTGCGGAAGGCAGCCGCTACGCTCCGCCCGCGGATTCAGACGCAGCGAATACCAAGCGCAAAGAGACGATGGAAGAGTCCGTGCGCGATCTGGAAAATCCGGAGAGCGTGTGGGTGAGCGCGGGCATGGGAAAGAAGCCTGGCAACGACATTTCGTTGCTGATCAATGACCGGGTCTTGGATTGCGTGGTACGCGGCGTGATTCCGGCTTCTTCGGGAAATGAAAACGCCATACTGATGGACATCGCCGGGGCGCAGCGGGCATTGAATCGCTTTGGCCGCGTGGACCGCATCCTGATCAAGCTGCCGGCGAACAGCAATCTGGAGAAATGGCAAAGGCAATTGAGCGGCGTGGTGCCGCCCGGCGTGGAGGTACGGCGGCAGGGAGCGGGGACGGAAGAAAACCGCAAAATGTTGGCGGCGTTCCGGTGGAACCTGAGGCTGCTGAGCTACATCGCGCTGGTGGTCGGCGCGTTTCTGATTTACAACACGATTTCGGTTTCGGTGGTGAGGCGGCGCAGCGAAATAGGAATCGTGCGGGCGCTCGGGGCAGATCGCGGCGAAGTGCTGGCTGCATTTTTGGGAGAGGCCGCATGCCTGGGATTGGCTGGCGCGCTGGTGGGGTTGCCGCTGGGGCGAGTGATGGCCGATGGCGCAGTGAAATTGATGGCGGCAACGGTGGAATCGCTGTACGTCAGCAGCCGGCCAGGAGAGATTGCACTGGCACCGGATTCCCTGGCACTGGCATTGCTGATTGGAGTGGGCGTGGCGGTCGTGTCCGCGATTTCGCCCGCGCGCGAAGCGATGCACGTTTCGCCGGTAGACGCGATGGCACAGGGAAGGCGGGAATTTCTTGCGAGGTCGCATAGAGGACGCGACCTGGCGATTGCGGGCGCGTTGGGCGGCCTTGCGGCGGTGGCGGCGCGGATGCCGGCTGTCGCCGGGAAACCTTTTTTTGGATATTTCGCGGCGGTGCTGCTGATTGCCGCAGCGGCGTACGCCATGCCGGCGCTGGTGAATTTTATTTCGAGCATCGCCGCGGGAGTACTGGGCAAACTTTTTGGCGTGGAAGCGATGCTCGCTTCGCGAAGCCTGGCAGCTTCGCTGCGGCGCACGTCGGTTCTGGTGGGGGCGCTGGCGACGGCGGTGGCCATGATGGTGTCGGTCGGCATCATGGTGGGGAGTTTCCGGCAGACAGTGGTGAGCTGGATGAACAACCAGTTGCCGGCGGATTTGTATCTGCGGCCGGCAGGCAGCCCTGCGGCGGACCGGCATCCGACGCTTTCCGTGGATCTGGTGGAGAAAATTGCAGCTTTGCCAGGCGTTGCGGGCGTGGATCGTTTGCGCGCCTATGAAATCAGCTACGACGGAATGCCCGTGACGCTGGCAGCAGTGGATTTGCGGGTGCCGCGGGCTAACCGGAACACGGAATTTTTCTCGGGGCGGCCCGCAAATGAGGTGCTGGAGGAGTTGCGCGGGAAGAACAACGTCATCGTCAGTGAACCGTTCACCTACAAGCACAAAGTGAAGACCGGAGACGCGATCATCCTGTGGCTTGGAGAATTTCGAGAAAGCTTCCGGATTGTGGATGTTTACTCCGATTATGCCAGCGAACGCGGCTACATCCTGATGGACCGCGAAGTGCTCCTGAAATATCTGCCGGACGAAACGCCTACCAACCTTGCGGTGTTTGTGGCGCCCAATGCTGATGCCGCGGAGGTGCGCAAGGAAATACAGGAAGTTTCAGCGGGGCATCGCATCCTGATTTTTTCGAACCGTGAATTGCGCACGGAGGCGGTGAGAATTTTCGACCGGACGTTTGCGATTACCTACGCGCTGGAAGGCGTGGCGGTGATGGTGGCGGTGATGGGCATTGCGGGGGCTCTGATCGCGCTGGTGATTGACAGACGGCGGGAACTGGGGCTGCTGAGGTTTCTGGGCGCATCGTCGCAGCAGATCCGGAAAATGATTCTTGTGGAAGCGGGGCTTCTGGGATTACTGGCCAATCTGGCGGGATTTGTTTTGGGCTATTTTCTTTCGCTGATTCTGGTGTTCGTAATCAACAAGCAGTCGTTTGGCTGGACGATCCGGTTTCACTGGCCTGTTGCGGTGCTGCTGGCGGCGCTGTCCGTGGTATACGCGGCGACGGTGGTATCGGGCTGGTATCCGGCGCGGGTGGCGGTGCGGCTGAATCCGCTTGAGGTGATTCATGAGGAGTAGGCTGCCGCTCATCGCCATCCTGTTCGCATGGCTGCCGGGGGCCGCAGCGCAGTACCAGACGGCGTTGCCGGGATACCGGTACGAATTCCCGCGTGATCATTTCAATCACGAGGACTTTCAGACGGAGTGGTGGTATACGACCGGGAATCTGACGGCAACGGACGGGCACCGCTACGGGTATGAACTCACATTTTTCCGCCAGGGTGTGGACCGGGATCCCAGCAAGACGGAGCCGTGGGACATTCGGGACTTGTACCTGGCGCATCTGGCGCTGAGCGACCTGGACGGCGGAAGGTTTTATCACGCAGAGCGTACGAATCGCGCGGGGCCCGGGCTTGCGGGAATCGATGAAAAGCAGAAGCGCATCTGGAACGGCAATTGGGAGATTCGCTGGAACGGCGAAGAAGAGACGCTGCGCGTCGTGGATGAACAATTTTCATTGTCATTTTCCCTGCACAGTGAAAAGCCCCCGGTGATTCACGGAGTGAATGGCGTCAGCCAGAAAGCGGCCGGCGCGGGGCACGCTTCCCACTACATTTCGTTTACGCGCCTGCGGACCACCGGAACAATCGAGCTAACGGGCGAGATGGCGGGAAAATCCATGGAAGTGCTGGGCACTTCGTGGATGGATCACGAGTTTTTCACACATTCGATGGAGCCGGAGCAGGCCGGGTGGGATTGGCTGAGTTTGCAGTTTGAGGACAATACGGAGCTGATGCTCTACCAATTCCGGCGGAAGGATGGATCCGTGGACCCGTATTCGTCGGGAACCTATGTGGATGCGCAAGGGAAAACGGTGCATTTGACCGCCGCGGATTTTCGGCTGGCTCCAACAGGAGAGACCTGGACGAGCGGAACCACCGGAGCGAAGTATCCGGTGGCGTGGAGCATCGAGATTCCAAAGCTGGGGTTGAAGCTGGCGGCGACTACACGGCTGAAACCGCAGGAAGTGGCGGGCGGGAGCAAGATTGCGCCGAGTTATTGGGAGGGGGCGATTACGATTGAAGGAACCCGGAGAGGCGAGAACATCCATGGAGTGGGGTACCTGGAGATGACGGGGTATGCGCGTCCCTTTGAGATCGGAAGGTAGGCCCGGATCGGCGTAGTTGCACGTGGAACGTTTGGGGAGGTTATATCTCTCACTGGCTCTCGTTGCCGGAACGTGCTGACGGGTAACCCAACCTGCCGCACCTACGGCGCTCGCCGCAGGCCAAATCAGCTGTTGACGATGGCTTCGAGGTCGGCTTTGTTACGGAGAATCAGAGTTGAGCCGACGACCTGAACGAGTTGCTTGCGGCGGAAATCGGCAAGCAGGCGCGTGACGGTTTCGCGGGACGACCCGATCATCTGGGCGATCTCTTCGTGGGTCAGGGTCATCTTGATGCGCACCTGGCCCTTTTCCTCGGGACAATTCGCGGCCCATTCGAGCAAGAAACGCGCCAGCTTTTCACTGGCGGAGTGAGAGAGTCCGATGGTGCGCATTTCAGAGATGGCGAGATGATAAGTTTCTCCCAACTGCTGGGCGACACGCAGGGCAGCGTCGCCATTTTCGCGAAGAAAATTCAGGAAATCATTGCGCGCAATGAAATTGGCCTGGGCCGGCTCAATAATGTCCGCGGTGAGTTCGTAAGACTTGCCGGTAACGGTGGCGGGAAGGCCAAGGACTTCGCCGGGTTCGGAGATGCGCAGAATTAGAGTTTTCCCATCGGCAGACGACGTGGAAAGTTTTACGCGGCCGTTGCACAGGATGAATACGCCGCGCGCCGGCTGTCCCTCGACGAATAGAGTCGCGCCTTTCGGATAGGCGGCGGAGGAGGTGATTGCCGCCAAAGCTCTGACGGATTGCTCGGGCAGATTGCAGAACAGGCGCTCCTCGCGATGCGGGCAGGCGAGGCAATTCTCAATGATTTCAAGGCCATAAGGCGTGCGCATAGGGGTACCCTCCGGGAGTAGGCCCCCGTCCATCTTGGTTAGAAATTGGAACCTGTTTGCAGATTTACGCCAACCGCTCAGCATTCCGTCACCTACACCTGTGACATTGATACACCGGCCGAGGGGAGGTTCCCGTGATGTAAATCACAAATGATTGTGAGCAAAATCACGAGGGGAACGGGCCGTTTCGTGAGAGATGTAAAGAGGGCATTCAGCCATGAAAGACGAGCGCAACCTGCTGGACGTCTTGAAAGCAGAACTGAAGTTCCTCGAGGGCGGCGGGTACAGCAACCGCGCGCGATTCCCGTGGCGCCCGAATTTCGTGTTCGAGGATTCACCGACGTGCCTTAAGTTCGAAGCGAAAGAAGCGCCGCGGCCGTGTTCCGACTGCCTGCTGATGCAGTTCGTGCCGGAGGACCGGAAAAAACTGGCTTATCCGTGCCGGCAGATTCCGCTGACGCTGACGGGAGAATCAGTGGCGCATTTCTATGAATGCGGGACGGAGCAGGAGTTGGAAATGGCGTTGAAGGGCTGGTTGCAGCGAAAGATCGTGGAATTGGAAGCGGGAGAAAAGGCACAGACCTAGGCCACTTAAACTGGCGCGGCAATCGGGTCCGGTGGTTCTGTTGAAACCGCAAAAGCGAAAGCTTCGCTTTCGCACTCAAAAAAAACCCCAGGCGCATCGCGGCGACCGGGGTCCTCTTCACTCAGAAAGCAGTTTGGAAACCGAGACTAGCTCTCCATTTGGGCTTGCAGAATTTCTCCGGGCAGGCGCGTCATTCTTGGGCCTGGCGCGGAAGATGTGCGATCCGAGCGGAAAGAGCCACGGTCATGATTGACGGAAACGCGGTCTGCATGCGTTGAAACGCGATCCGAAATTGCCGGGATGCGGTCCTTTTGGGGAGCGGCCTTTCCGATGGAGGAAATTCTTTCGATCTTGATGCCAAGTTGGCGCTCCAGTTGAAAGAGATCCGTGCGCTGTTCCCGCAGGAAAAGCGTGGAGGCGACGCCGCGTTCACCGGCGCGGCCGGTACGGCCGACGCGATGGATAAAGTTTTCAGCAACATCGGGCAGGTCATAGTTGATGACGTGCGCGATGTCCTGAACATGGATGCCGCGAGCGGCAACGTCCGTGGCCACCAGCACGCGATACTGTCCGCGCTGGAAACCGGTGAGAGCCGCAGTGCGTTGCGATTGCGAGCGGTCGCCGTGAATCATGGCGGCGTTGATGCCCTGGCGATTCAGGCTCTTGGCGATGCGTTCGGTGCCGCGCTTGGTGCGCGAAAAAATAAGGCAGCGGCCGCTTTCGTTGTCGAGCAAGTTGAAGAGCATGTCGGGTTTGCCGTTTTCAGGAACCTCGAAAGCCTGCAGCCGGACATTTTCGGATGGCTTGGAAGTAGAGCCGAAGGAAAGGCGCACGGGATTCTTTGTGTATTCGCGCACGAGTTGCGCCATGGCGCCCTCCATCGTGGCGGAGAAACACAGGGTCTGCCGTTCGCGCGGCAATACGCCGACGATGCGGCGGATGGCCGGGAGGAAGCCCATGTCGAGCATGCGATCGGCTTCGTCAAGGACGAGAGTTTTGACGCCGCTCAACGAGACGAGCCGGCGGTCGAGGTAATCTTCGAGGCGGCCGGGAGTGGCAACGACGAGGCGCGCACCCTTGCGGATCGCGTCGAGCTGGCGGCCTTCAGGAAGTCCACCGACAACAAGTCCCGCGGGCTGCGATTGCTTTGACCGCAGGGCGTTATATTGAGCGACGACCTGCATGGCGAGTTCCCGCGTTGGCACAAGAACCAGAGCGGCGATTCCGGGAGTGTGCGGCTGCGCCAGCTTCTCCATGATGGGGAGAAGGAACGCGAGCGTTTTGCCGGTTCCGGTCTGTGCCGTGGCGATGACGTCCTTGCCTTCCAGGGCTTGCGGAATTGCGGCCGCCTGCACGGGAGTGGGCGTGGAAAACTTCGCCGCGATAAGTCGCTCCTTCAAAGAAGGAGATAGAGTGAGTTCTGAAAAACTTTGCATTTTGCTTTCTTGCTGGCGAGAGGGCGGCGGCACACACGAATAACCGGTGAGCGCGGCAATCTGAATTGCCAGTCTTATTTTTAAATTACGCTAAGAACGAACGGAGGAAACGTAGGGCGGGTAGTCTCAGAAGGTCTAAACCAGAGGGACCGCACAACACAACCGATGCATTAAGCGCAAACCCAGTGTAACACACTTCCGGGTCTGGAGTTGGAGAAGCTTCCAGCGTGGGTGTTGCGAATCAGTACTAGCCGACGGGATTTCCTTTTTACACCCTATCCCCCATGTGAAACAATCAGAGTCCAGCCAAACAACCCGGTTCGCCAGAAAATTCCTCAACCAGCAAGTCGTCCGGTGCGGCGGACCAGGACCGGGAATGCCATAGACAATCGGACAAAGGAGAGAAGATGCGGAGACTCGTTTCGATTCGTTCGCTATTGGGGTTCATAGGGTTTTTGCTGTTGTCGGGGGCGGCTTACGCCCAGATTGGCGTAGGAATCGCCGTTTCGTTCGGCCCGCCGGAATTGCCTGTATATGAGCAGCCAATTTGCCCCGGCGAAGGATATATTTGGACGCCAGGATATTGGGCCTGGGATGGGGATGATTATTACTGGGTGCCGGGAACATGGGTGCTGGCGCCACGGCCGGGATTCCTCTGGACACCGGGATATTGGGCGTGGGGCGGCCGGGGATACTATTTTCACGAAGGGTATTGGGGCCCGGTGGTGGGTTTCTACGGCGGGATCAATTACGGATTCGGCTACTTTGGCCACGGGTATGAAGGCGGGCGCTGGGAGCACGACCATTTTTATTACAACCGCGCCGTGAACAACGTCAACGTGACGGTGATTCACAACACGTACAACACGACGGTGGTGAACAATTACGGCCGATCGCGGGTGAGCTTCAACGGCGGGCGTGGAGGAATCAACGAACATCCGACGTCATCAGAAGAAGCCGCTTACCGCGGAAGGCATATCGGCCCGATAGCCGAACAGACCCGCCACGTAGAAGCCGCGCGGGAAAATAGAGAACTGCGCGCTTCCGCAAATCACGGCAGGCCGCCCATCGCGGCAACGGAACGGCCCGGATCCTTCTCGGAACACGGAGCGGTTCCCGCCAAGGAGGGCGGACATTTCGACCGGCCGCCACAGGAGAGGGGTACCGGCGGACAAGTAGACCGTGCAATCCATTCCAACGAACTGCCGGCGCGCTCGCGGCCGTCTGCACCCAACACCGGGGATCCAAACCGCGACAGAAAATACCAGCAACAGCAGGAAAAGTTGTACACGAGGCAGCAGCAGGATAATCAGAGGCTGCAACAAAGGCAGGAGCAGGATCATCGCCAACTGGAGCGCCAGCAGGCCAACGACGCGCGGATGCAACAGATGGAACAGCGGCACCAGCAGCAGACGCAGCAACTGGTTCAGAAACACGAACAGCAGCAGCAACACATACAACAACAGCAGCACCAGCAGCCGCATCAAAACTCACATCAAAACCAGCCACATGGAAAGCCGTAGCGGGTAAGCCTGGTAGTTAGCCTTGTTAGCGTTTGACGATGGAAATGGAGCGAGGACAGGGACGTCTCGCTCCATTTTTTTTGCGGTCCAACCCCATTCCCGCATATTTCGTTCCCTTGTGGAAGGAATGTATCCTGTTGGCTGTTTGGGATGAGGCAGGACCAGGACGGCGGCACGTCATTGCATGGCTTCAGGAATCGGAGAATCAGGTGAAAAGGTCGCTAACAGCAGAGTCCTTAAAGGATATTTTTGCGCCACTGCAGCGCGCGCATGAGGAGTTCGTGTCGCTCTATCCCGGGCCGCGAGGCGACCGCCAACCCGTGCATACGGTTTACGGCGGCGCACACCTGTTTCGCGCGGACACGGCGAAAAGGCTGGGCGAGAAGGCGCTGGAAGCGATGGACGCATATGCGCCGGATTTCATTACGTTTGCAAGATCGATCGAACTCCCTGGATTGAAACACTTGGGAGAATCGCCGGACGCGGCATCTCTTGCCAACTCCATTCAGGCAAATCCGGAAGCTGCGCGCAGAGACAATCGTGACGCGTGGTTCGCCAGCACGATTTACCAACGCGTGCGAGAAAAACTCCAGCGCGAGCCAGTGGAGGATTTCCGGATTGATTTTGAAGACGGTTTCGGCAACCGGCCGGACGAGGAAGAAGATCGCTTCGCCACCGCCGCTGCCGGCGAACTTGCCGCTGGAATGTCGGCCAGCAGCCTGCCGCCGTTTATCGGGCTCCGCATCAAGCCATTCAACGAGGAATTGCGCAACCGCAGCGTGCGGACGCTGGACATTTTTCTGACAGAATTGCTGGACAAAACGGGGAAAAAGCTTCCGCAGAATTTTTTCGTTACGCTGCCGAAGGTAACGGTTCCGGAAGAATCCGCTGCGCTGGCAGAGATTTGCTCACGACTGGAATCTGCACTGGGTCTGAACGCGAATACCCTGCAACTTGAATTGATGATTGAGACGCCGCAGTCGATTTTCAACGAACGCGGCGAATTGAATCTGCTGCCGCTGGCCGAAGCAGCGCAAGGACGTTGCGTGGGCGCGCATTTTGGCACTTACGATTACACGGCCGGGCGCGGAATCACCGCGGCACACCAGCACATGCTGCATCCTGCCTGCGACTTTGCGAAGGAAGCCATGCAGGTGGCGTATGCGGGCACGGGCATCTGGCTATCCGACGGAGCGACAAATATTCTGCCGGTTCCGGTGCATCAAACCCGACCGGCTGGTCCGGCACTTACTTCCACGCAAATCGAAGACAACCGAAGGGGCGTGCATCATGCGTGGAAACTGCATTTCGAGCACATCCGGCATTCGCTGGTGAACGGCTTTTATCAGGGTTGGGATCTGCACCCGGCGCAACTGGTCACTCGCTACGCGGCGGTCTATTCGTTTTTTCTGGAAAGCCTGGACGCGGCGTCGGAGCGTCTGCGCAATTTCATTGCGAAGGCGGCGCAGGCGACGCTGGTTGGCGAAGTTTTCGACGACGCAGCTACGGGCCAGGGGTTGTTGAACTATTTTCTGAGGGCCATCAATTGCGGCGCGATCAGCGCGGAAGAAGCACAACGGTTGACGGGGCTGACACAGGCCGAGTTTCAGAGCGCTTCGTTCGTGAAGATTCTGGACGGACGGAAGAAGTAGCGGCGCGAATCAGCCGTTGCGCAGCGTGGCTTCGATCAGGCCGTGGGGCTCGCCGGTGGGCAGAAATATCTCCTTCGGATTCTCGAGGTGGAAGGGCGAGAGGTCGACGAGGTTGTAGTGCTTGTTCGGCAGCGAAAGGTGAATCTCGCGGATGCCGGGGAATTTCTGGAGCACGGCTTCGCCCATGGCATATAGCGTGTGCTGCAGCGATTCGCTGTCGTGCCCGGCAAAAGTCTCGAGAAGGGTTTGCCGGACGCCGTGCCACGTTGCGTCGTATTCAGCCGCATTCTCCCGGTAGCACCAAGCCGCACGAATTGACGTAGAAAGAATACGGTTTCGATCTTCCTTGAGCGTGGTGTATTCATCCTTCAAGAAGTGTTCAAACGCCGAGTCAGTCGTCTTCAACACCAGCAAGCCATCGATGCCAGCATGAAGCATTTTCTCTTTTCGTGTAGCAGCCAGAGAGGCGGTGCGCTTCTCGTTGTCCGAACTGGTGAAGGTGTGCGGGTGAGGTTTCCCTTGGACCGACAGGCGGGACCAAAGAGTCTGGGCGGCTTCGACGCGAACGCGGGAAACTTGAGGGTTGCGCGAAAGAAAATGATCGGCGAGGCGAAGGCAAAACTCTTCGGGCGACTCGATGGCTTTCTGCTTTGCCAGGGCGTAGACCGTGTTTTTCATCGTGTCGGTCGGCAGCACTTTCCGATTGTCGCCTTGGGAATGTGCCGATTCGAAATCGCCTTCGAGGCGAATCCCCAGTGTGAGTTCCTTGATATCGTGGCGGTCCGGATGGCGCGAGACCTGGAGGACGCGAACGCGCTGTTTGCCGTAATTGTTTTCGCCAAGGCGGATGGCCATCGGTCAGCTCCCGCGATACGTGGAATACCCAAAAGGGCTCAGCAGCAACGGAATGTGATAGTGCTCCTGGGCGTCGCGTACTTCAAAAACAATTACGACCTGCGGGTAAAGGCTCGCGACATTGCGAACGGCAAAATAGGCTTTCGTATCGAAGATCAGGCGATAAATTCCCGCTGGCAGCGCTTTCGGCGTTGCCCAATCGCGCAACCGGCCGTCAGTATCGGTCGCACCGTGCGCAAGCTCGGACCAACTCCCGCCTGACGATTGCGTCTCAAGAATCACCGCAATGTTTGCGGCGGGCCGCCCAATGGAGATGTCCAGAACATGCGTGGTGATGTGGTTCATGATTCGAGTAATTTCTCCAGGCGGAGCCGCGCGATCTTGCGCTGCTCTTCCGCGGCGACCCGCAATTCGGTTTCGGGTTCATTCGGCAACCGCCGGCGAAGAGCGTCCAGGATTTCCTCGCTGCTCTTGCCTGTGGCGCAAATCAAAAAGACATAGCCGAATTTGTCGGCATAGGCGCGGTTCTGGGCGGCAAGCTCCCGCAAGACCTCCGGTGCGGCTTTTTGCGCGGAAGATTGCTCTTTGGCGGACCAGCGGCTCGCGGCGGCGGATTGTTTGGCTTTGGCCTTTGTTTCACCGATCGGGGGATGATGGAGAAAAGCCTCCAGCCAATCTCCACGCGCGAGCGCGGCCCACGTTTTATCGGCGATCTCAAAGAAATCTACCTCACCGGCAAAGGGTCTGTGCCTGACCATCTCTTGGGCCCACTTCTTGGACCCGCAGCAATCGAGCAACGCCCGCAAAGCCCTCTGGCGAGGCAGTTGGTTGAATCGCTCCAGGGATTTTGCCCGGTCCGGCGGGATATGCGCGCGGCCGAAGAGACGAAGGCGGCTGACTCCGCCGTCTGGAAAAATCTGAAAGCGCACATGGGTCGCCAATCCGGCATCTTGAAGCTTCGTGAAAACGTGGCGATGATTCGCTTTCAGCTTGGTGTTGGGAAGCAGTTCTTCCCAAGGGAGCGCGGACGCATTCGAGGCGTCGACCGCAGAGTTCTTGGCGAGAGCCGTTTGCAGGGCGCAGGAGTCCGGATAATTCCCCTTGAAGTGAGCCGTGTCGACTTCCACGCGATGAATTGTGCCGGGAGCTCCGAGTTTCAGGATTACCCAATCGTGGCCGGGACCGCGCCGGCGCTTGGTCTCCCAGCCATCACCCATGTTTTTCGCGCGATAGGGCATCAGCAAGTTTCGCGGGGCGCCATAAAATTGATCGCTGGAAACAACGACGCTCCCGCCATTTTCCACCGCGACCAGATTGACTTCCGCGCGAGAGAACAAGGCGGCGCCGGGAACAGCTTCGCCGTGAACCCGCAAGCGGGCGACGCCTCCGTCCGGATAAATCTTAAAGCACAGATGGGTGAACCTGGCACCGTTTTCGACGGCGAAGAGATTCCGCGAATCACCCTTCAGCGAAGTTTCGGAGAAAATCTGAATCCACTTTGTTTTTTCGGAACGCAGGCGGCTCTTTTCACTTGTGTAGGGGCGATGTTCGCCCAGATCGCATCCTTCGAGAGAAAATCTCTCGGGATAGTTGCCGGTAAAGAAACTGGTGTCCACGACGATGCCCCGGATAATCCCAGGCAAACCCAGTCGCACGATGCACCAATCATAGCCGGGCGTGCGGCGGCGGCGCGATTCCCAGCCGTCCATCCATTTTCCGCGAGAAGTGTATTTTCCCTCGATGAAAACGGGACTGGACTCTTTGAGGAGATTTTCCTTGGGAGCGAAAAAGTCGTCGCTGGCTTCGAGCACGCGGCCGCCGAGGCGTTCCGCGGCGAGATCGGCGAGTTGAGTGAAATCCTTCATCGTTTGCCTCGAAGGAGGACTTTCCCCGCCGGGGCCGCACAAAATTGGCCACGTTCAAAAATCTTCATTCCGCGCAGGAAAGTGACTTCGACTATACCCATAAGGTCGCGTCCCGCATAGGGTGTCAGCTTGTGGCGATGATGAAGTTGCACGGGATCAACTTTGAAACCGGCGTCCGGATTCCAGATGACCAGATCCGCGTCGCGGCCGGGGGCGATTGTTCCTTTCTGACGATCGAGGCCCGCCAGACGGGCAGGAGCTTCGCACAGCCACCTGGCGAGATGCGTTAGGGAAAAGCCACGGCGTTTCGCTTCGGTCCACACAGCGGGCAGGCTGAGCTGGAGCGAAGCGATGCCGCCCCATGCGTCCAGAAAATTGCCACTGTCCAAGCGTTTCATCTCGGGCGGGCAGGGAGAGTGATCGGTCACGATCATGTCCAGCGTTCCGTCGCGCAATCCGGCCCACAGCCGCTCCCTGGCTTGGCTTTCACGAATCGGCGGCGCACATTTGAACTGGGTCGCTCCGCCGGGAATTTCCTCAGAGGCGAAGGTCAGATAATGCGGGCAGGTCTCGACGGTCAACCGCCGGCGGGCTGCTTTGGCCTTTTGAATTTGCGGAATCGCGCCGGGTGAAGACAAATGCACGATGTGGACGTGTGTGCCGGACTCGGCGCCGAGGCGCAGGAGCAGGTCAATCGCCTCATCCTCGGCAGCGCGCGGGCGCGATTCGAGCCAGGTTTGATATTTCGTTCGCGAAGCGTTGCCGGGAAGCCGTTTCGCTGCATCAGCAACGGGCCCCGGCAATTCGGAGTGGGCGAGAAGCGGCGCGCCGATTTTCGCGAGAATTGGCAACGCCTCGCGGAGATCGGCTTCGCCGACGCTGGCGAACTCCGCGACGCCGCTATCGATGAGGAAGCATTTGAAGCCGAAGCAGCCCGCCTCCCAAAGGCCGGGCAAATCCGGCGCATTGCCGGGGACGACACCGCCCCAAAACCCCGTGTCCACCGAAAGCTTGCCAACAGCAGCGGAGAGTTTTGCTTGAAAGGCCGCAACGGTGGTTGTCGCGGGAATGCTGTTCAGGGGCATTTCGATGAGTGTGGTGACGCCACCGGCGGCTGCCGCGCGCGTCGCGGTTGCAAACCCTTCCCATTCAGTGCGTCCGGGCTCGTTGATATGGACATGCGTGTCCACAAGACCGGGCATCACGGCGAAATCGTTCGCCTCGTAAATGGGTATTTCCGGTAAGACATCGTCAAAACCGGAAATCCTTTCAATCACGCCGCCACGAATGTGAATGGAAGCGGCGCGTTCACCGCCGGCAGTGACTACCCGCTTGCCCCGGACAATCAGGCTCGTTTCGCCGTTGGCGCCGCCGGAAATACTGGAATGATCTGGCATGTTTCGCTAGCTCGCGAGGCTCTCGCAAAATTCAGCGAGGAGATTCTGGGCGACGCGGAGCCGGTATCGCGCGGTGGAGCGGATATCGTCGATCGGCGCGATTTCGCGGGCCAGCGCCTGCTGGGCAGCCAGCAGGACCGAAGGCGCCGGTCTCTCCCCACGCAGTATTTTTTCCGTTTCGGTCGCGCGCAATACCGTCGGAGCGACACTTCCCAAGGCAATCCTGACTTCTGCGATCCGCCCCCCCTCGGTTCGTGCCGTACCGGCAAGGCAGACCTTGGAGATCGCCTGCGCCCTTCGCGTGCCGACTTTGCGGTAAAAGTGCTTCGAGAACCCATGATTGCGGGGCAGGCGAATCGCTCGAATCAGTTCGTCGCCGCGCAAGTCAACCTGCTTATAGCCCTTCCAGAAGCCGTGGTACGGAACCCAGCGCGCGCCGCTCGCGGAAACCAATTCGAGCTCCGCACCATAGGCCAGCAGCGCGGGGGGCGAATCCGCGGCGGGCGAGGCGTTGGCAATGTTTCCGCCAAGGGTGCCGCGATTCTGTGTGGCGATGCTGCCCGTTTCGGCTGCGGCGCGGCACAACAACGGAAATTCGCGGCCGAGCAATTCGTGACGCCGCACCTCGGAATACGTCGTCAAGGCGTTCAGCGTAACGTGCGTAGGCGTGACCGTGATTCCCCGCAACTCCTGCAGATTCCACAGGCTCAGAAATTTCCGGTGCGAAAGTTTTCCGGCCTCGAGCAAAACCATCAAATCGGTGCCACCGGCAAAGGGTTTCCATTCGCCGGGCGAGCGCGCCATATGTTGCAGAGCGTCAGCGAGATTCCGCGGCTCCTGCAATTCGAAACTCGGGATATACGACCTCATCGGCGTGGCCCTTGCGCGCGGCATGCCTGCAGGACCGACTCGAAGATCTTGGTGTACCCGGTGCAGCGGCAGAGATTTCCCGACAAGGCTTCGCGAATATCGTTCTCCGTCGGCTGCGCGTTGCGTGATAGAAGATTTCTGGCGGCGAGAATCATGCCCGGCGTACAGATGCCGCACTGTGCGCCGCCGTGGGTGAGAAAAGCCTGCTGGACGGCGCTCAATACGCCCGCACCGGCGACGCCCTCAATCGTGCGGATTTTTGCGCCATCGGCATGCAGCGCCGGAATCAAGCAACTGTTTACGAGCGCGCCGTCCAGTTCAATCGAACAGGCGCCGCATTCCCCTTCGCCGCATCCTTCTTTCGTCCCAGTAAGCCCCGCTTGCTCGCGCAAGACATCGAGCAACCGCGCCATCGAGTGCGTTTCCAGGGACATGGCTTGCCCGTTGATCTCGCACCGCACGCGAATTTTGCGGGCGGCTTCAGGCATGCATGCCCTCCAGCATTTCCATCAATTTCTCGGGCGTGACCGGAATCTGGCGGACGTCCGCACCCGTGGCCTGCGCGATGGCGTTCGCAATCGCCGGCGCTGTTCCATCGAGAGGAAGTTCGCCGATGCCCTTGGCACCCGCTGGCCCACGCGCGTAGGGAAGCTCCTCGAAGAAAACACGGATGGGCGGGACGTCCATCGAAGTAGGCATGATGTAGTTGGTCATCTGCCCGTTGACCATGCGCCCTTCCCGCCAGGCGACATTTTCATAGAGGGCGAAACCGATGCCCTGCGCGACCCCGCCTTCGATCTGCCCCGCGGCCAAAACCGGATTAATCACTTTGCCGACTTCTTGAACGGCGACAAAATCTTCGACGCGAACTTCGAACGTGCGCGTGTCAACGGAGACTTCGGCGACATAGACGGCCCACGCGTAGGCACCGTATGCGTCACCCTGGTACTTTCCGTCGTCCCAGTGGAGATCGCCGGGATGCCGGTATTTCACCAGCGATTGCAACGCGCCGAACTTGTCCGTGTATTGCCGGCAAGCTTCGGCGAAATCATCTTTCGAATAGTCATTTTTCAGAAAGCCGGCATCCAGCAAAGATTGTTTGATCGCCAGAGCGGCGCTTTCGACAAGTTTTCCAACAATCATCGTGGTTCGTGAAGCGACAGTGGGACCGCTATTGGGCACAAGCGAAGTATCAGGTTGCAGGATTTCGATTTGCTCGCAGTCCAGCCCGAGTGCTTCCGCGGTAATTTGCGCGAAGACCGTATTCGTTCCCTGGCCCATCTCGGTGCTGCCGGCGAGCACGCGCACTCTGCCTTCGGGCGTGGCGGTGACCAAGGCTTCCGACGCCAGGTACTCCTCGCCGGAGCCGGTGAATCCCGCGCCGTGGAGAAACGCGGCGAAGCCGATGCCTCGCTTGACCACGCTGCGGGGATTTTCCCGCGCGAATCGCGAGCGCTTCTCGTGATACCCGCTCAGTTCGAGCGCGCGATCGAGCAGTTTGTCCATTTGCACTTTTTCGCGCAGCACCTGGCCAACGGAAAGCGTCTGACCTTCGTGAATGAAATTGCGGCGGCGGAATTCTTCCGGCGACAGGCCCACGGCAGCGGCGACGCGGTCCAGATGGCGCTCGAGGGCAAAGACGCTTTGCGGAGCACCAAAACCGCGAAACGCGCCGTGCGGCGGAGCGTTGGTGGCCACCACTCTGCTCTGAATCAGCACATTGGGGCAGGCATAGGGCCCGGCGGCGTGGATTGTGCCGCGGGACAAGACCACCGGGGACAGCGTTTCGTAGGCGCCGCCGTCGAGCGTAAAGTCGATCTCCATCGCCAGAAGTTTTCCGTCTCGACTGACACCCGTACGGTGACGCGTACGCGACGGATGGCGTTTCGTGGTGGCGGCCATGTCTTCCGCACGGTCGTAGATCATTTTCACCGGTCTGCCCGATTTCAACGCGAGCAGAGCCGCGTGACCCGCGATCATCGAAGGATATTCTTCCTTGCCGCCGAAGCCGCCGCCGGTTTCCGTCTGCACCACTCGTATTTTCTCCTTGGGCCAGCCGAAGAGGCGCACCAGCGCTTTGTGAACATAGTACGGGCATTGCAACGAACCCCAAACGGTAACGCCTTCGGTGGAATTGGCGCGCGCGATCATGCCCTGCGGCTCGATGTAGAGTTGTTCCTGCGCGCCGGTTTCGTACTCGCCTTCTACGATGAAATCAGCGTTGCTCCAGGCAGAGCCGACGTCGCCCTTTTCCACGCGGTACGACTTGAAAACATTATCGTCGCCCCAGATGATCTGTTTGCGCGCCAGCGAGTCTTCCATGGTGAAGATGGCGGGCAGCGGTTCGATCTCGATGTGCACCGCGCGGCGGGCTTCTTCCAGCAGATATTTATCGGGGTGAGCGAGCAGAACCACCGCTTCTTCGGGATGGTTTACGAATTGATCGGCCAGGCAAGGCTGATCTTCGATCAGAAGAGCGATGCAGTTTTTCCCGGGGATATCCTTTGCCGTGACGATGGTAAATTCATTCCAGGGAATTCCATCTGCAAATCGGATGCCCAGAATCTTCCCGCGCGCGACGGAACTTCGCACGGTGACGCCGTGGATCAGCCCCGGAAAAGTCAGGTCGTCCACATAGCGCGCAGCGCCGGTGACCTTTTCACGGCCTTCCTTGCGCGGAACCGACTTGCCAATCTGACGATTTTCCATGGCGATTCGTCTGCACTTCGAGCGCACAACCTGATGATTTCGAGAGATTGTAGCGCACCCGCTGCAATTTCGCGCCATTCTGCGAATGCAAGCAAACGGCACATTGATATTGATATTTGCCGGTGGTAAAGGCACCCTGAAACGGGAAGAACTCAAATGACGCAAGAATTCATGCGCCGCGCGATCGCGCTGGCAATGGAAAACGTCCGCAGCGGAAACGGCGGGCCGTTCGCCGCCGTAATCGCAAAAGACGGCCACGTCATCGCGGAAGGTGCGAACCGCGTAACGGCCACGAATGACCCCACCGCGCACGCCGAGGTCGTGGCGATCCGTGAGGCCTGCCGCAAGCTGGGCGACTTTCAGCTGGCTGGCTGCGATATTTACACCACGTGCGAACCTTGCCCGATGTGCCTGGGAGCGATCTACTGGGCGCGTCCGGCGCGGGTGTTTTACGCTTGTCTCGCCGGCGATGCGGCCGCGGCGGGGTTTGACGACGCGTTCATTTATGAAGAGCTGAACCGCATACACGCCGAACGGCGAGTGCCGATGCAGCAGCTCCTGCGCGAAGAATCACTTGAGATTTTTTCTCTGTGGAAACAGATGGAAAAGAAAATACCTTACTGAAAGCGGCATAAGGCAAGGGAACGCCCATCCTGGTCTAAGCACAACGCCGGTCGGCGATCGTTCAGTCTGATTTTTGCCGGCTGGCCGGGGGAACGATTCCGTTCATCCGAAGGTATTCGGCCATCTGCCCATAGTGATCGTAGGCATGAGCGACGCCGAAAGTGGCCCGGTGCAGGGCTGGAGTCTTGCTCTGCCCGGGATTCTGCAACATATTTTCAGAGTTTAGAGTTGCCGCCGCTTTGTGTCCCAGGGCGAAGGAATCTTTCAGGAACTGGATGATCTCGGCTTTGGTCTTCACGGCTTCCGGACCGTTGCCGTCTTTCAGCCCTTCCGGGAGTTTTTCGCCGGTGAGCGGCGACCAGAGAAAATAGTTGGACGCGGCGACATGTTTGACCTCAAGCGCAAATGTGCGCACTCCGCTGTAATCGCTTCCGGGAATGTTCAGGTTCGCGGGAGAGAAGCTGTATTTTTCTTCCGGCATGGCTTCAGCGACATCCAGCATCAACTTCTCGACCGCGGAAATCTGCTGATCAACGATGGAAGCAACGGTTGGGAGAGGTTGCTCGGGCTGTTGCGGTGGCTGTTGCGCATTGCGCCGGGAGTCGGGCGGCACCAGGTTGTTCGCGCGGTAGTAGACGACGAGCTGGCCGTAGTGCTCGCCACTGTGCTCGATGGCGAACATCCAGATGGAGGAATTGTGGGCCAGCCTGTTCCCAAAAAACCTTGACGTTTTGTCCAGCCCCGCGTCGCCCTGCTGTTGAATCACTTGCGCTCCGTCGGCGACGGCTTGCTGCACGAACTTCACCACGTCGGCTTTGCTCTTGAAGACGTCACGCGTAGGATTGTCGCCCTCGCCAAAGTCGGGCCCGATGTTTGATCCGGAAACCCTGCGTATCAGGACGAAATCCAGCGCCGCCGCGTGGAGAAGATTCAGGGCAAAGGTGCGCTCATCCTTCTGCAATTTGAAATCGTACTTGTCTTCGGGGAAATCCTGGGCCATGGCGATCAGTTTGTTCCCAATGTCGTTCCAACGATCCAGCAACTCTTCCGACCGGGATTTCGCAGGACGCGGAGATTGCTCCTGCGTTTGAGCCTGACTGTTGATTGCCGATCCGGCGGCCAACAGCAAAATGGCCCCAACCAAAACAAGAGAAGAGCGCTTCATCACAGATTCCTCCTTGGCTCCTTGGCAATCTATGCGAAAACACATCCACGTGAGGGAAGACGTTCCATAGACGAACTTTGGATCCCGCGGACCGTTTAGACGGACGAAACCTCAAGTTGTTTAGGAGAAATTCAGCAGCGTGCGCGCGTAGGCTGGACCTTTGCCGGCATCTTCGTGCTTACAGTAGACATATACGTCCACCCCCTGGCGAAGCCATTCATCAAAACGCTTGCGCCAGGCCGCCAGTTGCTTTGCGGTGTAGTCTGCGCGCCGAAGGCGCACATACGTGAAATCGGCGGTAAGAACCTCCGGAGGCGTGTCCTTGTCTGTTTCGGCTAAACAGAGAGCGGTTCCGTGGCGGCGAAGAATAGCGTACGTCTCGTCTGTGTACCAGGATGGGTGACGCACTTCAAAAGCAAACAAGAACGCCGGGGGACGAAGAGCAAGAAAATCTTCGAGCAGTGGCTGGTCAAACTTGAAATTGGGCGGAAGTTGCACGAGAACAGGGCCAAGGTGGTCACCATCATTCAGTACGCTGGCCACCTCCAGGAAACGCTTCAGCGTATCTTCACAGCCGCGCAGCCTCTTGATGTGGGTGATCTGCTGGTTGGCTTTCAGAGCAAACTTGAACCCTTCCGGAACGCTCTTAACCCACTGCAAAAACAGATTCTCAGTCGGCATCCGGTAGAAAGAGTGGTTGATCTCGACCGTTTTGAGCTGTTGGGCATAGAAGCTCAGCATTTCGCGGTCGGGGAGCTTTTCCGGGTAGAAATTGCCCTTCCACTGTTTATAAGAGTATCCGGAAGTCCCAACCCGAAGCTGGCCTGCGCGAGGAATAGTGCACCTCCGACCTTTGGGATTTAATCACAACTCCGATACCGGGAGAAGACAACACCGGGGATGATCAGGAAGTTCTTTTCGCGCGTGGCGGTATGCGGCTGCTCAAGGCTTCGATGGCTTCCTCCAACCTTTGGCGCTGCTTCCAGAAATCGCTCCATAGATCGCCCTTTTCCTTTAGCCGGGCAAAAATCGTCCTAATGTTTAGATTGGCCGGTTGCAGATTGGGGCGCAGTTCGCGGGGCAACAAAGGCGTGGAAACCGGGGCTTGCGGAAAAGCCCGAATGGAGTACGCAGCAGCCAGCGGACGCCCGTGAGCATTTTGCTGAACATCAATCAGCACTCGGCCCGCTGGGCGCTTCGCAACAATGCGTTCGCTGGTGACCAGATTCGGGTGCTGGGCGGAGACGGTTCGCGCGATAATCTCGCCGAAAGTGCGCAGTTGCTCGTACGTGTAGATCGGCTCCACGGGAATATAAATGTGGATTCCCGTTGCGCCTGAAGTTTTCAGGAAGTTCACCAGCCGCAATTCTTCCAGTTCCTCCTGAAGCGCTCGAGCGATGGTGACGACGACGGAGAATTCCGTGCCATCCGAGGGATCCAAATCGAAGAAGAAATAATCAGGGTGGTCAAGATCGTCGAGGCGATTGGACCAGGGGTTGTGGTCGATGCAACCAAGACCCGTCAAAAAAAGAAGAGAAGCGCGATCGCCGGCGGTCGCGTAATGAATTACTTCGCCGCGATGCTCGGAATCCACCCGGACCGTCTGGAACCACTCCGGCAAACCTTCGCGCACGTCCTTCTGAAAAAATGCCTGGCCCCTGATTCCGTCGGGGTAACGCCGCAAAACCAAAGCCCGATCGCGGAGAAAAGGCAAAATGAAATCAGCCATGCGGTAGTAGTAGGCCAGCAAGTCCCGCTTGGTGTAGCCGAATTCGGGAAAATAGACTTTGCTCAGATTGCTCAGGCGGAGCCGTTTGCCGTCCAGTTCGATGGTGACGGTTTCCGCGCGCCCCTTGAACAGCTCGTTTTCGACCTCGGGTTTTGTTGTGAGCACGCGGCCGACAATCTCCGGCGCGCGAACCACGGCTGGGGCAGCGGCGGGTGCGTCGGAAGCAACCTCATTTTCCCATTGGCAGTCCGCGGGACGCGCATCTTCACGTAGTGCGAGGAAAACGGGGTGACGCAGAACGTGCTCCTGCGTCCACCCGCTGAATTTGACGCGCGCCACGAGATCGGGAGAGACCCAGGACGGCTTTTCATTGGTTTCGGGCTTCGCGTCGAATGGGCAAGATGGAGCGGACAGTTCTTCGAGCCTGCGGCTTAGTTCCGTGAGCGTTTTCGAGTCAAATCCGCTGCCAACGTGGCCGATGAATCGAAGTTGCTTGCCTTGATACAAGCCCAGCAGCAGCGAACCGAAGGGAAGAGCGGATGTGCGAGCTTCGGTCCAGCCGCCGACCACCGCGTCAACTGTCTTGGTGATCTTCAGCTTCATCCAGTACGGGCTTCGATCGGAAATGTACGGGGTGTCGGCACGTTTGGCGACGATCCCTTCCAGACCATTTTGCTCCGCCAGAGCGAACAGCTCTTTTCCGTGGCCTAACTGATGATCGGCGTAGCGAAACCGCTCGGCTGTGAAAAGCAAACGCTGCAACAGTTGTTTGCGTTCCAGTAGCGGCGCTTCGCGAAGGTCGTAGCCGTCGCAGTAGAGAAGGTCGAAAGCGAAGTAAACAACGGGCATCTTCGCAACAAGGCTTTCGCCCGGTGCGCGCACGTGCATGCGTTCCTGCAATTGTTCGAAGCTGCTGTGGCCTTGAGCATCCAGAGCAACGATCTCCCCGTCAAGAATTGCCTGGCGAGCTGCCAAGGCATTGGGAAGGAGCGCCAGTTCGGGATAGCGTTTGGTGATGTCAATGCTGTTCCGGGAGCGTAGCGTCAGCGCGCCATTCTCGATTCGTGCCAGGGCGCGAACACCGTCCCATTTGATCTCAAAGAGCCAGTTGGGATCGGAAAAAGGTTGGCCGGCTAGTGTTGCAAGCATGGGTTCCACACGAGATGGCATTGCGCCCTTGCGCGCGCCTTGCAACTCAGCCGGCTGAATCGGGATTGGCCGGCGCTTGGGAGGCAACTCCTCTTTGATTTCCTGCAAAGTGCGTCCGGTAAGAGCGGAACCGTCGTGCTCGTCGATGTTCCAGGAAGGATCTTCGGCGGCGTCCTTATGCTTGATCATTAACCATTCATTGCCTTTTTCGCTCTGCTTCAGCTTCACCAAGACAAAACTTCCGCGCAGTTTTTCCCCGTTCAAGCTGAACTTGATTTCTCCTTTTTCCAATTGCTTCAGGGCGGGGAGATTGCCCTCAACATGAAAAGTCCCCCGGTCCCAGACCATTACCGTTCCCGCGCCGTAATTGCCTTCGGGAATTTTGCCTTCGAAACCGCCGTAGTCGAGCGGATGATCTTCCGTTTGCACCGCTAGCCGCTTGTCGGCGTGGCTCTGAGAAGGTCCCTTGGGCACAGCCCACGACTTCAACGTGCCATCAATGGCCAGCCGGAAATCGTAGTGCAGCCGCGTCGCCCGATGTTTCTGAACCACGAAGGTGTCGCCGTGCTCGGCCCCGGGACGAACTTCCAGTTGTGGGAGTTTTGGTTTCGGCAGGCGAGTGCGCCTGCCTGCCGTGGCAGGTTTCGCAATTGGCGATGGCTGGTCCTGAACCTTGCCGACCACAGCTTCAGGCTCACCCGACGGCTCCGGCGTCCGGTCAAAACGTCGTTTTCGCCGGTATTCTTCCAGCTTGGCCATGGACCGCATTCTATCCCAGACGCTTCCTACACCGGCAGGCTTGCCTTTTTGAGGGTTTTGCCAGGGATTTCGTCTTGCTTCTGGCCGGGTAGGCGTCTACCCTAAAAAGACTCGCGCAATCCCTTGTCTTGGCAAAGGAGAGCTCCCATGGCCACAACTGTCTGGAAAGGCCATCTCACATTCGGCTTGATTTCGATGCCGGTGCGCATGTCTGCGGCGGCCCGCGGTGAACGAATCAGTTTCAACCAGCTCCACAAGGAATGCCATTCGCGGCTCAAGCAGCCGCTGTTTTGCCCGGTCTGCAACCGGAACGTGGAGCGGTCCGAAATCGTGAAGGGCTATGAGTACGAAAAGGATCAATACGTACTCTTCAGCGAAGAAGAGCTGGACAAAATCGAGCCTGCCTCCGCCAAGGTCATGGAAATTCTGGAGTTCGTGAAGCTGAGCGAGATGGATCCCCTCTACTTCGATTCGTCCTATTACATCAGCCCGGAAGATGCAGGGGTAAAAGCCTATCAGTTGCTTATGAAGGCCATGGAAGAGTCCGGCTACGGAGCCATCGCAAAGCTCACCATGCACCAGCGGGAGCACATCGTGATTGTGCGGCCCGGCACAAAAGGAATGACCCTGCACACGATGTTCTATTCGAATGAGATTCGCGCCGCGGAGTCTGTTCCGACCGACAAAATCGAAATAAAAGATCAGGAAAAGAAGCTTGCCCAGCAGCTGATCGAAAGCCTTGCCGCTCCTTTCGAGCCACAGAAATACCGGGACGAATACCAGGAGAACGTGAAAGCAATGATCGCCGCCAAGCTCAAGGGTCAACAGGTTACCGAAGTTGCCCAGCCGCATCTGGCGCCGGTCATTGATTTGATGGAAGCTCTCAAAAAGAGCCTGGCGGAGAAGCAGGCTCCGGCCGCGGCGCGCTCTGTATCTCCCGCGGAGGTGGCGCAAGTACCGGCAGGCAAGAAACCTCCAACTCGCGCTGTGCAGCCTGTCGCCGTTGCGCAAAAGAGGGCAGGAAAGAAAGCAGCGGGCTAACTCTGTAAATGGGTGCGACCGATAGATTCAGTCCTGAAAATGTCCAGCGCATCCTTGGTCTGACGGCCAGGCAGCTGGACTATTGGGACCGGTTGCGCCTTGTTTCCCCACAAAAAGAAGAAGAAAACCGCTTCTACGATTTCCGCGACCTGATTGGCCTGCGCACTGTAAAGCAACTGGTGGAAGAAGGTGTCCCCGCAAATCGCTTGCGGCGAGCGCTGGGCGCGCTTCGAGAGAAGCTCGTTCAGGTCCAGGCGCCGCTAACGGAACTGCGCATACTTTCCGACGGAAAAGACGTGATCGTGGAACGCCACGGAGCGCGGCTGGAACCCTTGTCCGGCCAGTTTGTCTTGAATTTCGAAACGCGGGACCTTAACGAAAAAGTTCGCGTCATCGCGGAGCGCGACGCCGACGAGTGGCTGGCCCTCGCGCTGGAATACGAAGCCGACAAAAAAACGAGAACCGAAGCGATGGAGGCCTATGACCGTGCGCTGTGTATCGATCCCACAAAGGTCGAAGCGCTGCTCAATTGCGGAACGCTGCATTACGAAGATGGAAACCTCGAAAAGGCTTCCGAATATTTCGGGCGGGCGATGTCCTTGGAACCCGACAGCGCCCTGGCGCACTTTAATCTGGGAAGCGTCTTAGAGGAAATGGGAGATCTCGAAGCAGCCCGGAAACACCTTCGCCAGGCAGTCCGGCTCGATCCGAACTATCCCGACGCGCAGTACAACCTTGCTTACGTCTGCGAGAAGCTGGGGGCGTTCGCCGAAGCGCGGGAGCGCTGGCTGGAATACTTAAAGCTGGACCCCATCGGCCCCTGGAGCGACTATGCCCGACAGAGGCTTTCCTCCCACGTGTCAGCAAAATCCGTTGGCAAAATCTGATCGGCCCGCATCCGGAAGTTTGCAAAGAAAACCGCATTCGTCCAATTGAAGACGGGATTCAAGCTGGCTCCCCGGGCTTCGACGGGACTCGCCAAGTGAAATCTATGGGCCAGGCAAGCGATTCAGCAGTTGCTGGAAGCGATGGTCGGAGCGCAGGTTGTCGAACCACGAGCCGATTTTGGCCCACATGAAGAATGGCGCACGCTCCTTCTGGGCCGCTTCCAGCGCGTCGAGGGCGTCATGCCTCATCTGGTCCAACGGAGACATCGCCCATGCAAAACAATAAGGGGATACATACCTAACTTTCGAAAGGTCCTTCAATTGGCTCAGGACAGATTGCGCGTCTGTTACCATGCCCGCGCTGGCATAAGCATGCCCAAGCGCACTCAGAAAAAAAGGACTGCCGCTGGAACTCTTGACGGCTGTCTCCGCCGATTTAATGCCCGCGGCAAACATTCGTTTTGCCAGGTAACAATACGAGATAACGAAGTGGGCAGGTGCGAAGCTCGAATCGAGATCAAGAGCGTTCTGAAGTTCTTCGAGCGCCAGATCGTATTGCCTGGAAAAATAAAACACGCTGCCGAGCAGCCAACGCAATGGCATGGAGTAAGGCTCCAACTCGATAGCCTTTCGTCCCAATTGCACGCATTCGTCAAATCGTTGCAAGCCCAGGAGACTAATTTCGAGCGCCCTGATGGCGAGCGGGTTCCGGGGATCCAGTTCCATGGCGCGCCTCGCGGCTCTTTCGGCGGCAAGTGGCGCAAAATCGTAGTGGATGGTGGCGAAGGACAGTGCCGCATGCGCTTCGGCGATGGTGCCGTCCAATTCAATGGCCCTTAGCGCCGCGGCTTTGCCCTTTGCGGCCCCTTCGTGTGGCGGCACGACTGCCCAAAATCCCAAAGCGGTTAACGAATCGCTCAGCCCGGCGTAAGCCGCGGCGTAAGCAGGATCGCTATCAATCGCTTTCTGAAAATGTTTGGCTCCCTGAAATAGAGCCTCAGGAGACCTGCGGTTCAGGTGGTAGCGCCCTTTTAAATAAAATTCATATGCCGCCGGATCCACCCGGTGGGCACTCGTCAATTGAATCTGCTCACGGGGTGTTAATTTCACCTGGATTTCGCTTGCGATGGCGCGGGCGACTTCGGCTTGAAGCCCCAGCACATCGCGGAGGTCGCGTTCATAGCTTTCCGCCCAAAGGTGCGTGTCTGAGGACGCCTGAATTAGCTGCGCGGAGATGCGGACGCGTTCAGCAAACCGCTGCACCGTCCCTTCCACAATTGCATCCACTCCCAACTCACGCGCAATTTCCGGAAGGGATTTGCGCACGCCCTGGTACTGCATGGCCGTCGTCCGTGAAATCACGCGAAGCGCGCTGATCTTTGCCAGGTTGGTGATCAGGACTTCGGTCAGCCCGTCGGCGAAATACTCCTGCTCCGGATCACCCGACAAGTTTTCCAGCGGCAGAACCGCCAGCGAGGCAATGCCCGCGGGCACAGATTCCGAACGGCGGAGCTTTCCAATGAAGCGGTAACCGCGGCGGGGCAGGGTTTCAATCAAATGCGGCGCATCGGCGGAGTCCCCAAGGGCTTCTCGAAGCCTCTTGACGGCGTTGTTCAAGCCGGTGTCGAACGCTACAAACGTGTCCTCGGGCCAGATTTGTTTTTGTAATTCCTCGCGGGTGACCACTTCCCCGGACCGCTCCAGCAGAATTTGCAACACACGGAAGGGTTGCTCCTGTAGCCGAATCTTGGCGCCATCCCTGCGTACTTCGCCTGCGCGTAAGTCCACCTCGTACTCACCGAAGCGAATCGTAGACCTTGTTTGAGAGTCGGTGCTCATGAACCTTAACCAGACCAACAGGCCCGAACCTATTTGGGGAACCTCATGCGCCGCAGCAGGTCCTGGAATCGAGAGTCCGAGCGCAGGGTGTCATAACGAGGATCCGTATTCAGGTACACCATCCAGGCAGACCGCTCAACGAAGCCTTTCTCCAACCAGCGAATCGCCTCGTCATCTTCGTTGAGCCCGGCGTGGATCAAGGCCATGTTGGTCGCCATTACGTATTTCTTCTCTCGCAGCTCGGTCAATTGCGCGAGGACCGCCCTAGCCTCTTCTGTCCTGCCACCGCTCGCGTATGCCCAGCCCAACCCGCCCAAGTAGCTCGTGGATCCGGAAGATAGATCGACTCCTTTTTGATATGCGGCGACGGCTGCGTCCTGCTTGTCTTTGAACATCAAAACTGAACCCAGCAAGTAACATGCGGGCAGGAAATTGGGGTCCAGTTCGAGTGTCCTGTCACTCTGCTCCAGCGCCTCATCATATCGGCGCGCATGGAAATAGATCCATCCCCAGGCAACATGAATAACAGGTGCGAGCGGATCGAGCCGAGCCGCCTTTGTGAACTCCGCAATCGCGTCATCGAAACGACCCAAGGGCCCCAGCAACATCGCGAACCATTCATGCGCTGTGGCGTAGTGAGAATTGAGTTCGATAGAGCGCTCGAACTCTCGCTCCGCGGCGACAAAGTCGAAGTCATAGTGCGTGAGAGCCCAACCTAGAGAGGCATGGGCTTCCGCCAGACCCGGATCAATCGCCAGCGCTTCTCTCGCCAATTCCTTCCCCTTGCCAAAACCCTCCTTTGGCGGGAGAAAGCCAAACCAACCGCCGCTACTAGCACAATCCGCCAAGCCGGCATATGCGGCGGCATAGTTTGGGTCTTTCTCAAGGCTGCGACGGAAAAACTCTGCTCCCTTGCTGAGAGTGTCACGGCTGCGTTTGTTCCAGTAGTATCGGCCCTTCAGGTAAGCTTCATAGGCGTCAGGATCAACGATGTGGACCTGGGCCAAGTGTGCCTGCTCTTGAGGAGTGAGTTTGATATGAATCTCACGCGCGATAGCCTGGGCGATCTCTGCCTGCAAAGCCAGGACATCGCGAAGATCGCGCTCGTAGCTTTCCGCCCAGAGATGAGTGTCCGCGTGAGCATCAATTAATTGTGCGGAGATGCGCACGCGATTCCCTACGCGCAGCACGGCTCCTTCGACGACGGCCTCAACCTGCAACTCCTCAGCTATCTCGCGCAAAGGCCGGTGAACTCCCTTGTAGTGCATAGCCGTGGTTCGCGAGATGACGCGTAACGCTCCAATCTTCGCCAGGGTCGTAATGAGGACTTCGGTCATGCCCTCGGCAAAGTACTCCTGTTCTGGGTCTAGGGAGAGATTTTCCAGCGGCAAAACCGCCAGCGACTCGATTCTTCTTAGCGGAGCTTCGATCGTTTCCAGGAAACGATATCCTCTCCTGGGAAGGGTTTCGATATATCGTGGAGTTTCGGCAATGTCGCCCAAGGCTTCCCGGAGTCGCTTGATAGCGTTGTTGAGGCCCGTGTCGAAGGCGACAAAGGTGTCCTCTGGCCAGATTTGCTTCCGTAGTTCCTCGCGGGTCACCACATCCCCGGGTCGTTCCAGCAAGACTTGCAACACACGGAAAGGTTGGTCTTGAAGGCGGATTTTGGCGCCATTCTTGCGTACCTCGCCCGCTCGAAAATCCACTTCATAAGCGCCGAAGCGGATGGGCCCTGGCGATGAACCCCGTCCAGTCATGTGGTGGGACCTGCTCTAATTCGCGGAGTCTACCATCTCTACTCCTTGCCAACTAGCCCGGCCACCCCTAAGGCGATGTCCCCTGGATAGGAAAAAGACAGAAGCAGGACATTCACAGGAGATTGAAGTCTGTCCGTCCCTGAGCGAAGTTGGCGGCCACACAAGCCGCTTGGCCCAACCGTGGGCAAGCGCAAGGAGGACAGTCATGAAGCGAATCATCCAGTTCCTGCTGCTCGGAACTTTCTTTTTGCCGGTCGTGGCAGTTGTAACTCCTGTGGCGCGGGCAAACCAGTGCACGGCGTTAAAGGCCGCGGGGAGTTACGGATTTACTCTCACCGGAGTTCTAATCACCGCCGGGGGCCCGGTTCCGATTGCAGCCGTGGGGCGAGCCTCGGTGGACATCAACGGCCATGTCACCGGGACGGAAGCGCGAAGTGTCGGTGGCGGGTTCGCCAACGAAACACTCTCAGGGACGGTGACAGTGAATCCCGATTGTACCGGGTCCTTGACACTTAACTTTTTTGAAGCCGGTCAATTGGTGCGCACGTCCGTGCTGAGCACTGTTTTCGTCAACAACCAGCAAGAGCTTCAAATGGTGCAATCGTCACTGACCCTGCCCAACGGGGCGAACGTCCCCGCAGTGATCACGGTGAATGCAAAGAAAATCTTTACGGACCAGGAAGATTAAAGGTTTCGTGGCGCCGGGCGGTCCGTTGTCGGCGTCACGGACAACCTCTCTATGTCTTAACGAGATTCGCGACTGGAAGGAGAAGGAACATGAGCAAGCGGATGCGACAGTTATCTCAGATTTTGCTTCTAGGGATCGCACTGTGCAGCATGTCACCTCGGGGTCTCGCGGTCGAGTTCGCGCCGGCAAAAAGTTATCCGGTGGGCACGAATCCTGCGGCTGTCGCGGTTGCAGACTTCAATGGCGATGGCAAACCGGACATCGCTGTCGTCAATTCCGGCAGCAACAATGTGAGCATTCTGCTGGGCAATGGCGACGGCACCTTCCAGTCCGCAAAGAATTTCGATGTGGGCACAAGCATGACCAGCATCTTCGCGGGAGACTTCAATGGCGACGGAAAACTGGATATCGCGGTCTTTCTCCCCGGCGATCCCAGCAATTCGGTCACCGGCGAGGTTCGCATTCTGTTGGGGAACGGTGACGGCACATTTCAACCACCGATAGCGACAGCTCTCACGATGGGGGCAGTGTCACTGAAGACCGCAGACTTCAATGGCGACAAGAAGGCCGATTTGGTTCTCAGTAACCTTGACCCGGTTACGCAGGTGGTCACGCTGGAGATTTTTCTGGGAAAAGGCGATGGGACGTTTCAACCACCGGTGCAGATTCCGGTCTCTGCTCTGAATAGTGCCGTCTTCAGCCTCGCTGACTTCAATAAGGACGGGAAACCAGACCTGGCCGTGGGGATTTCCGGCGGGGCACAAGTCTTGCTGGGAAAAGGAGACGGCACATTTCAAGCCGGCGGTACGGTAGCTGTGTCGGACAGTGTCCCGGTAAATGCGATGTTGACCGCAGATTTCAATGGTGACGGCAGCCTCGACCTCTTCGTGGAGGCCCTGAAAGTTGTCTGCGTCAAACCTAATCCATTTGCTCCGCCTGTTTGCACAACAGAAGGCAGCACTGGCCTGTTTCCCGGATTGGGTAACGGCACCTTCACGAGCGGAGTATCCGTTGGACGGTCCTGCAGCTTCGCGGGAGACTTCAATGGTGACGCCAAGACCGACTGCGTGGCCGATGGTTCGATTGAGCTCGGGAGAGGCGATGGAACCTTTTCGGCGGTATTTCTTGCCGCTCCTCAAGGAGCCGTGGCGAGCGTGCACGATTTGAACGGAGACAAGCTGGATGACCTGGTGATTCTGGACCAGGCTAACAACGCCATCCTCGTTCTGCTAAACACAAGTCCCGCTTCCGGGGCGGACCTCAGCATCCTCAGTGGAGGGTCCGGAGCAAGAGTGGGGCAAGGACTGAATCTGATCTATTCAGCCAGCGTGCTCAACGAAGGCCCCAATGGGGCGACCAATGTGACATTCACCGATACTCTCCCCGGCAGCGTGTCTTTCGTGTCCGCGACCAGCACCGTCGGGAACTGCATCCAATCGAATCTTGTGGTGACGTGCAGCATCGGTTCGCTGGCAGATGCTGCCGACGCCCAAATCACGATTGTTGTCATGCCGACGGCGACCGGAACAATCACGAATACCATGGACGTTTCGGCCACAGAACCCGATCTTGCGCCGGCAAACAATTCCGCTACGCAGGTGGACACCGTCGTGCCGGTCTACACGCTCACAGTTACGAAGGCCGGCAACGGTTCCGGCACTGTCCGGGGCGCGTTCTCGTTCTCCGGTGGGTTCAAAATTAATTGTGGGAGCACGTGCTCGGCTAGCTTCCTCAGCGGAGCAACGGTAAATCTATCCGAGGCACCTGCCAGTGATTCTTACTTTCAGGCATGGGGCGGCGCTTGTTCTGGAAACTCGACTTGCTCTTTAACCATGGCCGCCAATATGACGGTCTCGGCGACGTTCGTTCTTAATCCAGTTCTGACCGTGAAAATTGCAGGCGGCGGTATGGGACAAGTGACGGCCAGCGATGACTCCCTGAGTTGCAACAATACCAGCGGACCCTGCTCCAACAACTATCCACCCGGTTCCGTCGTTTCGTTGACGGCACAGGCTCAGTCCGGCTCCAGCTTCAGCGGATGGAGTGGCGCCTGCACAGGCACGGACCCCACTATGTGTTCAGTCACACTGAACTCGGATGCAACGGTTACCGCTACATTCAATGTTGCGCCAGACTTCTCCGTGAGCCCTGTGGCAACCGGCCTGAGTGTGATGCATGGAGGCCAGGTCAGCGAAACGCTGACGTTCGCAGCACAGGGCGGTTTCTCTGGAACGATTGCCCTGACGTGCTCTGTCACCGGGGCTGCCCCGACACCTACCTGTGGACTTTCCCCCAGCTCCGTCACTCCTGGATCAAGCTCCACACTGACAGTAAACACAGCAGGCCTTTTCGCCGCGGTTGCCCCACAATCGCTCGGCCTGACCGGGAATCTATACGTTGCGAGCTTGCCGTTTGGAACACTGATGTTCCTGCTCAGCGTAGCCTCCGGCAAACAACGCCGCCGCACATGGATTCTTGGTATCGCGGTTCTGGCTGCCACCTTAGCCGCTTCTGGCTGTGGCAGCGCAGGCAGCAACCAACGTCCTTTTGTCGCACAGAGCTACACAGTCACCGTTACGGCGACCTCGGGAACCATCCAACACTCGACTGCGATCTCGGTCACGGTGCAGTAGACTCCACAGGAGGCACTGTTCTCGCATGCAGACACGGGCTACGGGCGTCACTCCCAGCGCAAAACGCGGGCGGCAAAGTCGAGTTCGACTCGTTTTGCTTTCAAAGACGAGACGCCAAGATAGCCATCTACGCCTGGCAAGTCACCGGTATCAGGTCCATTGGTCACGAACACGGTCGCAACTGTTTCCGGCCCAACCAGGCGGACGCCCGGCAGTTTGACCCGGGTCGTTTGCAGCCGTCCAAAGTCAACCTCGATTGGTTGGCCCTGCGTCTGCAAATCCGGTAATCCTTGGCGAAGGCGATCTTTGTACAAGAGGATGCCCTGAAAACCAGTATCGAGTATCAAATGCATCGGGAATCCCTGCACGACGAAAGAAATTGCAAAATAGGCAGGGGATGGCCTTCCGCCGTCCAGATCTGCCGGCAGCTCCCAGGAGATTGTCTGTTTTTCGTAATCGATCAAAATCTTCTCGCTCTTGCTCAACACGTCCAGACCAATAATCCCGTCCACATGTTCCGCCAATTCGGAAAACTCCCCGAGCTTCGCGACCATCGCACGGAAAGACCCGGTCCGCACGGGCCCAACCCGCAGATCCGGGATTACTGCCCACTCCACCGGGACCTCGCGATCAAAGTTCGTCGTTTTTCCAGGTCGCCGCGGCAACTTAAGCCGGTCCGCCACCCTGCGGTCTATGAAGGTGTAACTTGCACCGGTATCCACGATGAATTTCAATCCCTCCAGGTCTCCTACATGCCCCTTCACGACCACCAAAAAGCCTGAACGCAATTGGAAAGGGATGGTGGAACTAACCGGTAACTTGCCCGGGTCCTGAGCACTAAGAGGTGAAACCGAAAGAAGCCCGAAAACCAGAAGAATCCGGACTCCTGGAAATATTGCCTGGCGCATGACGTCCGCCTCGGCCGCAGTAGCGGTGGGGCCGAGGTTCGGTCAGGCGGGCTGGTACCTCAATTCACCACAAGTCTCCAGAGTGCATTGACTTGGTCATCGTCAAATTAATTGAAGAGCCAGCCGGTTAGCGGCAGGTGTCTCCCCCTCGACAGCTGACTTCTTGGAGTGCTTTCTCGTGGGAATAGGTTGGCCCCTTCAGTCCTTCTTCTCCCAGGCGGATTTCGCGGATCGGAGTAATTGCGTGTTCTTTTCGAGCGCGGTCTCTAGTAGGGTCGCCTGTTCGGCGGCCAATTTCCAATTCGTGCTTTCGACCGCTTCCGTAAGGCCCGGAAATTCCAGATGGGCGTAGGTGTAGCGCGAAGAATAAAGCAGGTGCTGGAACCAGGGCCGGCCGGGAATTCCGGCGGGATCGAGCCAATTTGACTCAACCTGAAGAAGCTGCTCGTTCAAATGTTGGACCTTATCCGGGTTGACGTTTCCGGAGGCGAGATCATGCAGCGTGACCTCGCGCAATTGCTTGCCTGCCGTCTCAAATTCCGCAATGTGCTCGTAGAGACTCTTAAGCGCTACCTGCTCTGAAGTTATCTTTTCACGGTGTTCGAGTTCACCCAGAAACTCCCGCAGCGCCGCGGCATTGGCCGCAAAATCGAATGGCAAAATATCCGAATTGGCCAGACGCAGCGCCGTGAGTCCCCAGATTTTGGTCACCGCCGTGTGATATTCGAACGTGGGATCGCCCATCCGGGACATCCAGAAATGATCGTCATACGCGGAATGATAGACGCCGTAGTCCCCCGAAAATCCCAAATTAATCACGGGCCGGCCCAGATGATTCAAAAATACGGTGTGATCCGAACCGCTCCCGATGCGCGTTTCTACCAGCGCGGAATCGGCTGGGGGACCGGCCAATTTCTTATCGCGAATAGAGGTAGCTCGCCACGCTTCGTATAAAGTCTTCCCGGACGGGGCGCGAACGTCCTTGGAGGCTTCGACCAGCATCGGCGCCAGCGAGGCAACCGCGGTTGGCTTGAAACTCAGTCCTTCCGGCCCTGCCGTCGCGGCTGCGCCGGAAACGGAGGAATCCACATTGAGATAGGCAACGAGTTTCTTCTTCAAATCCTCCGCGAATTGCTCGCCCCATTCGGTCGAACCTGTAAGCGCATATTCTTCGCCATCCCAGCTGCACGCGATTATTGTGCGCCGCGGTCGAATGCCCCGCTGCTTTAATTCGCCCAGGGAGCGCGTCAGTTCCAGCATCGAAGCTGTGCCGCTCACCGGGTCCACGCCGCCGTACACCCACGCGTCGCGATGATTCCCAACCAGCACCCACTCATCAGGTAGATCGCCGCCGCGTATGCGCGCCTCGACTACGGTGTAGGGCTTTACGCTCGTGTCCATGTCCACATTCATGTGGACTTTTACTGCGCCTGTGAACCGGTAAGTGATCGGCAGCGCGCCGCGCCACTCCTTGGGAACTTCAGGACCATTCATGTTTTCCAGCAAAGGCTTCGCATCACGCCAGGAGAGTGGTAACGCGAGAATCTTGGGAAGCGATCGCGCTTCTTGGGGCGCAATCCGCTTTGCTCCTGGAAGGGAAGCCCAGCCCGGCGTGGTGGGATCGCCGGGACCGATATAGTCATAGGTAATCGCGCCGCGCTGGATGTGGCTCTCCGGGCCCCACGGGCCATCCGGAAAAACCTTTCCCTTTGCGTAGCCATCCTCCGCCGGGTCGGAATAGATCAACAGGCCCGCAGCGCCTTCCCGCTCAGCGGTAAGCGCCTTGAAACCTCGATAGCTGTACGGATTCGAATACCGGACGATGACAACTTTCCCTTTGACGCTGATGCCATTCTTCCTCAGCAGGTCGTAGTCTTCGGGATTTCCGCTGTGCGCGTAGACCAGTTCTGCGGTGACATCGCCGGAAGTGGAATAGCCAAAGTAAGCGCCTGAAATGGCGGGATTTTTCGTGCTCGCATCCACCGCATAGGGGTCTTCCCGAAGGAAAGCTTTAAAGTGGATGGGTGCAACCATCTCCAGAGAAACGCTGCGCGGGCTCGAATGCAGCACGTCGTACCGCCGCAAGGTGACGTCCTCCCAGCCTTGCTTGCGCCACTCCT
>DASYXF010000026.1:0-15097 GCA_035935335.1 Candidatus Acidiferrum sp.
CAGTTCGGTTTTGCCCACGCCCGTGGGCCCCAGAAAAATGAAGGAGCCGATCGGCCGCTTGGCATCCGAAAGCCCGGCCCGGCTGCGCCGCACGGCATTCGCCACGCGGGCGAGAGCATCATCCTGCCCCACCACGCGCTGTCGCAGCCGCTCTTCCATGTGCACCAACTTCTGCGCTTCGCCTTCCAGCAAGCGCCCGACGGGAATGCCCGTCCACTTGCTCACCAGTTTGGCGATGTCTTCCTCATCGACTTCTTCTTTTAACATCGGCGCGTCTTTTTGCACTGCCGCAAACCGCTCCTGTGCCGCGTTCAGTTCCTTCTCCGCCTGCGCAATCTTTCCATAGCGAACCTCGGCCACCTTGGCCAGGTCGCCGGCGCGCTCGTAGCGTTCCGCCTCCGCCTTCAACTGTTCGATCTGCTCCTTCAGCTTGCGGATCTTTCCGATGGCTTCTTTCTCCGCCTGCCACCGCGCTTTGCGGCCGCTGGAATCTTCTTTCAGCTTCGCCAGCTCTTTTTCGATCTGTTTGCGCCGCTCCACGGAGTGGGCGTCCGATTCCTTCAGCAGTGCTTGCCGTTCGATTTCCAGTTGCATGATTCGCCGCTCGATTTCGTCGATCTCCGTCGGCAGGGAATCGATCTGCATGCGCAGGCTCGCCGCGGCTTCGTCTATCAGGTCAATCGCCTTGTCCGGCAAAAACCGGTCGGAGATGTAGCGGTGCGAGAGAGTTGCCGCGGCCAGAATTGCCGCGTCCTTGATGCGCACACCGTGGTGGACTTCATAGCGTTCTTTCAAGCCGCGCAGGATGGCAATGGTGTCCTCGACCGTCGGCTCAGCGACCAGCACCGGCTGGAACCGCCGCTCCAGCGCCGGATCTTTCTCGATGTATTTCTTGTATTCGTTTAGCGTGGTTGCGCCAATGGCCCGCAATTCGCCGCGCGCCAGGGCCGGCTTCAACATGTTGGAGGCGTCCATGGCCCCCTCGGCCGCGCCCGCGCCAACGAGAGTGTGCAGTTCATCGATGAACAGGATGATCTGCCCCTCGGCCTCGGAAACTTCCTTCAGCACGGCCTTCAGGCGTTCCTCGAATTCGCCGCGAAACTTCGCGCCTGCGACCAGCGCCGCCATGTCCAGCGCTACAAGCTTCTTTGTCTTCAAAACATCCGGCACGTCACCGGAAACAATCCGCTGAGCGAGGCCTTCCACGATCGCGGTTTTCCCCACGCCGGGTTCGCCGATGAGCACCGGATTATTCTTTGTGCGCCGCGCCAGAATCTGCATTACGCGGCGAATCTCTTCGTCGCGCCCGATCACCGGGTCCAGTTTCGACCGCCGGGCGAGGTCCGTCAGGTCGCGCGCATACTTCTCCAGCGACGCGTAGGTCGTTTCCGGATTCTGCGAAGTTACGCGCTGGCTTCCGCGCACTCCCGCCAGGGCCTGCAAAATCGCCTCATGCGAAGCTCCATGCTTCTTCAGCAGGCGCCCCGCGGGATCGCTCTCCGCCGCGGCGATCGCCAGGAACAGATGTTCCGTGGAGACGTACTCGTCCTTGAATTTCTCCGCTTCGTCAAACGAGCGCTCCAGCACATCGTTCAACGCGCGGCTCATGTTTTGCTGCCCGAAACCCTGCACCTTCGGCAGCCGGCTGATTTCCCGGTCCACGTCCTGCATCAGCAGTTCGTTGCGAATGCCCAGCCGCGCCAGCAAAGGCGGCACCACGCCGTCCTTCTGCTCGATGAGTGCTACCAGCAGGTGCAGCGGCTCAATCGCCTGGTTCTGGTGCCGCGCCGCAATCTCTTGTGACTCCTGCACGGCCTCCTGGGCCTTCACGGTCATTTTGTCGAAACGCAACATAAATCCCTCGCGAACTGCATTTCTTCAAAGAAGGGTTTCTAAAAGAAGGGGCTGGCTTTGCGGCCAGCCCCGTATGCTAACTCACGGCGCCATTCGCCGTGTTGACAGTTTGAAATTACCGGCCCGCGGCTGCCACGGCCACCGCCGGCGCTTCCACGTTCACTTTGATCTGCTTCGGCTTGGCCTCTTCCCGCTTGGGAATCGTCAGCGTCAGCACTCCGTTCTTGTACTCGGCCTTGATGGCTTCGCTGTTCACGGTGTTGGCCAGCGAGAAGCTCCGGCTGAACGAGCCATACGAACGCTCCACGCGCAGGTAGTTGTTCTCGTCGACCTTCTTCTCAAACTTGCGTTCACCGCGAATGGTCAGGATGTTGTTCTCAACGCGGATGTCGAGTTCCTCCGGTTTGATGTCCGGAAGATCGGCTTTGACCACCAGTTCGTGCTCGGTCTCGAAGATATCGACTGCGGGCGCCCAGGTGGTAATGCTGGACTCGTCCGAGGAACGCTCGAAGGCCTCGTTGAAGAGGCGACTGATCTGTTCCTGGAGCGAGTTGGTGCGAAAAGGTTCAAAACGGCTAAGAGTAGTTCTCATTGTTTATTCCTCCCATGAGTTATGGTGGCAACAGCATATTATCTTAGTGGAATACTGTCAAGTATTTTTGTGCCCGCGCTTATGACCATATAAGTCTTTTATATTGTGTATCGTACATTGCATCGGCAACACCGGAATGTACCAATGGTAGGGCGCGTCCCGCGCCCGCTTCGTGCTATCTCCCTGTTCTTGTTATAGTTGAGCTTCATGCGCGTAGACGACTTCAACTACGAACTGCCGCCAAGTCTGATTGCTCAGCGTCCTCTCGATCGCCGGGATGCTTCCCGCATGCTCGTTGTAGAGCGCGCGGGTGGGCAGATAGAAGATGCGCCATTCTCGCGATTCCCCGATTTCCTTAGCGGCGATGAACTCATCGTGTTCAACAACGCGCGTGTAATCCCAGCACGGCTCTTCGGCAAGCGCGCCGGCGTTCACTCGCAACGACCCTCTAGAAAAACGACTCGCGAACACCTGACCGGAAGCGTCGAAGTATTCCTCACGCGAAAACTGGAAGGTGATACTTGGGAGGCCCTGGTGCGGCCCGGGAAGAAGATGCAGGTTGGGGAACGGGTGCAATTTGGCGAAGGGGAACTGGAGGCAGAAATTCTTTCACGCGGGGAGTTGGGAATTCGAACCGTCCGATTCTCTTCGCACAACGCGCTCTCCGTCGATGAGAACCTGGAAGCTCTTGGCCACGTCCCTCTTCCGCCCTACATCGACCGCCCCGACGAAGCCGCCGACCGCCAGCGTTATCAAACCGTGTTCGCCCGGCGCCCCGGCGCCGTTGCAGCCCCCACGGCGGGCCTCCATTTCACACCGGAGATTCTCGAAAAACTCAAAGCAAAAGGCTGCGAACTCTGCGAGGTCACCCTCGACGTCGGGCTCGGCACCTTCCAACCCGTTCACGCCGAAACTCTCGAAGAACACAAAATTCATTCCGAGGCTTACGAAATTTCTTCCGAAGTGGCCGACAGAATTCGCGACGCGAAATCCGATTCCCGCCCAGTCCTCGCGGTTGGTACAACCGTGGTGCGCACCCTGGAAGACGCGGCGGCGCGTGCCGAGGCCGCGGGACAGGGAAATCTGCCCGCCGCCGGCCGTGCGGAGGCGGAGATCTTTCTTCTGCCCGGCCACAACTTCCGTATGGTGGACAAGCTGCTCACCAACTTCCACCTGCCGAAATCGACGCTGCTGGCGCTGGTTTCCGCCTTCGCCGGGCGCGAGAATATCCTTCAGGCCTACCGCCACGCGGTTGCCGAACACTACCGTTTTTACAGTTATGGGGATTGCATGCTGATCCGCTAGCGGCGGATCAATGCCATTGGGGCCAGTGCGGATTGCGGGAACTTCCCATGCATCGCGGTCACCAGTGAAGCCAACTTCTCCCCGGCGGCTACAGCCGGGAACTGCCACTTCAAAAGTTCTCCCGAGAGGAAAACGAGCAGGGAAGCTGTCATGGCGGACAGCTCCCCTCGCATGGTGTCAGGAAAGTTCACGGTCGCTCCCCTTACTCGGAGAGAACGAATACCTGGGATTTGCCTTCGAAGCGGAGTTCCAGCACGCGGCCGTCTTCATTCGAAACGATTACGGTGTAGGGCGACTTCGCGCTGCGGTCTTCCCAGCGGCCCGCGGATTCCGCGATTACTTTCTTGCCGTTGAGCAGGGTGATGTGGTTGTCGTCGATCATGGCGCGGTAATCGCCGGCCTTCACATCCACTTTGCCGAACTTTACCGGGTGAGATACTGCCAGGGCCTTGGCGACCGGCTTGGCGAAAGCGGGAACCGTAAGGGCCAGGGCGGCGGCGAGTGCGAGACTGCGGACGATGGTATTGCTTTTCATGTGTGTCTTTCCTTTCGAGGAGCGAGTCAGCCAAGGCATGTCCAAAACGGAAGGAGTATTGACACACAGGCAGGCGAAGAGTAGCCTCACGTTGACGACACCTCTTCTTCCTGGTCCAAGAGCCGGAAAGACTGCGTGTCACTGGCCCCGCGGCTGCCACCGCGGGGTTTCGTTTCTAATCTCGATCCATCCCGAACAGCCTGTAACTCGGCTGCACTGGTATAGACGAAACCCACTAGGCGAATGTTTCGTGGCTTTCCCCAGTTTTTTTGTTACATTTTTGCCGTTTACGACACGCCCCCCAGGGGCACCCGGGCCGCGATTGCATTGCCGGGTGCAGCCTCCTCTGGGTTCATCTATACTCTTGAAAGGTCCGGAACCCCAGGGATGCGACTTTTAGTCCTTACGGATATCCATGCAAATCTTTCCGCTCTGGATGCCTCTCTCGCCGCCGTGGAGGGGAGCTGGCAGCGCCTGGTTTGCCTTGGCGATGTCGTGGGTTATGGGCCCGACCCCAACGAAGTCACCTCTCGCATCCGTGAACTCGGCGCTGTGACCATTCGCGGCAATCACGATAAAGCCGTTGCCGAACTCATGCCCACTGACGATTTCAATCCCGTAGCCAAAGCTGCGGTGAACTGGACCCGCTCCCAACTCTCCAACGAAAATCTTGGTTGGCTCGCGGGCTTGCCGCAAGGCCCTCTCGAAGCCGAGGGAGTCGTTCTGGTACACGGTGCGTTTCAGGATGAAGACGAATATGTCTTCACGCCCTCGCAAGCACTCGAAGGCCTTCTGGATTCCACCAGCCAGGTTACGTTCTTTGGCCACACCCATCATCAGGGCGGCTTTGCCTACGCAGATCCCGAGCTCGAAGTACTCTCTCTGCATCCGCGCAACAATGAATCGCATTGCGCCCTGCGCCTGGAAGATTCCAAGCGCTATTTGCTGAACCCGGGTTCCATCGGCCAGCCGCGCGACACCGATCCCCGCGCGGGTTTCGCGATCGCCGATCTGGAAAATCGCACCGTCGAGTTCTGGCGTGTCCCTTACGATATTGCCGGCGTACAGCAACGCATGCGCGACGCGAAATTGCCGGAGCCTCTGATCCTCCGGTTGCAGGTCGGCCGCTGACTTTTTTCCCCGGGCAGGAATCCGCCGGCAAGGAAATTTCATGCAGGAAATTTTGCAAAATCAGCCGGACCCGGAGCAACCCAAGCCGTTGCCGCTGAATATTCTGCTCGGCACCCTGGTCGTCGTCGCGATTGCCTTGTCGTTCTGGTTCGCGTTTAAGGCTCCTGGCGGGGGTTCATCCCGCATTGCTCAGCCAAATGTCTCCGCCCCGATGAGCCCGGCCGAGCAGGCCTACGCAAAAAATATCCAGATCGAAAACGTCGCCCTGAGCCGCGCTGAAAATTTCCTCCACCAGGAAGTGACCATTCTCAATGCCGACGCCGTCAACGCGGGCTCGCGGTCCGTTGCCGCGTTGATCGTCACCGTCGAATTCTTCGACGACCTCCACCAGGTCGTTCTCCGCGAAACCCGCAGCGTCCTCGGCGCGCCTGTCCCGCTGGCGCCCGGCCAGAGGCGCACCATCACAATCTCCTTTGATCGCGTCCCTGCCAGTTGGAATCTCCAGCAGCCTTCGGTCCAGGTGGTCTATTTACAACTCGACACCTTAAAATAATTGTTAAGTAACGCGGACGTTATATTAGACTGTCGCCATGAATTTAGCCGAAGACCTGCGCGCCAGCCTGCAGGACATCCTCGTCCCCGGAGCCGTCGAAATCCGCGAAAACGGCAGCCGAGTCACCTCCGTTACGCCGCTCTCCTGGGAAGTCCGCGGAAATTCCGAAAAACCGCTGCTTCACCTCTGGTCGGAAAACTGCAATGTCACGCGCCGGGTCGTCGCCATCACCGGCAATTCCCAGGACCACCTGGCGCTCGCCGTCGAACGCTTCGGCCGCATCAAGCCCGAGCGCATGGAAATCGTCCGCCTGGAATACGCTCCCGCGCCCCGGGAACTCTCACGCGAAGCCTATTGCGAACAGTTGCGCCGCATCCTGACCGAGAAATTTCCCGACGAAACGCTCGAAAAAATCAGCGCCGCCCAGGATCTGGAACATTCTCTCTCCAAAATCCATACTCGCGGCATTCTCCACCGTGGCTCTTCCCAGATCGCATTTCTCGCCGTTTCCGAAGGCGAATCGCAGGATGCGCTCGAAAGCAGCCTTACCTACGGACTCCTCTGGCTTGAGAAATCCCGGCAGTCCGCAAAGCGCGCCGCTGTCGCCGCGCTCCGCCTGATTCTTCCCAAGGGAAAATCCACCATTCTCGCCAACCGCCTTCGCGCCCTAGATCCGCGGCTCGCCGTCGCACTCTACGAACTCGACCCGCAGCGCGAAACGCTCGATCGCGTTGATCCGTGCGCCACCGGCAACGTAGCCTCCTGGCTGGCCCCGCGGCGCGAAGCACAACTTCTCCTCGATCGCGCGTCCTCCGCCCTCGCGCCGCTCATCGCTCTCAGCCCCGAATCCATCCGCGCCCACGCCTCCCCGCATAGCCAGGAAGTCGTCCTGCGTTTTCGTGGGCTGGCATTCGCGCGCTGGCACGAAAACAAAATTTATTTTGGCAGCGATTCCACCTGGGAAGAACTTCGCAGCAAAAATGAGCCCGCGCTGAAGCAACTGATCGCCAACCTGCGGAATTTTCGCAATCCGCTCGCCAGCAACGTCCGCCACGCCCTCTATCGCGCCCAGGCCGAGCGCTGGATGCAAACGCTTGTCCACCAGGACGTCACCCGGATTGATATCTCGCTCGATCCCGAACACGTCTACGAACAGGTTTTCGCTCAGGTTGCGGGCCAGCACGGCATCCTCGATCTCCTTTGCGTCACGCGGAATCGCCGCCTGGCTATCCTCGAATTAAAAGCCACGGAAAATGTCGATCTGCCGCTTCAGGCCGCTGACTACTGGTCCCGCATCCGGTGGCATCACTCCCAGGGCGACTTTGCGCGCTACGGATATTTCCCGGGCATCGAACTTCAACCGGCTCCCCCGCTCGTCTATCTCATCGCTCCCGCCTTGCGCTTTCATCCCACCACCGATATCCTCCAGCGCTATTTGTCGCACGACATGGAAATCATCCGCGTCGGCCTGGCGGAAAGCTGGCGCCGCGGCCTGCGTGTCATGTTCCGCCAGTAAATTTCATTAACAGAATTCAAATTGCAGTGATCCCTTCGCCCCTTGCCTTCCCCGCGATTCAAGGTAGAATTATCCCCTCGCCCCAAAGGACCCAATCTTGAGCTTTACAATCCAGATTCGCAAAGCAGATAAAGTGACGCTCATGGACGTCAGCGGCCGACTCACCTCTTTCGAGGGGCAAGCCTTCAGCGAAGCAATCCAGCGCCTGCTTCGCCAGGGCGAAAACAACATTGTCCTGAATTTGCAGGGGCTCGATTATCTGGATAGTTCGGGAATCGGCGAACTGGTTCGCAACTATCTTGCGGTGGTGAAAAAAGGCGGGGCGATGAAAGTGGTTGGACTTGCGCCGAAAGTGGAAGAAATTCTGAAGATTACGCAGCTGTACCAGGTTTTCCCGGAATTTCCCGACGAAGAATCGGCCCTGGAAAGTTTCCCGAAATCCAGCCGCGCGGCAAACTCCTGACCCGGGAATTCATCTACGGTCACAAACGCAAAATAATCGGCTGAAAATAGGAGAGGAGCCTGCGCCACGTGTGTGGCTCAAGCTCCCCGGGGTGTGTCCTCGAAGTGGTTGTTATAAGGTTAGATGCCCCTCAGGAAAAAAGGTTTCCTAAAAGTTACCCTGATTTCAATTATTTTGGATGCGGCGTAAGTTTTAATAAAACAGATACTTACGCCACCGTTCGTCGCGATGGCCGATTAATCTCATCAATTGCCGCGAAGTGTGCAGCGTAAACGGACGCGGCTTCCGCGCCAGTTTCAGCCCTGCCTCTTCGGGCGTCCGGTCGCCCTTGTCGTTATTGCACCGGTAACAGCAGGCCACCAGATTTTCCCAACTGGAGCGCCCGCCCCGCGAACGTGGCATTACGTGGTCCAGCGTCAGTTCCGAACTCGGAAAAATCTTCCCGCAGAACTGGCAGGTATTCCGGTCGCGCAACAATATATTCTTGCGCGAAAGGGCCCGGCTCTGCTGGGGGATATGCCGGTAAGCCAGAAGGCGGATCACTGACGGCACTTTGTGCGCATGTGCCGAAGAGTGAACCTCGGCGTTATGCACTTCCTCCGCCTGCGCCACACCCTTGAGCAGCAGCACCATTGCGCGCCGCACGGCGGTGACATTAATCGGTTCGTAGGTGGCGTTCAGAACCAGAACGGGTTCCTGCATCAGGGAAGCACGGCGGGGAGTGAGGCTGTGTACATGGCGCGCTGCAACATTCCCCGAAGCGCCGGGCACAAGCACGCCGCCCGCGTCGGGGACGTATCGCCCCCGGGGATCGACCGCCTCTGGTCGTCTTGCGCTCATCGCGCGCCCTTCAGGCTACAAACTTTCTCTGACCGGGATAACTTGCCGCACGGCCCGGGCGATCGTCAACCCGGCCACCGATTTGGCGCCTGCTTCGCGCAACGCACGCGAACATGCGTCCAGCGTCGCTCCCGACGTCATAACATCATCTAAGAGCAAGATTCGCAAATTGTCAACCCGGCCGCCTTCGCGAATGACAAAAGCGCCACGTACGGCCTCCCAACGTTCTTCAAAATGAAGGAGATGTTTCTCCGGGCGGGGGCGTTCCCGCTTCAGCAGAACTGGCCGGTAGGGCAGTCCGAGTTTCTTCGCGAGCGGTCTTCCAAACAGGTCCACCTGATTGAAGCCCCGCTCCCTTTGACGTGTCCGGTGCAGGGGCACTGGCACGATTAAATCAGGGGCAAATTGCGCCGGAATCCGCAGCGCGGGCTCTGCCAACCGCTTCGCAAACCATCCACCCAGCGGCTCGATCCGCTCGAATTTCATCAGCACGATTGCCCGCGCTAACGCGCCGTCATAAATCCCAAAGCTTCGCGCCGCGTCGAATGCAAATCCCCGCTCCCGGCATTCCCGGCACAGGCTTTCATCCCCATCCACGTCGCCGCCTTCCGCCCATGGCTGCCCGCAGCGCGTGCAGATCTCTTCCGGCAGTTTCCGAAAAGATTCCAGGCACGCGTCGCAAACGGGCAGGCGATCCGCCCGGGTCAGCAAAGCCTCGCAGAGCCGGCAGCCGGAGGGAAAGAGAACGGACGCAACCGCGCCAGCCAGCATTTCCAGCCAGCGCGCCACGCGAACGCGGGAGTTCGAAAGGGGCATCATCTGCCGCACGAACCGCTTGCGCTTCTATTCTATTTTAATTAGCTAACGGAAAGGTAACAAAATCCGCTATCGGAGGCAGTTTTCGTCTACAGCAGCCCCTGTTCCTTCTTTTCCTGGCAGGTAATGCAGTGCTTGGCCCAGGGTACGGCTTCCAGGCGCTTCTGCTGCATTTCTTCCTGGCAGTTGGCGCAGGTTCCGTATTCTTCGTTGCGAATCCGCTTCAATGCTTCGTCGATCATATTCAGGATCGCGCGATCGGTGTTGGTTTGGCCGAACAGGAATTCCTTGGTGTACGAATTGGCAGCTTTGTCGGCCAGGTCCACCGTCGGATCGTCGTCCGCTTGCCGACCTTCCTCTTCCGTGCGGGTGATGGTCTTCACCAGCTCGTCGCGGCGGTTTAATAGTTTCTTCTTGTAATATTCCAGGCGCTTCTTATCCATAATCTTTCTGACCTCACCCAGACGGCTCCAAAGGGCCGTCTAAAAACTCCGTAGTGTAGACTGCCTAACCTTTACTGTCAAGATTACGTGGATGGCCGGCGAATCTTTAGGGTTGCATCCCGGCAAAATTTCTGACGGTCGCAATCGGGAGGCGGGCCTTCGGGCGTCGTTGACAGGTCCTATTCGATGCCGCTACCCCATTTTTGGTACAAGGCTCCGCGCAATGTTCACCCGTCACATCGCGCGCGCCAGCGCGGGTGCTAACTTTGTCCCACAACAACGTGGATAGCAGGTGTGTGCCTTCCCACAGTTCACCGCGGATCTATCCCAACCGTCAGGAGGAATTTTATGTTCAGCAGAACTACGCTTGCCTTGAGCACCATGCTCGTGGCCGCCGGCCTTTGCTTCGCGCAGCAACCCGCAGCAAGCAAGACCGAAGTCAAGAAGACGCCCATCAAGCGGACCAACGCCGCTTCCGGGAAAGAAATGTTCGCTCAGTATTGCGCCCCCTGCCATGGCACGGACGGAACGGGAAACGGGCCAGCGGCGCCAGCCATGAAGATATCCCCCACCGACCTCACGCAACTGGCAAAGAAAAATGGCGGGGAATATCCGTCATATCAAGTCGCCGCCGTTCTGAAGTTCGGGAGCGGAGCCGGCCCGCATGGCTCGAAAGATATGCCGGTGTGGGGACCTCTGCTTCAGTCCCTCGACAAATACCATGATGAGGTCGCCCAGCAACGCGTGGCAAACATCGTCGGTTATATCGAGAGCCTGCAAGCCAAGTAACTGTTGATTGCCTTATCCGCAGATTTTCGCGCAGACGAAAAATTGCTGAAATCCAAAAGGGCCCGAAGTGTAAGACTTCGAGCCCTTCTGTGCCAACGCGCCGTTAGACTACTCTACTTCGCGGCGCGCTTCGTCGGCATCGGCGGCCAATTCGCGAAGCAGTTCCACAAATCCGTCGGACTTTCCGCTCTTCGACGTGTGGCCGATGAACAAGCCGCCGTCAATAAAGCTCTGCAGCGCGGCGGTTGCCGCATCCTTCGTTTCCGTCGGCCGAATGATGGAAACCGGGCCGAACTTCTTGTTCAGGAAGAACGTCGGCTCCGGCATGATCAGGTTGGTCTGGAATTCGTCGGCTATTTTCGGGTCCGTGAATGCATTCAGGTCCGGAAAAGTGACGGTCGCGCCAGTGGAACCGGGGAAGCCGGTGTCGTTGTCCGTCAACTGAATCGCATTGCCAGCCTTGTCGTGCCAGGTCTGGAAGTGCGCCACTTCCGAAGGCCCAATCGAAAGCAGAACGCGCAGCACCTCCACATTGGTAACCCGCTGCGCCAGTTGCGGGTACAGGCTGCTGCCGCCCTGTTCAATCCAGGCGAAGTGAAATCCGGCCGTGTTGGCGATTGCCTGCGTGTGTACAGAAACGCCTCCCGGCTGATTTGGATCCGCGCTCAGATCCTGGTTGGTCCTGGGAATGGCCGTGTGCTGGCCCACAGCGAGCGTGGGAATCGCATTCTCGAAGGTGTCGCCCAGGTCGGGATTTTTCGAATCGCTGCGGAAACGGGTCCACCAGCTGGTATCAATCGTCAGCTGCGTCAGGTTCGTAAGCCGGCCGGTGTTGGGCACGCCCGGCACCTGGCTCGGCGTCAGGTTAAAAAATCTGCTCAGATCCACGACTCGCTCGCCCTTTGATTCCAGATAATTCCTCAGGAACGACATGTGGGAGAGTTCGTCGTCAGTGTTGTCGTTGATGTATTGCGGCATGTCGGTGTCAAGCTGCTGAAGCCCCACAAGATAAAGCGGAGCCAACGCGGTTGGAATTGGAGAGCCCTGGAAAAAAAGATCAACGGGTGAATTGCCGACCGTGCCGGGAACGTTTGCTCCGGCTCCGCCCAGTTCGGCGTACTGCCGCCAGATGTCGGCCTCGATCGTTTCCAGCACCTGCAGAAAACGCAAAATTGCCGCGTCTCCCTTGTTGATTCGTCCGTTGTTACCATCATCTCCGTGTGCGAAAGCGCGCGCCGGGGAGTTCCAAAGTCCCGCTCCCATCGTCGCCGCGCCTGCCGCCGCCACACCCTTTTTCAAAAACGACCGCCGGTTGGATGACACTCCGGCGGTTTCCTGCGGGTCCCGCTTCTTCATTTCGTTCTCCTTTTTGGAAAGCTTGGAATCACGGCCCCCGTGACAAGCCGCGGCACTTGGTGGAGGTCGCACGATGGAAGACTAAGTGGAGAACGGTAATGGGTTGTCAGATTGTCATCAATTAAACGTCATAAATTCCTCGAACTTCGCGGGCAAAAGTAGACAGGGAAATGACGAATCTGCGGGAATAAACAGGGTCCTTTAACAGTCTTCAAAGGCTTCAGAAACGCGCCTCCAGAGACAACTCCCTGTGGCGTGGCTCGTGTGGACAATCGGGCTGAACTGAAAGCCGGGGGAACCTGCAGCCAGGCGGGTTATTCACAGCTTCCACAGGGGTGTGGAAAGCTCGGAAAAAAGTTTGGTGGAACGCTTGACATATCTCTAGGTTGTTGTAAGATTACAAATGGTTCGGCACTTCCTCAAAAGAGCCGGGCCGTGCAGGGGATTCACAGTCGGGTCTCAAGTTCTCCTAGAACAGATCCTATAGTGAGGCGCCTTACGAGCACAGGGTGAAATTCTGTCGAGCTTCGCGTGGAACCGCTACCAATAGGCGGTTGTGCCCGGCGCTCGACGCCGGGTTTTGTATTTTATGGGACGTTTTTAGCGGCAATAGATGCTAGGAGCTCCCAGGCCCGCCGCAAGGCGGGAGCCTCGATGAAAATCGGGGCCCCTGATGGGATCAGGGCAAACGCTCTTTGACAACAGTAAGGCTGGCAAATTCACGCCGATAACCTGGAAGCGATTACGGTCGCCCCGGGGATTGAAGGTGTGGATTACATACAAGTTCTGCTCGAGTATGTTGAGCAGTGCTGTGGATTACAAGGCGAGCTCAGTCAAGCACCTGCGGATAGTGGCGTCGATAGCCTAGGTACCGGAGCAATCCGGGAACGGGAAAAATGGAACTGCTGAAACAGGGCGAACGAGCTGAGGAAAGCCGGAGTTTAGCCACTCCGGTGAGCGACGAGATGCGCAAGCATCTTGAAGCACCTTAGAAGACGACGTATTGAGTGAGTTTTATGATTAAGCTACTAAGGGCGTACAGTGGATGCCTTGGCGCTAGAAGGCGATGAAGGACGTGGCAAGCTGCGAAAAGCCTCGGGGAGCCGCAAGCAGGCTTTGATCCGGGGATGTCCGAATGGGGAAACCCGGCGGGATGAACTCCCGCTACAGCCGGCTGAATACATAGGCCGGTATGAGCTAACGCAGGGAAGTGAACCATCTCAGTACCTGCAGGAAAATAAATCACAGAGATTCCGAAAGTAGCGGCGAGCGAAATCGGAAAAGCCCAAACCCATGTGTTTACACATGGGGGTTGTAGGACCGCATAAGTAGAGTTATCAATCCGGACACTACGCGAACCCGATGGAAAGCGGGACCAAAGAGTGTGACAGTCACGTAACGGAAAGTGGACCGGACTCGAAGCGGTATCCTGAGTACCACGAGACACGTGTAATCTCGTGGGAATCTGGGGAGACCACTCTCCAAGGCTAAATACTCTCTAGCGACCGATAGTGAACCAGTACCGTGAGGGAAAGGCGAAAAGCACCCCTGCGAGGGGAGTGAAATAGAACCTGAAACTGTATGCTTACAAGCAGTCGGAGGGCCATGCATAGACTTCGGTCTGTGAAAGCCTGACGGCGTGCCTCTTGCTTAATGAGCCGGCTAGTTAATGTCACGTGCAAGGTTAAGCGCAAGCGAGCCGTAGGGAAACCGAGTCCGAATAGGGCGACAAGTACGTGGTATTAGACGCGAAGCGGGATGATCTACCCTTGGCCAGGTTGAAGGTCGCTTAACCGCGACTGGAGGACCGAACAGGTGTGAGTTGAAAATCGCTCTGATGAGCTGAGGGTAGGGGTGAAAGGCTAATCAAATTCCGTGATAGCTCGTTCTCCCCGAAATGTCTTTAGGGACAGCCTTGCATGAATTCCCACGGTGGTAGAGCTCTGAATGGACTAGGGACCAACTCAGGTTACCGAATCCAATCAAACTTCGAATGCCGTGGAGAACTATGCGGGAGTGAGACTACGAGGGATAAGCTTCGTGGTCAAAAGGGAAACAGCCCAGATCGCCAGCTAAGGTCCCTAACTATGTGCTAAGTGGTAAAGGAAGTGTATTCGCTCGGACAGCCAGGAGGTTGGCTTAGAAGCAGCCATCCTTTAAAGAAAGCGTAACAGCTCACTGGTCAAGCGGATATGCACCAACAATCCAACGGGGCTCAAGCACATGACCGAAGCTGCGAAATTTCAGAGGTTCGTTATAAGAGGTTAGAAGTTGGAAAGAGACGCGATGAGTGATGCCAGGTCAGCGCGCATCTCCAGTTACCGTGATTTGAAAGCGTTCCAGCGGAGTTATTCCCTGGCGCTGCAGATTCACAGAAAGACGAAGGAGTTCCCAGCCCAAGAACGTTGGGAACTGGCTTCGCAACTGAGACGTGCGGCGACTTCAGTGCCGATAAACATCGCGGAAGGGTACGGCCGAAAGCAATCACCAGACGACTTCAAACATTTTCTGGCAATTGCGATGGGCTCGTGCAACGAAGTAAGCGTCATCCTGGATCTGGTTTTGGATCTTGGGTATCTCGCAAAGAGCGAACACGCGAGGTGGCAAGCCGAAACGAATGAGATCGGAAAGATGCTCAACAAGCTGATTCAAGTTTGGCGCTGATTTTTTCCAACCTCGAACTTCTAATATCGAACCTCTGAATTTGGTAGGGGAGCATTGCGTGGGGTGTAAAGGTAGACCGAGAGGACTGCTGAACGCCACACAAGAGACCCTGCCGGCATAAGTAGCGATAAACACGATGAGAACTCGTGTCGCCGAAAGTCTAAGGTTTCCTGAGGAAGGTTAATCCGCTCAGGGTTAGGCGGGTCCTAAGGTGAGGCCGAAAGGCGTAACTGATGGACA
>DASYXF010000027.1:0-12362 GCA_035935335.1 Candidatus Acidiferrum sp.
TCCTCCCTCGGCGCAACCATCACCCTCCCCGAATCCGCCTCCGCCGAGTACGCCCTCTTCGGCGAATCCGGCGCCCGCGCCATCGTCTCCGTCTCCCCCGCAAAGCTTGCCGCCCTCCGCGCCACTGCGAGACAATACGGCGTGGGCGCTCACGAAATCGGCAAAGTCACCGATGACAACTCTCTCCGCATCGAATATAAAGGGCATACGGTTGTCCAGTGCGATGTGCCGGCCCTCAGGGATGTCTGGGCCAATTCACTGGAACGAACATTGAGTGGTGCATGAGCAGAAAGCTCAATATGAAGTCGAAGATCGCTAGCATTGCCTTTGGCTTAATTGGAGCGTCCTCTCTACTAGTCGCTCTTGGCACTCATTTATGGGGAGATAGAGCCCCGGACGTGCTTTACGGTGATGAGATAAATCTCCCCTATGGATTTGTGCTCCTTTTGACGGCAATCGCATTGCAATCGGGAAGCCATCGGGTAACCGTGTACGGTGCCATCATGACAGTCGCCTGTGGGTTCGAAGCAATTTGGATGGAAGGCTTCCGTAACCCTTTTTCTATCGGCTGGCTAGTGATATGGGCCGCGTTTGTTGGCTGCACTCTCTCGATCGATAAGAAAGAGCCGCTCAAACTTCATGGCGAGATGGGAAGTGCAGCTTAAATGGATTTGAAAAAACCACTTATGGTTTTCGACGACCACTTCCACGACGAATGTGGTGTCTTCGGCGTCTTCGGCCATCCCGAAGCCGCCAACCTCACCTACCTCGGTCTCTACGCCCTCCAGCATCGCGGCCAGGAATCCGCCGGCATCGTCTCCAGCGATGGTCACGACCTCAACGTCCACCGCGCCATGGGCGAAGTCGAAGAAATCTTCATCCCCAGCGTTCTCGCAAAACTCCCCGGCCACAGCGCCATCGGCCACACGCGGTATTCCACCGCTGGCGACAAAGCCATCCTCAACGCCCAGCCCATCATGATCGATTGCAACAAGGGCAAAATCGCCGTCGGCCACAACGGCAATCTTACCAACGCCGCCGACTGGCGCCGCAAACTCGAGCATCGCGGCTCCATCTTCCAGACCAACAGCGACACCGAGGTCATCGTCCATCTCATCGCCCGTTCGCAAGCCCGCAATCTCTCCGGCGCGCTCGGCGACGCCCTCAATCAGGTCGAAGGCGCCTACTCGCTCCTTGTTCTCACGCAAGACGAACTCTACGCGGTCCGCGATCCCCGCGGCTTCCGTCCGCTCGTCCTCGGCAAGCTTCCTTCTCCCGACGGTCAGGATGCCTGGGTCGTCGCCTCCGAAACCTGCGCTTTCGATCTTCTCGACGCCACCTACGTCCGCGAAGTCGAACCCGGCGAAATGGTCCGCATCTCCCGCTCCGGCATCGAGTCCATCCGCTTCAGCCCGCCGAAGCCGCACCAATACTGCATTTTCGAGCACGTCTATTTCTCCCGGCCCGACTCCATCATCTTCGGCCGCTCCGTCACCAACTCCCGCGAAATGCTTGGCCGCCTCCTTGCGCAGGAGCATCCCGTCGAAGCCGACATGGTCGTCCCTATTCCGGACTCCGGCGTCCCCGCCGCCATCGGCTACGCACTCGAATCCAAAATTCCTTTCCGCATGGGCCTGATCCGCAACCATTACATCGGCCGAACATTTATCGAACCGTCGCAAGCCATCCGCAATTTCGGAGTCAAACTGAAACTCAATCCCGTCCGCGAACTCGTCGCCGGAAAGCGCGTTGTCCTCGTGGATGATTCCATCGTGCGCGGCACCACCAGCCGCAAGCTCGTCCGCATGATGCGCGAAGCCGGCGCCAAAGAAGTCCACATGCGCATCAGCTGTCCGCCAACGATCTCTCCCTGTTACTACGGCGTGGACACGCCCACCAAAGAAGAACTAATCGCCTCATCCAACACGCCAGAGCAAATTTGCAAGTACCTCGGCGCCGATTCTCTCGGCTACCTCTCTCTCTCTGGCCTAAAGCAAGCCGTGAACGACACCGAAGGCAAATTCTGCACCTCCTGCTACACCGGCAACTACCCAACGGACCTCGTCCAACTCGAAGTCCGCGAATCCCATTCCAACGGAAAGACCACCGAGCCGGTGACAGTGGAACATGAATCCTGAAGACCGTAGCGGCCACTTTCAAGTGGCCCCGTGTAGAGGCCGCTTTCCGAAGCGGGCGCTGTTACTTCCGAAGCCGCGAGTTAGGCGAACCCCAAGCATCTCCGGAATCAGGAAAAATGCGCCAACTCCAATTTCGTTCTAAACTAAGAACACGGCCAACCAGCGGATGAAGGTGAATCGTGAAAGCTGACGCAATCAAAACAAAAACCAAAAACGGCGCCCCCGCCAAAGAAGCCGACGCCTCCATGAGCGCCAAGGTCAAAAGCGAGATCATCGCCTGGTTCTGGGTCATCCTCGCCTTCATGCTCATCAACGGCACCCTCGGCCAGGCTCGCGTCATTCCTTCCGGCTCCATGGAAAACACGCTGCTCATCGGCGATCACCTCATCATGAGCCGCGTCGGCTATGACGCCGGAATTCCTTTCACCAACATTCACGTTCCTCTGTGGCGTGAACCCAAGCGCCTGCAAATCGTAATTTTCAAGCCGCCCTTCGACCCCGCTCAGCCGGATTACGTCAAGCGCGTCATCGGCCTTCCCGGCGAAACCGTCGACGTCCACGACGGCGGCGTCTGGATCAATGGCAAGAGGCTCGTCGAGAAGTACACCATCGGCCGCAGCGAACCGCCCTCCCGCTCGCAGCTGATCGCTCCGTTCACCGGCTTGCCCTTCACCGTGCCGAAAGACTGCTACTTCGTCATGGGCGACAACCGCGAAAATTCGCTCGACTCCCGCTATTGGGGCTGTGTCCCGCGCAACGATATTCTCGGCACGCCGGTGCTCATCTATATGTCGCTGGACGCGCCGCGTGACGCCTGGAACGGCGATATCGGCGCCCGCTTCCTCGCCTACGGAAACGCCATCATTCATCCCGGCACCATCCGCTGGCGCAGGCTGTTCCATGTGTTTTAAACTCTAGGTGTTGTAGCGGCCACCTTCAGGTGGCCCGGTCTTGTAGCTGCCGTCCGCCGCGGCGGACCGGCGTTTTTTCTTCTCGGATTTGTTTTTTGCTCTGCCCACAGTGTGACCTTTGTCGTGTTTCTTTACCTCGCGGCCACCCGCCGAACCGCAGGTTCTAACCCGGCAAGCCGCACCGCTTGTTCCAGCGTCACGCATCGAATCGTTGAGGCCGCTCATGAAATACGCCGATGCCGGAGTCAATATCGCCGTAGCCGATGACGCGAAGCAGCGCATTCGTCATCTCGCCAGCCGCACTTTCACGCCGGCCGTCCTGGGCGGCATCGGCGGATTCGGCGCGCTCTTCTCCCTCGATCACAAAAAATACAAAGAGCCGGTCCTTGTCTCCAGCGCCGATGGCGTCGGCACCAAGCTGAAAATCGCGATGGCCATGGGCGTTCACTCCACCGTCGGCGGCGATCTCGTCAATCACTGCGTCAACGACATTCTCGTCCAGGGCGCCGAGCCGCTCTTCTTCCTCGACTACCTCGCCATGGGCAAGCTCGAACCCAACGTTGTCGAGCAGCTCGTTGACGGCATGAGCCGCGCCTGCCGCAAAGCAGGCTGCGCCCTCATCGGCGGCGAAACCGCCGAAATGCCCGGCTTCTATCCTGTGGGTGAATACGATCTCGCCGGCTTCATCGTCGGCATCGTCGAGCGAAAAAATATTCTCACTGGGAAAAATGTAAAGCCCGGCGACACGCTCCTGGCTCTTCCCTCCGCCGGCCTGCACACCAACGGCTACTCCCTCGCTCGCAAGCTCGCTTTCGATGTCGCCAAGCTAAAGCCAGACACCTACGTCGCCGAAGTTGGCAACAAAATCGGCGCCGAACTTCTCAAGCCGCATCTCTGCTACGCCCCCGCCCTAAAAAATCTTCTCGCGAAAGGCTGGATCTCCGCTCTCGCCCACATCACCGGCGGCGGAATTCCCGGCAATCTCCCTCGCGTCCTCCCTAGCGGCGTCAAAGCCATCATCGATCTCGACGCCTGGCCCATCCCCGCCATCTTCAAATATCTGGCCAAGCTCGGCGAAATCGATACCGACGAACTCCTGCAATCCTTCAACATGGGCGTGGGCATGATCGTCATCGTCCCCGCCGACTACGTAAAAGAAGCCGAAGCCGACCTCAAACGCCGCCGCGAAAAATTCTTCCGCATCGGCCGCATCGAACGCGGCGACACCGGCAAAGCCCGCCTCGTCTATTCCGGCGCCCTGAACCTGTAGCTCGGGCCTTCAGGCCTGAAGCCTTCCATAACTCCACCACCCAATTTTTTCAGGGTAGGGGCACGATACATCGTGCCCGCGGCGAGTCCGCGAGCCGCTCTTCACTCTTTCCCCAACGCATAATCCGGCCGTTGCGCCCGCGCCCTCTTTGGCAACTCCTCCGCCACTTTCTTCAACCACCTCAATTCCGTTTCAAACTGTTCAATCATCAATCCCACCATCCACACCGCCTCATGATACGGATGCCCCACCTCTTCCAGAATCGACGCCACAACTTCCTTCTCCCGCGAAACTTCCTTCTCCAGGAACTCCCTCCTTCTCTCAAGCTGTTTCTCAAACACCCCCGGCCGTGCCTGCCACGAAAGCGCAACCCACGTCAGAAATGCCGGCCGCTCCCGTTGCGTTGTCCACTCGTCGCGCTCGAGAGCAGTTGCAAGCGCAGCCCTGCCCTTTGCCGTGGTTTCGAACGCGCTTCGCTCCGGTCCCGCTGCCGGTTCACCCGTCTCCAAACCCCGGATCAATCCCGCCCCCGCCAGTTTTTCCAGCGAGTAATACACCTGCGGCCGCGAAATCCCCGCCCAATCCCGGATTTCGCGCCGCTCCAACTCCAGATTCGCCTGATACCCGTGCATCGGCCGCTCTGCCAGCAAACTCAACAGCACCAGATCCGGCGTCGTCAGGCTCAATTTCCGTTTCGCGCCGCGCCTTTTTTTCTCTTTCCGTCCATAGCTCGGCGCTCTCTGCGTCTCAGCGTTCAATCTCTTCCTCATTTCTTTCCGGTCTTCCGTTTCCTGCTCCAGTACCACCACTGGCACTTCTCCGCCGGCAGCCGCGGATTCTTCGCCTGCGCCACCGCCGCGCAAAATGTGTCCAGCACGCAGGGATCTTGCCGCCGCCCGCTCAGGCGGTTCAGCCGCTCATACATCCTCCGCGGGTTTTGCCGCGCCAGTTGCGCCACGCTGTGAATCCTCAGCTGAGCAAAATCCCGCAGCATCGCCGGCCCAATCGAGATCAAGTCGCCCAACTGCCTCCCCCGGACGCTGGATGTCGTTGCCATAAAAATCTCCTTGACTTCGAATTTCCCGCCCTCTATCCTCAACTAGTCTAATTAAGACTAGTGGTCCTGTCAAGGAGAATCTGCCATGCGAACCTTCCCGTTCCCCCTGGCCGCTTTTGCCCTGTTTCTCGTTTTCCTCTCGCCGCATTCCACTTCATCTCAGGAGAAAAATCCCATGAACGTCAAACGCCTCACCTCCGTCCTGCTCGTCAAGGACATCGAACCGGTTATTCCTTTCTGGGTCGATCGCCTCGGCTTCACCAAAACCATTGAAGTCCCGGACGGCAATAAACTCGGCTTTGTCGCCTTTCAGAATGGCTCCGCCGAAGTGATGTATCAGACCTACGCCAGCGTGGAGAAAGACGCCCCCAAAGAAGTCGCCGCCACCGCCGGCAAAGGCCCCTCCTACCTCTACATGGAAGTTGACGATCTCGACGCCGTCCTCGCCGCCATGAAAGACGTCAAACTCGTCATGCCTCTTCGCACCGCCTTCTACGGCATGCGTGAATTCAGCGTCCAGGATCCCGGCGGCCACTTCATCACCTTTGCCCAACCCGTCCCTCCGCCAAAACCCTGATCCTGAAACGTCGCCAACTACGACAAAGGAATGCACGACCCAAGTCGTCCCGGGTGCCCCACACGCCGAATTTGCGTTGTGGGGTCCTCCTTAACTTGAACCTCATCATCTTTCGATAGAGCGTAAACCCGGCGATGTGGGACAGCCATTCCTGGCTGTGCTCCTGGGTTTCTCTTCTCAGCGCCCTCTGCGCTCTTCCTCGGCGGCCTCTGTGTTAAGTCCCCTCTTCTTTCTTACTGATTACCGATTACTGATAACCGATTTACTCCCCACCGGATTTGGCCCTCCCGCACAGGTGTGTTAACTTTTTTCTTCATGCTCAAGCGCATCGGCGTTCTCCTCAGCGGCCGCGGCTCCAACTTCGAAGCCCTCGCCGATAGTGTCTCCGCGGGCCGCATTCCCAACGCCGAAATCTCCATCGTCGTCAGCAACAAGCCCGGCGCCCCCGGCCTCGAGCGCGCAGCCGCCCGCAACATTCCCGCCCGCGCCATCCCCTCCAAAGGTCTCGAACGCGAAGCCTACGACCGCCAGGTCGCCGCGGTCCTTCACGAATACAAGGTCGATCTCATCTGCCTCGCCGGATACATGCGCCTCCTCTCTCCTTTCTTCGTCGCCGCCTTTCCCCAGCGCATCCTCAACATCCATCCCTCGCTCCTCCCGTCGTTCCCCGGCCTCGAATCGCAAAAGCAAGCCCTCGACTACGGCGTCAAATTCGCCGGCTGCACCGTCCACTTCGTCGACGAAAATCTGGATGCCGGCCCCATCATCCTGCAATCCGCCGTCCCGGTCCTCGACACCGACGACGAGCACACCCTTTCCGAACGCATCCTGAAAGAGGAACATCGCATCTACACCCAAGCCGTAAAAATCATCCTGGAAGGGAACTACAAAATCGCCGGCCGCCGCGTCATTCAGCCTTTGTAGCGGCCGCCTTCCGAGGCGGGCGCCTTTTCTGCGATACTCGATTCATCCATGACTTCCAACTCTTTCAAACCCGTCGCCGAACAACTCGCCTACCTCAAAAAAGGCGCCGCCGAAATCATCCCCGAACCCGAACTCCGCGCCAGCCTCGAAAAATCCCTCAAATCCGGCACGCCCCTCCGCGTCTACCTCGGTGTCGATCCCACGGCGCCCGATCTCCATCTCGGCCACACCGTCGTTCTCCGCAAGCTGAAACACTTCCAGGATATGGGCCACACCGCCGTCTTCCTCATAGGCGATTTCTCCGCCATGATCGGCGATCCCACCGGCGTCTCCGAAACCCGCCCACCGCTAACCCGTGAGCAAGTCGACGCCAATGCCAAAACCTATCTCGCTCAGGTCTTCAAAATCCTCGATCCCGCCAAAACCGAAGTCCGCTACAACAGTGAGTGGCTCTCCAAACTTTCCGCCGAAGCCATCGTCCGCCTATGCTCGCACTATCGCCTCGCACGCATGCTCGAACGTGAAGATTTCCGCAAACGCCTCGACGAAGGCCAACCGATTTCCGTTCACGAGCTCCTCTATCCTCTTCTCACCGCCTACGACGCCGTCTCCCTGAAATCCGACGTCGAGCTCGGCGCCACCGAACAAAAATTCAATCTTCTCGTTCACCGCGAAATCCAGCGCGAATACGGCCTCCCCGGCCAGGCCATTCTCACCATGCCCATCCTCGTTGGCCTCGACGGCCAGCGTAAAATGTCCAAAAGCCTTGGCAACTACATCGGCATCACCGAGCCGCCCGCCGACATGTTCGGCAAAATCATGTCCATCCCCGACGACCTGATGTGGACCTACTACGAACTCGTTACCGACCGCACCCCGCAGCAAATCACCGGCCTCAAACAGGAAGTCTCCTCTGGTTCCCTCCATCCGATGGACGCCAAAATGCGCCTCGCCGAAGAAATCGTCTCCGGCTTCCACGGCCCGGACCCTGCCCGCAAAGCCGCCGAAAACTTCCAGCGCGTCTTCCGCGACCGTGAGATTCCGGACGAAATGGAAGAATTTACTGTGACCTGCACTCGCGTCCCAGAAGGGTGGCACGTCACATGGGTGGACTTGAGCGTCGTGGTCTGGAGCGAGAAAAGTGCGACACACCCCAAAGCGATTAAGTGGACCCGGGCGCTTGCAGGGATCAAACAAGTAGTGTCCGTCGCCGAGGCCGAGCGGATCGTCAAGCAGAAGGGTTTTGAAGTAAACGGTCAGCTGGTCATAGATCCTTCGGCCAAACTGGACCTTACGGTTCCTGCAGCTTACAAAATACGTGTTGGCAAGAAAAAATTCCTTCGCATCGTTGTTGAATGATCGTGAAAGGGGAAATTAAAGCTTAGGTTAAAAGCGCTGTCATCCTGAGGGCATCCGACGAGGATGCCCGAAGGACCTCAACTTAAAGTACTCCTACAAAATTAGAATTCGGCCTGCTCTTCTCTCCCCCCGTCACTAATCACCAATCACGTCCCCCACCAACCCCGCCACCACCCCCGCAATCGCCCCCGCCGCCGTCAACCCAGGCGACTCAATCCCAACCAACTGAATCACCCGCGGCACCTCGCGATCCGCCTCAATCACAAAATCCGCTATGCCCTTCTCGCCTGGTCCCTTCAACTTCGGCCGCAACCCCGAATATCCCAGTTGCAAATCCTCCGTCGAAATTTCCGGTAGCATCGTCTTCGCATCCGCCGCAAACTCCGCAATCTCCATCCTGTCCTTCTCGTAATTCTCTTTCCCATCCACATACGTCGCCGTCGGCCCCACCAGCGTCGTTCCCCAAAGCGTCTTCGTAAAATGCACCCCCAGCGTCAACTGGTCACGATGCGGCAGCGGATAAACCAAATTCCGTATCAAGTCCGTTTTGCTCCCGCGAATCTCGCAATACTCCCCGCGCACTGGATAGATCTTCCACGGCCGCGGCCCCAGCATTCCTGCCACCTCATCCGCATACAACCCCGCCGAGTTCACCACGCACCGCGCCTCAATCGCCTCTTCCTCCGACGCTTCCTCATCCCCGATCCGCAATGTCACCCGCACCGAATCCTTCTGCGGTTCCATTCTCACCACCGTCGCGTGATTCACCAGGTGCGCCCCCTGCCCCTCTGCCACTCGCGCATACGCATGCACCAGCTCCTCCGCCGAACAAATTCCCGTCGAAGGCACTTCCAGCGCGGCGTGCCCCTTCACATGCGGCTCCTGCCGCCGAATCTCCGCCGCATCAATCAACCGCAATCCCGTCACGCCGTTCTCTTCGCCCTTCTTCTTCAGCGCCGCCAGCTCCGCTTCTTCGCTCGCATTCTTCGCCACCACCAATTTCCCCGTAATCCGGTGCGGCACATTGTGTCGCGCGCAAAACTCCTTCGTCAGCCGGTTTCCCGCCACGCAAAGTTTCGCCTTCCATGAATTTTTCGGGTAATAAATGCCGGAATGAATCACCCCGCTGTTCCGCGAACTCGTCGCCATCCCAAACTTAGGATTTTTCTCCACCAGAAAAACATCCGTCCAACGCCGCGATAGCGCCTCCGCTACCGCGCAACCCACCACCCCTCCACCCACAATCAAAACATTCGCCCGATCCATATCTCCTCAAAATCTCCACTTAGCGGCACGATAAATCGTGCCCCGGCGAGTCCGCGAGCCGCACTTCCTCACAGCAAATGCAGCCTTGGAGGACTCTCTAACCGCGCCCAAACCCCAGCGCCGGAGGCGCGACAGACCTTAGCCCAGCGCGTAAGCGCTGGGAACCTAAACCCCAGCCCAGACGAGCCCCGGAGGGGCGACACATTTTTCTTTGCTCTCCACTCCGTAACCGCTCATTAAAATTTGCGTCGAACCCCTCCGCTTCATCCCGCTCCCTATTGATCGCCCCCCAACTCGTCAAAAAATGGCCGGCACGTCTCCAATCGGCTCCCCGTCCCATCACACACCGAAAACTTCGCCACCTTCCCCGCTTCATACCCGTTCTTCCACAACGTGGCCGACCCGTACTCCCCATCCTTGTTCACCGCGTAATAATACAGATGAAACGTCCCCAGCTTTTTCTTGTCTCCGTTGTAATTTCTCGCCACCCGCCCCAACGCTTCCAAACACGCATCCGTCGGCTTCATCCCTTTCCGCATTAACTCCACAATCGTGTGCCCGCCGGAAATCTTGATGTTCTCCTCACCCTTGCCCGTCGACCCCGCCCCGCCCACATCTCCGTCCACATACAATCCCGCCCCGATAATCGGCGAATCCCCCACGCGCCCCGGAATTTTCCAGGACAATCCCGAAGTCGTCGTCGTGCCGCTCACTTCGCCCTTCGCATTCACCGCCAGGCAGTTGATCGTCCCGGTAATCGGGTCCGCGATGCGCTTTTCCGCATACGCAATCTTCTGCGCGTCCCCGTCAAACAGTTGCGCCATATGCTCCTTCCATTCCGGGCTATCAATTCCCGGCCGCCAGTTAAAGCTCGTCTTCGCCTTCCACGCCAGCCAGATTTTTCGCGAGTGCTCCGTGAGCAGGTTCATCTCCTCGAACCCTTCTGCCACCGCAAATCGCCGCGCGCCGTCGCCCACAATCATCACGTGGTTCGTCCGCTCCATCACCGTCTTCGCCAGCCGCGCCACGTTCTTGATCTTCTGCACGCTCGCCACGCTTCCCGCCCTCCGCGTCGGCCCGTGCATCACGCTGGCGTCCAGCTCCACCACGCCCTCTTCATTTGGCAATCCGCCATACCCCACCGAATCATCGTTCGGGTCGTCCTCCACAATCGTCACCGCGGCCACCGCCGCCTCCAGCGTGTCACCGCCCGCCTTCAAAACCTCCATCCCCTTAGGCAGCGCATTCACCCCATTCGCCGAAGAAATCATCACCGGACGTGTTGCCCCCGCCGTCGTAGCTGTCGCCTCCCCTGTAGGGGCACGATAGATCGTGCCCTCTGCTCCGTCTTCCAACCCCAGCGTCTTCCCAACCAATCCCCCCGCTCCCGCCAGCGCCCCACCCACCACCGAACTCACAAAAAACTTCCTCCGCGTCCACAATTCCATTGGTTTTCTCCTCAATAGCGATTCGTATCGAGCAAACAGAATTCGTTCAAAGGTGTTTGTCTGTCATTCCGACCGGAGAGCCAGTGCTTCTTGCTGGCTCGGAGGGACTGTGGCAAGTCAATCTCTTAAATGGATGGAACACAAGTCGCGCTTGTCTCGGAGAAACTCTTAATCGCTTCCTCCCAGCGGCAAATAATACTGCGTTCCCTTCACCGGCTCCTGCAACCTCTTCAGCAACTGCTGCAAATCCTCGCTGCGCTCCACAAAATCAATCTCCGACGTATCCACCACCAGCAGATCCGCCGCCTCGTACCGGAAAAAGAAATGCTCGTAAGCCCGCGCCACCTCTTCCACGTATTCTGGCGCAATCTGCTTCTCTTCCGCCGCTTTCTTCTTCGCAATCCGCGCCCGCAGCACTTCCGGCTTCGCTTGCAGATAAATCACCAGGTCCGGCTCGGGAATCTCCGCCGTCAGCATCTCGTAATACCGCTCGTACAATTTCAACTCTTTGTCATCCAGATTCAGGTTCGCGAAAATCCGGTCCTTCTCCATAAGAAAATCGCTGATCACCGGACCCGGAGCATCCCCTGCCAACCCTTCCCGAATCCGCTTCTGCCGCTCCATCAAAAAATACATCTGCGCCCGCAAAGCCGCCCCCGGCTTCTCCGCATAAAACTCCCCGAGAAACGGGTTGTCCTCGCAGTCGTAAATTCGCCGCGCGTGCAGCCGCTCTGCCAGGATCCGCGCCAGCGTCGTCTTGCCCACCCGCAGCGGCCCTTCAATCACGATAAACCGCGGAGCCTGCGGCCCTTTCATCGGTATCCGCGCTCGCTTCGCCGAAGACGATTCCATTCCCGCCATATCACCTCGCTTCGTCCGCACCCGCCAATTGCGCGCGATTATAGCAGTTCTTCTTGCCCTGAGAATTATTGAAGGGCTCGCCCTGAGACGGATAGGATGGTGCCCATTCCACCTTCCATCTGTAGGGGCCGGGCTCGCCCGGCCCGCTCTTCGTTCGCGCAACTTTCGTTCGCCTCTGCACCATCGCGCCTCCTGTAGGGGCACGATAAATCGTGCCCTCTTCGCCGTTGTCGGGGCGGCTTCTCGCCCTGAGCACAGCGAAGGGTTAGGCCGCCTTCCGGCTGCTGACCGCTCCAAGCAGGTGCTTTCGGTTCAAAGCCGCCCCATCAGCTTGTGTCCCATCCGTTATCGTACTGTTACTTGACTCGAAGATACTGTCGGTGCATCATGATCACAGGGAAACTTGTCGCCGCCTGCCCTGCCGCCCACGAATCCTCCAATTCTGGTCCTCCGTTACCCCAAGGTAACTCCTTCCGACGCAGATTCCGCCCCCACCTAACTCCTTCTTTTTCAACACATCCAAAAGTGATACAAAACAAACAACTTCATCC
>DASYXF010000028.1:0-2201 GCA_035935335.1 Candidatus Acidiferrum sp.
TCACTCAGCCGCAGCACCACGGAATCGTCATTTGAAGCGGCGGGCGCTTCGGAAGAATCCGCAGGCCATAAGATCTGTCCTGTAACACCATCCCAGTTGAACGTGGTTCCAGAGATCTCGTGGTGCACTTGAATTGAGTGTCTAGCTGCGTCGGCAATCAAGGCGCGATATTCAGCGGCATCTTCATCACGGCCCACCCAAAGCTGCCCCACGCGGAAATTGTCGAGAACTGCGGGCAGCCCACCGATGTGGTCATGATGCGCGTGGCTCAACAGGACGACATCCAGCTTCTTTATCCCTCGCGACCAAAGGTAGGGCGAAACGACCTGCTCTCCAACGTCGATGCCGGATTGAAAGCCTCCGATGTGTTCCGAGCCTGCCAGGCCGCCGCCGTCAATCAGCATGGTTCGGCCATCCGGAAAGGCGATAAAGATGGAGTCACCCTGGTCGACGTCGAGAACTGTGGCCTCAAGGCGGCCTCGCTCCAGACGTGGAGGAAAGGGATAAATCATCACGACCGATGCAAGGGTAATGAGCGCAGCGACAGCGGCGAACTCAAAGCGCCGGAAAGGAACTGGAGCGGCGACTGACTTGCTCCGTTCACGCAACGACTCCGCCGGGAGCCAGGCCAGGACAGCGACGCAAATGAGCGTGGCAAAAAATGCGATCAAGAGCAGAGCAGGCGGATTTGGGATTCTCCACGATGCGCGAGGCAGCCGGCTGAACCAGTCCACGCAAGAGAGCAATGATCCAACAAGCGCGGCGGTGACTTTTGCGAGGATTACTCCAAGCCCTCGCCAAATGAAACTGGCGGCCAGAGTCAAAAATCCAAGGGAAACTATCAAAGCTGTGAGAAGCACGGCGGGAATGTTGCTGGCCGGCCCCGAAATGCTTGCGCGATGGAAGTAGAGTGCGAGCAAAGGCACAATGCCAAGCTGGATGCAGAAGGAAAGTACGAGCAAATCCCAGAGGCGAAATCCCGCACGCACGGGAAAAACGAAAAGCACATCGGAATATCCGGAAAGGCTCCGCGGCAGCCGCGCCGCCATCGCGCTTGTGGCGGAGCGCAGGTCCAGGCGAAATTGTGTGGCGCGAGGAGAATGTAGCCGGTCGCGCGTCACGTCGCTCAGATGCTCCAGAGCCGCGCGGTATTTGGTGCTCGTACGGTCAATCCAGGGAAGCGCCAGCCCCGCGATGACGCCCGCGGCCAGGAACGACATCTGGAAACTGGGGTCGAAGAGTTCTCCGGGCCTGGCGATCAACAGAATCAGAGCCGCAACGGCAACAGTGTTCACCAAAGCGACGCGACGGAAGAGTAGCCGTGCCAGGAGGAATATCGTGGCCATCAAAGCAGCGCGGAGTATCGGCGGGCGATCCTGCACGATTCCGGCGTAAGCGGCAAGAACGATTAGCACCGCGGTTGTTTGGGCTGCGCGAGGCAGCCGCAGGATCCGTCCCAGCCATAGGATGAAAACGGCAAGTGCTCCAACGTGCAGGCCTGCGACAACGAGGACGTGAAACGCAGCTGTTTTCTGAAATGCGGTAGCCACATCGCTGTTCACGAAACTACGATCGCCCAAAAGCATGGCCCGCAGAACGGCCGCGCGGCTTCTTTCACTTGAATACAGAGCGTCGATTCGCGCCAATAGCGCGCCCCGGACTCTCGCAAGGCGCTGACTGAGGGATAATCGGGGCTCTCCAACTTTTTCAATGAGTTCCGAACTGCGCAGTGTCCCAAGAAGTGCGATGCCCTGGCGCGATAGAAAGCCGCGTTCGTCAAATGCGCCGGGATTCAGGTAATTTCGGGGCAAACGCGCGACGCAGAGAGCCTCCACTTCATCGCCGGCGCGCAAGACTTTGTGGATTTCAGCTTCAGGTTTCGCATAAAGAGTCAGCCTCAGTCCGCCATGAGCCTTCACGGTGCGGTCCGTGGTCGAAACTTCCTCGAGATTTATCGTGTACCGCCAGCCCCAGGGCAGGTGTTCGGGATCTTCGCGCAGGACGCCGCGCCATCGAAGCGGCTGGCCTGCCTCGATTCTTCCAGACGCAAGCAATGCGGCAACGTCGTCCGGGGAAGAGGAGTGAGTTTGCAGGTGAAACGCCAGGCCACCGAGAAAAAACCAGGACGCCAATGCGAGAATTGCCCCAACGACAAGCCGTTTGCCAGTCAGGAAGGCCATTCCTGCGATAATTGCAACCGC
>DASYXF010000029.1:0-4023 GCA_035935335.1 Candidatus Acidiferrum sp.
GCTGGGGCGCATCAATCGGGAGTTGAGCGCCGATTTTGATTTGAATTGTTTCAGGCATGAGGCGCGGTGGAACGAATCCGAGCGGCGAATCGAGATGCATTTAGTTTCCACTCGACGGCAGACTGTTCACATACGCGGCGCCGGGCTCAAAGTTAACTTCATCGAAGACGAAACGATCTGGACGGAAAGTTCGCACAAATATCGCTGCGACGAAGCGGCGGGCATGGGCGAACGCGCAGGCTTCCGCTGCGACGCGCAATGGGTGGATGCGGAGTGGCCCTTCGCGCAAAGCCTGTTCTTGGCCGAATAGCTTGGATCGGATAGAAAAAAACCGGGCTCGCTGGGAACGAGCCCGGGTGAGGGATTGAGGGGAAGCGAAAATCGAATGCACCGAACGCTAAATCAGTAACCCAACTGCCGCGCGAGCATCAGGAGCCGGAGCGCTTCGCGATGACCCAGGATTACCATGGCAGCAAACGCGGCCCACAACCAAAGGCGAATATTCGCGGCACACCAACCCTCTGGAATTTGCAAGGCTCGTGTTTCGCTCGCCGAAGTATCGCGCAAAGGGCTCATATTTCGTCCCCCGCTAGTGAACCACTGTGAACGGAGTATCGTGCTCCACGGCAACCACCATGGACTTGAAAACATCAACGTCCCAGTTGTCGGCAATCCGCAGCCGCAACACATCGTTCGTTTCGCTGACCAGGCGCCCGCGCAATGGAACGCGCAAGTTGCCTGCGACCACTCGAAGAATCACCGGCTGCCCCATCCAGACCGCGTAGCCACCTTCCATATGCTCGCCCCTCCAGAATAGGTTTTGTATCCGACACGGACATTGTGGAGCGGAGGGCTGTTCAGGCAAATGGTACGGGGGAGTCGAACCGCTGGGAGCAAAGTACTATACCGATACGGACCGCGCCTGAGGCCTCGGCGAGAGACGCGGTTTTCTGCTATCGTGGACTGGCGAAGTTTCGATAGACCAACGGGATACGGGAAGGATAACCAGAGCAATGGCGGTACCCTGGCGAGACTTAATCCACCAACTTTATAACGTTCAAGGACTGATTCAATGGGGCGGAACGCTGCTCGTGTGCGCGATCGTCTTTGTCGAGACGGGATTGTTTGTGGGCTTTTTCCTGCCGGGCGATTCCCTGTTAGTGACGGCTGGCGTGTTTGCGGCAACGGGCCAGCTGGAACTTGCCTGGCTGCTGCTTCCCGTTCCACTCTGTGCGATTGCGGGCGACCAACTCGGGTATTTTATCGGGCGCAAGGCCGGCGTGAACCTCTACCGGCGGGAAGATTCGCGCTTCTTCAAGAAGAAGCATCTGGGACGCGCAAAAGCGTTTTATGACAAGCATGGCGGCAAGACAATCATCCTCGCGCGCTTCATTCCCATAATCCGCACCTTTTGCCCTCCGGTGGCGGGGGCTGCCCGGATGCGCTATTCGCGATACCTTACGTACGATATTTTCGGAGGCATCCTCTGGGTGGGCAGCATGGTGATGATCGGGTTCACGCTGGGCAAGAAAATCCCCAACGTCGAGAAGCAGATTCACTGGGTGATTGCGGGAGTGATTTTTCTCTCCATCCTGCCTGGCATTATTCAGGCGTGGCGTGTACACGCCGCAAAGGGTTCATCGCCGGCCGAAGGGGAGACGAAATCCACGCAAAGCTGAAGAATCAAGAATTACGCGCCGTGACAGACGAAGCGGGAAGCCTCACGGCCTCCCGCTTTGCCGTTTCCTGAGGCCCACGCGGCGTCAATCGCGAATCACTTGGGCGTCGTGGGGTACCGCACCGCAAGAGCGGTGTGAACATTTTCAGGACGCTTGGTTGTCCGGTGGAGTCATCTAACCTCCGTCGTTTTCCCAAGTACAATTCCCGTAATACTCCGGTGCCGTCCTCAATGCAATAGGGAAAATCAGGTAGAATCCACAGCCCCGGCAATGCGCTCACCGGAAATTGGTTAGGCGAAATTACTTAATGAAAAGGCCTTCGCGGAGCTGGTCGCGGCCGACGAAAGTCTTTGCGGAGCGGAAACGGCTGAAGAGGTTCAGGATTTCGCGATTCTGGAAGATTCGCATGTGCGTGCCGACAGGGCCGATGGGCACAATTTCGATGGTTTGATTGTCGACGATGCGATAGCGGTAGGCGCGCTCGGGCGTCTTGCTGTGGAAAAGTGCGAGAACCGCCCCTCCCGGATGAACGATTTCGTGAAGGCGGTTGGCGACTTGCGAAAGCAATCCCGCGTCGAGCCGGTCAAAAATATCCCAGACGAGCACCGCGTTGAATTCGTCATCCGGATATTGCAGCGAGTTCTGCAGGAAATGCTGCGCAATTTCCTCGGGAGAAAGCGGCTCATTGAAATCGCTCGGCGGCGCGTTGCGCTGCTTTTCCTCCACGGCGCCCCGGAACTCCTTCCATGACCGGAGCATGTCGTCGGTGGTGACGCGAAAACCGCGCTCGATGAAAAAGTTAAGCGTGGCCTGCGAGACTTGACCCAGATCGAGAAGGCGGCCGTTTTCAACGTCGCTGATGAGCCACAGGAAATCCTTGAGGCCATTCGAAAGCCGGAAACTTTCCGATTTTTGGTTGGACTTCGTTACGGACGTCGGGGGCATAACCGCGGATACAGTGCCGCGCGTCTTGGACGCCACCGGCGCCGCCACGGCCCCCAAACGCGACTTTCCCCCCATCCAATTCATTTTTTAGCGCTCGCCTCGACAGGCACGGAGGTAGGCGTCGAATCAGTTGAAGATGAAGATGCGCCGGGCGAAGTAATTGCAGGCGCAGTACGCTTGATTTGGCGTTCGCGCGCGTCGGCGGCCGGCCCCATTTCCACGCGCCCTTTGAATTGCGCGCCGTCTTCGATGGCAATGCGCGGCGACTCCAGATCACCCTTCACGTGGCACGAGTTTCCCAGGGTGATGCGCTCGCGTCCCCGGAGATTGCCCTGAACATTGCCCCGAATATAGATTTCGCGCGCTTCGATGTCTGCTTTCACGTGGCCGCTCGGGCCGATGGTCAGCCGTGAATCGCCGAGCCGCACACTGCCTTCCACATCGCCATCGATAAAAAGGTCGGCCTTTCCTGTCAATTCGCCGCGTATGCGAATCCCTTGCGTCAAAATTGCCGCTTCCGTCGATGGCACAGGAGCAGGTGGCATGGCTGACGCGGGCTTTGATGGAGACGGCGATCCCGCCGATTTTTCCGCAGGCGGCGCGTAGGACGGCGGCGCAAATGCCGACGGCGCTCCGGGCGTCGCGGATGAGGACGGTTTTCCTTCAGACTGTTTCCGCCACATGGAAACCTCCAGTGCGGTGAGATATCAAGAAAGCCTGCGGACAGGGTACAGGCAATCCTTGCGGTTCAGGCACTATAGTACAGAGCTATGCCCGTGTAAACCAACGAGAGAAACAAAAGCGTTCACTTAACGACAACGGGCAGAGCTGGCGGGAATAACAGCGTTCCAGACGGATTCTGTTTCTGGTGATGCACTTCCCACGCTGACACCACCATTCCCACCGACTCGTGAAAGAAAATTTTCAGGCCGCCGCGAGTGCGCCACCATGAATCAGGATCATAGTTGACGTCGGGCGCGGACTCGACGAGCACTTTGATATCCGCCGGGAAGATGTGCCTGCACAAGTAGCGCGTGCGGCGCGTATGAAAATTCGATGTAACAATCATCACGCGCTTCCAGCCGTGCTGCCGGACAAAACCACGGATGTCGGTCAACTCGATCAGCGTATCCACCGCATCGTGCGGATAAGGAATAATGGCCTTCTCCGGAACGCCGCGCGCCTCCAGGTCCTTCTGCATCAACTCGGCAATGCTCGCGTAGGGGCGAAGCCGGCGGCCGCTCGCGACGATCTTCGGCGCCCATCCTGCATGATAGAGCTCGGCGGCGCGCGAGGCGCGATCGGCCGTGAAATCGTCGTCGCTCAGAATCACGATCACATCGGAAGCAGCCGGAGGCTGGGGTGTAATCCAGAAGTTGCCGGCAACCCGCAGCAACGG
>DASYXF010000030.1:0-9867 GCA_035935335.1 Candidatus Acidiferrum sp.
TTTGAACGCTTCCCCTCTTCTGCTACTCTACTAACGCAAAATTCCAAGGAGCCCCATGCGCCGCCCACAAATCCTCCTTTCTCTTCTGCTACTCTTAATCATGCCCACTCTCTCCTCCGCCCAATCCGTCTCCGACCAAGCTAAAAAACTCCACTTCTCCTCCATCGTCATCGACACTCACGACGACACCACCCAACGCCTCCTCGACCCCAAATTCGATCTCTCCACCCGCCACACCGACGGCAACATCGACATCCCCCGCATGAAAGAAGGCGGCCTAGACGCCATCTTCTTCTCCATCTGGATCTCCTCCAAAATCCTCGGCCCCGAAGCCGTCAAAAAAGCCCTCGATCAAATCGACGCCGTCCGCGAGACCGTCCGCAAGAATCCTAACGACTTAATGCTCGCCACCTCCTCCGCCGACATCCGCGAAGCCAAAAAGCAGCACAAAATCGCCGTCCTCATGGGCGTCGAAGGCGGCCACATGATGGGCAACGACCTCTCCGTCCTCCGCACCTTCGCCGCTCTCGGCGTCCGCTACATGACCCTCACTCACATGGACAACAACGAGTGGGCCGACTCCTCCACCGACAAGCCCGCCCACAACGGCCTCACCGACTTCGGCAAAGACGTCATCCGCGAAATGAATCGCCTCGGCATCATTGTCGACATCTCCCACGTCTCCGACAAAACCTTCTACGACGCCCTCGAAACCAGCAAAGCCCCCGTCTTCGCCTCCCACTCCTCCTGCCGCGCCCTCTGCGTAGCTCCACGCAACATGACCGACGACATGATCCGCGACCTCGCCAAACACGGCGGCGTCATCCAGATCAACTACCACGTCGGTTTCATCAGCCAGGAATTCCGCGATTACGAAAAAGCCCACCCCGAAGCCGAAAAAGAAATCCACGACGAAGTAGACAAGCGCTGCGGCAACAACGAAGCCTGCAAACTAACCACCGGCGATCAAGTCGTCCGCGAATTTATGAACGCCGGCAAACTCCCTAAAGTCGATTGGACCGTTATCGTCGACCACATCGACCACGCCGTAAAAATCGCCGGCGCCGATCACGTCGGCCTCGGCTCCGACTTCGACGGCGCCGTCATGCCCCTCGGTATGCAGGACGTCACCCGCATCCCCCAAATCACCGACGCCCTCCTCAAAAAGGGCTACTCCGAATCCGACATCCGCAAAATCCTCGGCGAAAACACCCTCCGCGTCCTCTCCCAGGTCGAAAACCTAAGCCGCGACCTCAACAAATAATGTGGCACAGCCATTCCTGGCTGTGCTCTTGGGTTTTCTTTCCATGTAGGGGCGGCTTTACGCCGCCTTCTTGGTTTTTCTTCTCCGTGCCCTCTGTGCTCTTCCTCTGTGTTCTCTGTGTTAAGTCTTTTTCTTTTTCCCCTCTTTCTTCCTCTTCCCCCCAAAATATGCAAAACTAATCCCCGTAAACATCAATCCTTCAATTCCCAAATTTCCGGAGGCTGACGAACCATGCACCTGAAATCCTGCGCGCTAACCGCAACCGCGCTGTTCCTCTCCATCCCCGCCGCAGCCCAAACACCCGCGCCCGCGGCAAAAGCAAAATCCACCACCGCCGCCAAACCCGCCGCCGCAGCCACTTACGATCACGCCCTCCTGAAGCCCGCTCTTTTGAAAGACAAAGCTCCCGACACCTATCAAGTAAAGTTCGACACCACTCGCGGCGAATTCACCATCACCGTCACCCGCGCCTGGGCCCCTATCGGCGCCGACCGCTTCTACAATCTCGTCAAGCATCACTATTTCGACGGCGCCCGCTTCTTCCGGGTCCATCCGGGTTTTGTCGTGCAGTTCGGCCTCAGCGCCTATCCCCCGGTCAACGCCGCCTGGGAAAAGGCCGGCATTAAAGATGAACCTGTAACCCAGAAAAACGTCCGCGGCACCCTCACCTTCGCCAAATCTGAAGCCCCTAACTCCCGCGGCACGCAACTCTTCATCAATCTAACGGACAACACCTTTCTGGACTCCAAGGGATTCGCTCCCATTGGCGCAGTCGACGGCAAAGGCATGAACATCGTCGAAATGCTCTACGACCAGTACGGTGAAAACGCCGGCATGGACCAGGAAAACATCTCCAAAGGCGGCGAGAAGTTCCTGGCCACCCACTGGCCCAAGCTGGACACCATCAAATCCGCCACCCTAATCGGCGCAGCCGCCACAGCCCCAGCCAAACCCGCCGCCAAACCGGCAACCACCACGAAGCCAGCCGCCAAACCAGCAGCCACCACCCCCAAACCCCAGTAATCGCAACAACCCAAGCTTCCTCAACCATTTGTAGGGGCCGGGCTCGCCCGGTCCCTCTTCCAACCTCTAACCTCTACCTTCCAACCTCTGTCTTATGTATCCAAATCCCCAATCCACCGCATCCAATCTTTCGCACGCTACACGCATTGACATCACGGTCATCGCCGCGTAGCCTTTTCGAACATGCGCAACTCTTGCCAGATCTGTTGTTGTACCGCGGCAGCCTGCTGTTGCTGTCGGCTGCTCACATCTGGCCAGAGGTGCTCTCGAACCTAAGCTCTTTTTGAAGTTTCAGCTTCGAAGCCCACGTGCCAGATAACCGGCACGTGGGCTTTTTGCTTTTCGGTTCGTTTTCTCCGTTTGTGTAGGGGCGGCTTCAGGCCGCCTTCTTGGGTTGCTCGAGCTTTTGTAGCGGCCGCCTTCTGAGGCGGGCCCGCTTTCGTGGAAAGGGAACTGTAACCGCCAATGCCCGAACTAAAAGAAACCAAATCCCAGCGCGTCGAGCGCCTCAAACGCGCCAAAAATCCCTGGGATCACCTCGATGAAATCCGCGCCTTCGCTCGCGATGGCTTCGCCTCCATTCCCCCCGAATGGCTCAGCACCTACTTCCGCCCCTGGGGCATTTACACCCAAGGCGATGGCACCGGCGTAGTCGGCGGCAAGAACGGCGAAGGCAAAGCCGTCCCCCACTTCATGGTTCGCATCCGCATCCCCAACGGCCTCCTCACCAGTGAACAAGCCCGCACCATCGCCGATCTCTCCGAACACTTCGGCAACGGCGTGGCCGACATCACCGTCCGCCAGAACATTCAGCTCCACTGGGTCCGCGTTGAAGATCTCCCCGAACTCCTCGAACGCCTCTGGTCCGTCGGCCTCCGCACCACCGGCGCTTGCGGGGACGTGGCCCGCAACATCACCGGCTGCCCCTTAGCCGGAATCCATCAGCACGAACTTGCCGACGTCTCCTCGCTGGCTCTCGCCCTCGACAAAGAACTGGCCGGCAATCCCGACTTCTATAATCTCCCCCGAAAATTCAAGATCACCGTCACCGCTTGCCCCGACTGGTGCTCCTATCCCGAAATCAACGACATCGCCTTCACCGCCGTAACCCGCCCTGTAGCTCAGGCCTTCAAGCCGGAGGCCTTTCCCAACAGCTCGGCACACTCTCTGCCGTCTGGCACCGCCCCCTCCGTCCTTGAGGGTGCGGGCTTTGTCGTTGCCGACTCTTCTTCCACTGGCCACCGGTCGCTGGTCGCTGGCCACTCCTCCGACCCCGGCTTCTCCCTCCGCATCGCCGGCGGCCTCTCCACCGAGCCCCACCTCGCCGTAAAACTCAACGCCTTCATCCGCTGGGAACAAGTCCTCCCCGTAGCCCGCGCCATCGCCGAAGTCTTCCGCGAGAGCGAAGTCCTTCGCCAGTCCCGCGAAAAGGCCCGCTTAAAATTCCTCTTTCTCCAGCACGGCTGGACTGCTGACTCCTTCTTGGCCGCCATCGAATCCAAACTCGGCTACAAACTCGATCCCGCCGTCCCCGAACAACTTCCCGTCTCCATCCACCGCGATCACTTGGGCGTGATCCCGCAAAAACAACCTGGCCTCTTCACCATCGGCGCCTCCGTCGTCCGCGGCCGCATCACTCCTTCGCAACTCCGCGTCGCCGCCGATCTTGCCGAACATCATGGCGACGGTCATCTCCGCGCCACGCTCATGCAGAATCTCCTGCTCATCAACATTTCCGAATCCCGCGCCACCTCCGTCGTCCAGGAACTCGCCGCCAACGCCCTCCCGGTCGAAACCAATGCCTTCGTTCGCGGCACCGTCGCCTGCACCGGCTCGGAATTCTGCAAACTCGCTCTCACCGAAACCAAATCCTACGCCCGCTGGCTCACCGAGCAGCTCGAAGAGCGTTTCCCCGGCTATCAGGACGACATCAAGCTCCACATCACCGGCTGCCCCAACTCCTGCGGCCAGCACTGGATCGCCGACATCGGCATCGAAGGCAAAAAAATCAGGCAAGACGGCCAGATGATCGACGCCTACTACTTCTGCGTAGGCGGCAGCGTCGGCCAGTTCGCCTCCATCGCCCGCCCCGTAGGTTACCGCTGCGCCGCCGGCGAAGTCCCCAACGCCATCGCACGCCTTCTGTCGCATTTCCACGTGCATCGCTATCACGCCGAGCCCCTGCAAAAATTCCTGGCACGCCATTCAACGGAAAGCCTCCGCTCCATCCTTTCCGCCCAACCCGCCCTCCAAACCGAATTCATCCCCCGCGATCTCCCCACCGATCGCGTCCCCCACTCCATCGAGGACCGTCCATGAACACTAATCTCGCAACCAGCACCGTAGGTGCGCCACAACTTAGCCCAACGCGCAAGCGCTGGGAAAACGTCACCGAGAATTTCCGAAGCGCCGTAGGCGCGGCACTCACCCGTGAACTCTTCCACGTCTCTTTGCCAACTCCGCGCTCTCTGCTTGCCCTGAGCGAATCCCGCGAAGGGCGTCTCCGCATTGGCATTTCTCTTTCTTCGCTTAACCTCTCCTGGAGCACCAACTAATGTCCCTCTTCCCCGCATTCCTGAAGCTCGCCAATCGCCGCGTCCTCGTCGTCGGCGGGGGCGGGATCGCCGCCCAAAAAATTCCCGGCCTCCTCGAAGCCGGCGCCCAAGTCCACGTAGTCTCTCCCAAACTCTCTCCCCAACTCACCGAATGGGTCCGCAACCAACAAATCACCTGGTCCCCAAAGCCCTTCGAAGCCGATGATCTCAACAGTGTCTTCCTCGTGATCGCCGCGACATCCCTCCGCGATCTGAACGCCCACGTCTATCGCGAAGCCGACCAACGCAACATCCTCTGCAACGCCGTCGACGACATCGCTCACTGCCACTTCTACTACGGCTCCATCGTCCAGCGCGGCGATCTCCAAATCGCCATCTCCACCAACGGCAAAAGCCCCGCGCTAGCCCAGCGCCTCCGCAAAGAACTAGAACAACAATTCGGCCCCGAATACCAGCACTGGCTCGACTGGTTGGGCGCTGCCCGCGAAACCCTCCGCGCCCAATCCGCCGATCCCGAATCCACCAAGCGCGAGCTGCACTCCCTCGCCAGCAAACCCATGTTCAAGCGCTTCCTCCATGTAGGGGCGGCTTTAGGCCGCCTTCCCAAGAATGTAGTGGCCGACCTTCAGGTCGGTCACTCTGGCGCCTCCTTGCCGGAGGCCAATGACTTTGTAGCGGCCGCCTTCCGAGGCGGGCGCCTTTTCCCCTCTTCCAAAAATCACCAATCGCGAGTCACCAGTCACCACAAAGTCTTCCTCCTCGGCGCCGGCCCAGGCGACCCCGAACTCCTAACCCTCAAAGCTCTGCGCATCTTGCAATCCGCCGACGTAGTCTTCCACGACTCCCTGATCGGCCCTGAAATCCTGAATCTAATTCCGAAAACCGCCGAACGCATCGACGTCGGCAAACGTGCCGGCTTCCGCCTCCTCACCCAACAAGACATCAACTCCCTCCTCCTCTCCAATGCCGCCAAACACAAAATCGTCGTCCGCCTCAAAGGCGGCGACCCCCTCCTCTTCGGCCGCGCCGCCGAAGAAATCCAGGCCCTCCGCGAAGCCAACATCGATTTCGAAGTCGTCCCCGGCATCTCCGCCGCATTCGGTGCCGCCTCCGCCGCCAAAGTTTCCCTAACCGATCGTCGTCTCTCCTCCCACGTCCTCTTCACTACGTTCTCCCGCGCCCCCGAATCCAAATTCCTCCCCGGCGTCGGCCTCACCGCTGACACCACCGTAGTCGTCTACATGCCCGGCCCCGACTATGCAGAAGTCTCCCGCTGGCTCCAGGATGCCGCCGTCTCCGCCGACACACGCGTCCTCGTAATCTCCAAGGCCTCCCGTCCCGATCAATCGGAACAAGCCACAACGGTCTCCGGTCTAGCCCACCTCGCGCCGCTCCCAGCCCCAGCCCTCCTCCTGGTAGGCCGTGTAGCCGCCTCCTCCGAAGCCCGCACCGCGTTCGCTAACGCCGCAAGCCCGCAAAATTTTCTTCACAACCCCATCGAAGGAGCCACCCTCAATGCCCGCATCTCCTAGTTGTAGGGGCGGCTTTATGCCGCCTCTTTTCTTGTGGCACAGCCATTCCTGGCTGTGCTCCTGGGTTGTTCTTGTCTCTGTAGGGGCCGGGCTCGCCCGGCCCGCTCTTGGATTCCAGCCCCAATAAGGTCCGGCATCTGAGGTGAGATGTTCTTCAATCTCACGCAAACAAATTTTCTTTTGAAGGAGAATCAAAATGAGCAACACCAACACGCAACTCAATCCCAAATCAAGCCAACGCTTCTCCCTGGATTCCTGGGCCGTCCTACTCGCCCTGGCCGCCGCCGTCCTGATCCACGCCGGCATAATCCACCGCATCCCCTGGTGACCAGCGCGACGTTGTCATCCTGAGGCCATCCGATAAGGATGGCCGAAGGATCTCAACCAAAGCGAAACCGCGCGTGCTCTTTCACCGCGCCCTCCGCTTAGCAACCAACCGCTTCCTGATCGCTGTTATCTGCTCGCTGTTCGCCGTCTGACTGATTACCGATTATTGATTACTTTTCTAAAGCTCCACCAAAGAAGGGAATTAAGAAATGGCCGGCTCCGTCGCTCTCCCGCAAAATCCCCCAATCTCTATCAGCACCAAATTCCTCCGCCTCATCCCCGGCGTAGCTCTCCTCGCCGCCATCGGCTTCGCCGGCAAACTCCTCGAAAAAAATATCAATCTCTACGCCAAGTCCCACCACTGGACCATCCCCAACATCGAATATGTCCTCTGGGCCATCCTCATCGGCCTCGCCATCTCCAACATCTTCGGCCTCGCTGAAATCTTTAAACCCGGCGTAGCCACCTACGAATTCTGGCTCAAAGCCGGCATCGTCCTCCTCGGCTCCCGCTTCCTTTTGGGCGACGTCTGGAAACTCGGCGGCGTAAGCCTCCTCCTCGTCTTCATTGAAATCGCCGGCTCGCTTGCCTTCATGACCCTCCTCGGCCGCCTCTTCGGCCTCCGCCCCAAACTCACCACTCTTCTCGCCGTAGGTTCCGCCGTCTGCGGCGTCAGCGCCATCATCGCCACCAAAGGCGCCATCGAAGCCGACGACGAAGACTCCTCCTTTGCCATCGCTGCCATCCTCGCTCTCGGCGCTCTCTCCCTCTTCACCTTCCCGCTGATCGGTCACGCCCTACACCTCAGCGATCACTCCTACGGTGCCTGGGCCGGCCTCGCCGTAGACAACACCGCCGAAGCCACCGCCGCCGGCGCCCTCTTCTCCGACTCCGCAGCCAAACTGGCAGTCCTCGTCAAAACCACCCGCAACGCCCTCATTGGCTTCGTCGTCCTCGCCTATGCCGTCTACTGGGCCAGCCGCGGCCAAGCCCAAGCTGTCACCAACAAAGCCGCCTTTCTCTGGCAAAAATTCCCGAAATTTGTCCTCGGCTTTTTGCTTGTCTCCGTCCTCGCCACAGTCGGCTTCTTCACCAAAGATCAAAACACAAATCTAGCGAATCTCTCCCGCTGGGCCTTCCTCCTCACCTTCGCCGGTGTCGGCCTCCGTACCAACTTCCGCGAAATGCGCCAACAGGGCCTCCGCCCCTTCCTGGTCGGCTTCATCGGCGAAATCGCCATAGCCACCTTCACCCTCGCCCTGGTAATCGGCGCCGACAAACTCTTCCACCTGTAACCGTTAGCTGTAGCTCAGGCCTTTAGGCCTGAGGCTTTTCCAATTGAGGGTGCCCGACGTTCACCCGCCGCAGGCGGAATACTTGGGCTCTTCCGATGTAACATCACTAAAGCTCCGCTCCCGGCTTTCTCCGTGCTCTTGTAGGGGCGGCTTTACGCCGCCTTCCGCGGTTCTTCTTCTGTAGTGGCCGACCTTCAGGTCGGCTCTTGGTTTTTTCTTAATCTTGTAGGCCGCCCCAAAAACACGGCCCTACAAAAAAAAGAGGGGCACGTTATCGGGCGTGCCCCCCTCCTCTTCTCTGCGAATCTCTACGCTCTCCGCTTGCCCTGAGCGATTTACGCGAAGGGCGTCTCTGCGTTATCTCTTCTCTTTCTTGCTCCGTGCTCTCCGTGTCCTCTGTGGCAGATCTTCACTTTGAAATTGTTCCCCGGCCTCTCACGCTTCCACGATCCCGTTCCTCACCGCATACCTCACCAAACTCGCTGTCTCATGAATATCCAGTTTCTGCATCAGCCGCGTCCGGTGCGATTCCGCCGTCTTCACGCTGATTCCCAGCACCGCCGCGATATCCCTCGTCGATTTTCCCTCCGCAATCAATTGCAGCACTTGCCTCTCCCTCAACGTTAAATGCGTTCCGCTCTTGCCACTGTTCGATTGATAGGATTCCACCACCGCCTGCGCCACGCCGGGGCTCAAATACACCTGCCCACGCGAAACTTGCTTAATCGCCTGCAGCAAGTCGCTCCCCGCCTGATTCTTCAATACGTACCCTTTCACCCCGGCTTCCATCGCTTCCGTAACATACTGTTTCTCGTCGTGCTGCGTCAGCAATATGGTCTTCGTTTTGGGAAACTTCTGTTGTATCTCGCGCGCCGCACTCAGGCCATTGATCGTCGGCATGGAAATGTCCATCACCACAATATCGGGTCGTTCAGACTCGGCCAGCCGAAGTCCCTCCTGCCCGTCGGAAGCCTCCCCGACTACCAGGAATCCTTCCCGTTCCAGCAGGCTCTTCAAGCCCTGGCGCACAAGCACATGGTCATCCACCAGCAGGATGCGTACTGGCATGTTCTCTCTCCATTGGCATTCGAATCAAAAGTTCCGTTCCTCGACCCGGCGTCGCCTCGATCAACAGCGTTCCCCCTACCGCGCTCACTCGTTCCTGCATCGCAATCAGTCCCAACCCTTGCCGCCCCGCTCTCCCTCCTAGCGCCCGTGCGTCAAACCCGTTCCCGTCATCTTTCACGGAGCAACACAGCTCCCCCTTCTCATCCCACGCGTGGATCCACACGTTTTTCGCCTCCGCGTGTTTCACCACGTTCCGCAGCGCCTCTTGCATCACTCGATACAGCGCTGTCTCCGCTGCGCTCGGCAGCCGTTTGGCCACCGTCGCCCGGATGTGAATCGGAACTCCGGCGCGCTTCGAAATCCCCTCCGCCAGGAATCGCACCGCGGGAATCCAGCCCAGGTCATCCAGAATCGTTGGCCGAAGCTCATGCGAATACTGCCGCAAGCGCCTCTCCACCTGGTTCAGCAGTTCTTCGATCCGCTCCATCTGCTTCTTTTGCGCTCCGGGCAAATCTCGCGCCAATTCCGCCAGCGCCGGGTGCACTGCCACCAGCAGTTGCCCCGCTTCGTCATGCACCGCATAGGCGATTCGCTTGATTTCCGCTTCCTGGGTTTCGTTCATCTGTCGCAGCGCCTGCAGCGCATCTTGAAATCCCCGGTGCGCCATCTCATAGGGGAACAGGCACTCCGCAAAAAACTCCGCTCCTGCGCGCAGCATCACCCCTCGGCGCCTCTCCTCTTTTTCTTCCCCAACCAATTCTCCCATCACTTCCTGATGCACTCCGGCCAGGTCCACTAAGCTG
>DASYXF010000031.1:0-21660 GCA_035935335.1 Candidatus Acidiferrum sp.
CCGTTCCCACGAACGCCGCGACCGTGGACTTGAGCTCACCCAGAACATACATGTACAGACCGTTGCCGGAAAAGGCAACGTGGCGGGGTCCCGTGCCTGGAACCAGTTTGGCGGACAGATCAGTAAACGCGAGTGTTCCACCATTTCGTGCCGCCAATCTGGAGAGAGTTCCCCGCGTCCCATCGAATTCGTAACGCAGAACGCGATCCAGGCCGAGATCCGCGACGTAAACCGAACCGCCATCTTTCGAGGACTGCACCCAATGGGCGTGAGGAGCGTCCTGGCGCTCTTTGTTCGGGCCTAGAGTGCCGGCGTCCTGGGCAACGGAGGTGTGTTCCCCAAGTTCGCCGTCGGGGAGGATTGGGAAGACGACTACGTTGCCGGAGGTGTAGTTGGCGACGAAGAGGTATTTGCCGGTTTTGTCGAAGGAGAGATAGCAGGGATCTTCGCCGAGCGCGGGGAGCTTGTTCAGGAGCGTGAGCTTGGCGGATTTTGCGTTGACGGAGAAGGCGCTGATTGAGCTTTGTTTGCCGGATTCGTTGGCGGCGTAGGCCCATTTGCCGTTGGGATGAATCACGAGCCAGGAGGGATTAGAAGTTTCGGCGGCGAGGCCGCGGGATACGAGTTTCCCGATGGAGGAATCGAAATCGAAGGCGTAGATGCCTTTGCTGTCGGTTTTGTCGGTGTAGGTGCCGACGAAGACGAGGAATTTTTGATTGGGCGTTTGCGGAACGGCTGAAGGAATAGCCGGCAAGCAGGCGATAAAGAAACCGAGACAACGACTGGTTATTTTCATGGGCTTGTAGTGTAGCGCGCGAGTGACCGCAGAAGAAAAGGGATTTAACACAGAGTGCGCAGAGAGAGAGCGCAGAGATCACAGAGAGAAGAAAGAGGGCGGCCTAAAGCCGCCCCTACGAGTGTTCGTCAAGTTCGACTACTTCTTCTCTTCGGTTTCTTCTTCCTGGAGGACCGCGGCGGCGGCTACGGAGTCGTCACCGTCGAGACGGAGCAGGCGGACGCCCTGGGTGGAGCGGCCGGCTTCTCGGATTTCGTTGGCGTGGACGCGGATGACCTTGCCGTGTTCGGTGATGATCATGACGTCGGACTCTTCGGTGACCTGGAGAGTGGCGACGACGGAGCCGTTGCGGTCGGTGGTCTTCATGTTGACGACGCCTTTGCCGCCGCGAGAGGTGATGCGGTATTCGGCGAGAGCGGTGCGCTTGCCGTAGCCCTTTTCGGCGACGGTGAGCATCAGCGTGGTGAGCGAATCCTTGATGTCCTCGTTTTCAAGTTCCTCAAGGTTTTGCGTGGTCTTGTTGCGTTCCTTGGCGATGATCACGAAGTCGGGCTGGACCGCGTCCATGCTGACCACGTAATCGCCCTTGGCGAGGTCCATGCCGTTTACTCCGCCGGCGTTGCGGCCCATCGGGCGCACTTCGGTTTCGCGGAAGAGGATGGCCTGGCCTTCGTGGCTGGCGAGGAAGATCATCTGCTTGCCGTCGGTGAGCTTCGCGCCGATCAACTCGTTATCGGCTTCAAGATTGATGGCGATGATGCCGGTGGAGCGCGGATTGGAAAATTCGGTTAGCGCAGATTTCTTTACCGTGCCGTCTTTGGTGGCGAGGAAGACGAAGCGGCCTTCTTCTTCGAGATTCGTGGCGGCGACGAGCGCGGTGAGCTTCTCGTCCTCCTGGAATTTCACGAGGCTGGAGATGGCTTTTCCGCGCGTTGCGGCGGCGGCTTCGGGGAGCTCGTAGACTTTCAACCAATAGACGCGGCCCTTGGAGGTGAAGAGCAGGATGTAGCTGTGCGCCGAAGCGACGAAGAGATGCTCGACGAAGTCTTCTTCCTTGGTTTTGGCGCCGATGCGGCCCTTGCCGCCGCGGGACTGGTGGCGGTACACGTCGGCGGGGGTGCGCTTGATATAGCCGGCGTGGCTGACGGTGATTAGCTGGTCGGTGTCGGCGATCAGATCTTCGAGCTTGATCTCGTCGACCTTGTCCACGATCTGCGTGCGGCGGTCGTCGCCATAGGCTTTGTGGACTTCGCGCAGTTCGCCGGTGATGACCTGCTTGAGCTTTTTGTCGCTGGCGAGAATTTCGCGCAACTCGGCGATCAGGTCGCGGATGGACTTCAGTTCCTTGAGAATCTCGTCGATGGAGAGTTGCGTGAGGCGGTGCAACTGTAATTCGAGGATGGCGTCAATCTGTGCGTAACTGAGGGTGAGCGAATTGCCGCGGCCGGCGGCTTCGATTTCGGCAGCGCCGACGAAGCGATACTTGCGGCCATCGAGTTTCACGCCTTCGAGTTTTTTGGACTTGCCGTTTTCGGTGATGGTGACGTCCTGCTCGCTGAAATACTTGAACAGGTTTTCCCTGGCTTCGGCGCGGCTGCCACTGCCACGGATGACGCGAATTACGTTGTCGAGATGATCGAGGGCGATCTGGTAGCCGACCAAAATGTGTTCGCGCTCTTCGGCTTTGCGAAGCTCGAAGATGGTGCGGCGACGCACCACTTCCATGCGGTGTTCGATGAAGAGCTTGATGAGGGGAATCAGGCCGAGCTCGCGTGGCTGTCCGGCGACGATGGAGAGCAGGATCATGCCGAAAGATTCCTGCATCTGGGTGTGCTTGAAGAGATTGTTGAGGATGAGCTGGGACTCTTCGCCGCGCTTCAGTTCGACGACGATGCGCATACCTTCGCGGGAAGATTCGTCGCGGACATCGGAGATGCCTTCGATTTTCTTGGTCTGGACGAGTTCGGCGATGCGTTCGATGAGTTTTGACTTGTTGACTTGATACGGGATTTCGGTGATGACGATGTTTTCGCGGTCTTTGCCGGCATCTTCGATGGCGGCTTTGGCGCGCATGATGAAGCTGCCGCGCCCGGTGCGATAGGCGGCTTCGATGCCTTCCCTGCCCGCGATGTAGGCGCCGGTCGGAAAGTCGGGACCGGGAACGATTTTCATGATTTCTTTCAGCGTGGTGTCAGGCTTTTCGATGAGGAGAATGGCGGCGTCCACGATTTCGCGCAGGTTGTGCGGAGGGATATTGGTGGCCATTCCGACGGCGATGCCGCTGGCGCCGTTGACAAGAAGATTCGGAATGCGCGACGGCAGGACAACGGGCTCTTCACGGGTCTGGTCGAAGTTGGGGATGAAGTCGACGGTTTCTTTTTCGAGGTCGGCGAGAATGTCTTCCGTGATTTTCGCGAGGCGCGCTTCGGTGTACCGCATGGCCGCCGGGGGATCGCCGTCAACGGAGCCGAAGTTCCCCTGGCCATCGATCAAGGGGTAACGCATGTTGAAGTCCTGCGCGACGCGGACGAGGGCGGGATAGATTACGGCTTCACCGTGCGGGTGATAGTTGCCGGAGGTATCGCCGCAGATTTTGGCGCATTTGCGATAGCCGCGATTGGAGGCGAGGCCGAGGTCGTTCATGGCGACGAGGATGCGGCGCTGGACGGGCTTGAGGCCGTCGCGCACGTCGGGAAGCGCGCGGGCGATGATGACGCTCATCGCGTAGTCGAGATACGACTTGCGCATTTCGGCTTCGATATCGATGGGAAGGAGTATTGATGTGTTCTGCTCGTCTGCCATTGGTCCTCGCTCTTACTTAATTTCCCTGGCCGTGTTTCTGGGCCCTTTCAATGGCCCGAATGTCCGCCAAGTCCTGCTCTCGTCCACTGGCCCTCTTCGCGGCAATCAAACCATCGGCCGAGATGAAATAGGCACTTCCTGTTTCCAGGGGTACCTCAATGCGATTCGGCCAGCACTCCTCAAAGCGGACGCCGGGGACATCAGGAAAAATGTCTACCTGACAGGGGGGCGCCCCAATGCGGAAGAAATTACCAGGCTTCAAGAAATCGTTCTTCGCGAAATTCTCTAGGGGAGCGCCGAACCGCAGCAACGCTTCATACAGCAATTCGATATTGGACCGCTCCGAACTCACAAAAATATCCAAATCCTGTGTTGCGCGAGGCTGGGCATGAATGCTGACAGCCCAGCCACCGATAATCAGATACCGCACGTTACAGGCGCGGAAGGCAGACAGGAGTTCGCAAAAATTGGCGTCTAACTTCAATCGCATTGTCTCGTTCCTCGAAGAAAGCAAAACTTAACTCCTGCATAGCCAGGAGCCGCTCAATGGGAGGCCGGCCCTGCCAGTATGCGTACTCGGCAGCCTTCGATTGAGAGAGATTCTCTTGGCTGCCGCTAAGGATGCGCACTGTCTTCTCACTTATTGTGGCCACTATAATCCCCCCCGGGTAACTTGCTCGCGTGCCCCTGAATCCATGCTTTCACGGTGTCAAAGGCGTCCGCCGCGTTGGTAAAGCGCCTCGTGGCAAACTCTGCTTCGATCAAACGTAAAAATGATTCGCATTCGGCCTGATCGCCAAGTTCGATTGCCACGCCCGTTTCGTTGTCTGGAGCGGACGTGGGTACGGCGCGAAATTCACTTACGCTGAGGCCGCGCAATCCTGGTAATGTCGTCCAGCCTAGCTGGTAAATCATTCCTTGCACTGTTCCCAGACTTGCCGACCTGAAGGTCGGCCACTACGAAATTGTGAAACCGTCACGCTTGCCGGCAAGATGCCGGCGCTACCCTTAGATATCGAGGTTGACGACTTCGAGGGCGTTGTCCTCGATGAATTTGCGGCGTGCTTCGACGTTTTCGCCCATTAACGTGGTGAAAATGTCCTCGGCGGCGACGGCGTCCTCGAGTTTCACCTGGAGCAGCGTGCGGGTATCCGCGTTCATGGTGGTTTCCCACAGTTGCTCGGCGTTCATTTCGCCCAAGCCCTTGAATCGGGTGATGGTGAAGTCTTTTTTGGCGTCTTCCATGACGTAGTTGAGGACGTCGGTGGCCTTTTCCCTTGTGACTTTCGTGCCGTTGCGCGCGACAGTGAACGGCGGATGGTTGAACTCCTCGATCTGCTTGGCCAGGGCACGCAGGCGCTTATATTCGGCGGTTGAGGCAACGGCCCAGCTGATTTTCTGGTTGTGTGGAAGGCCGAACTGAATTTCGTAGAGGCTGTGCTCTTCGTCGAAAGCGATTTTGCCTTCGAGCTTGAGTTTCGACTTGTCGATCTCTTTGAGAAGTTTTTCCAGCGGCTTCTTGTCTTCGAAATCGGTTTTCTTTTCGAGGCCGCTTTCGGCAAGGAGTTCAACAAGGCCAGGTTCGCGTAGGCGGCGTCCGAGTTTGGCGGCGGCCGCTTCGTACTCCTGAACGTTCAAAAGGAATGTGGTGAGGCGCGCGCCCTCCAAGTTGACGCCTTCCTTGGCTTTCACAATGTGATCTTCGGTGGCGCGCTTCATCAGTTCGCGGGCAAACTCGCGATCATCGCGGATGTAGCGTTCGGTCTTGCCACGCTTGACGCGGTAGAGGGGCGGCTGGGCGATGTAGACGTGGCCGCGCTCGATGAGCTCCTTCATGTGGCGGAAGAAAAAAGTCAGCAGCAGGGTGCGGATGTGCGAGCCGTCAACGTCGGCGTCGGTCATCAGAATAATTTTGTGATAGCGGAGCTTGCCGGCGTCGAAATCGTCCTTGCCGATGCCGGTGCCGAGCGCGGTGATGATGGCGCGGATTTCTTCGTGGCCCAGCATTTTGTCGTAGCGGGCCTTCTCTACGTTGAGAATTTTGCCCTTGAGGGGAAGGATGGCCTGGTATTTGCGGTCGCGGCCCATCTTTGCGGAGCCGCCGGCCGACTCGCCCTCGACGACGAAGAGCTCGCAGCGGGAAGGATCACGCTCCTGGCAATCCGCGAGTTTTCCGGGCAGGCCGCTCGAATCCATGGCGGATTTGCGGCGAGTGAGTTCGCGGGCTTTGCGGGCAGCTTCGCGGGCGCGCGCGGCGTCAATGCACTTGCCAATGATGCGCCGGGCGACGGTGGAATGCTTGTCAAACCAGTCGCCGAGCTTTTCGTTGACGAGTTGCTCGACGTCGCCCTTGATGTCGCTGTTGAGCTTGCCTTTGGTCTGGCCCTCGAACTGGGGTTGCGGCAGGCGCACGCTGACAACCGCGACGAGACCTTCGCGAACGTCGTCGCCGGAAATGGTGACTTCGTCTTTCTGTTCCTTCAGCATCCCTGCGTTGGAAGCGAAATTGTTGATGGTGCGCGTGAGAGCGGAGCGGAAGCCGGAGAGGTGGGTGCCGCCATCAACGGTATTGATGGTGTTGGCAAACGAGAATACGTTTTCGCCGTAGGTGTCGTTGTACTGGAGGGCGATTTCGATCTCTACGTTGCCCTTCTTGCCTTCCATGTAAATCGGAGAATCGTGGAGCGAGGTTTTGCCTCGGTTCAGATGCTTGACGAATTCCGCGATGCCGCCGGTGAAGCGGAATTCGGCGGTCTTTTCATTGCGCTCGTCGGTGAGGGTAATCTTCAAGCCTTTGTTGAGGAAGGCGTATTCTCGGAGGCGGGTTGCCAGGATGTCGTAGCTGAAGGCGGTCTTTTCAAAAATGCTCGGATCGGGGTGGAATGTGACTTTTGTACCGGTCTTGCGGGTTTTGCCGGTCTGCTTGAGTTTGGAGGTAGGCTTGCCTTTTTCGTAGGACTGCTCCCAGACGGCGCCATCACGCTGAATTTCGAGTTCAAGCTCATCGGAGAGAGCGTTGACGACGGAAACGCCGACGCCGTGAAGACCGCCGGAAACCTTGTAGGTGTCGCTGTCGAATTTGCCGCCGGCGTGGAGAACTGTGAGGACGACCTCTGCGGCGGGACGCTTTTCGGTAGCATGCATGTCAACGGGAATGCCGCGGCCATTGTCAACGACGGTTACGGAATTGTCGGCGTGAACGGTGACGTTCACTTCGTCGGCGTAGCCAGCCATCGCTTCGTCAACGGAGTTGTCAACCACTTCCCAGACGAGGTGATGAAGGCCGGTTTCGCCGGTCGAGCCGATGTACATGGCGGGGCGCAGACGAACCGCTTCCAGGCCGCCGAGGACTTTAATGGATTTCGCGTCGTACTGGTGCCCGCTTTTTACGGCGGCTGTTTCTTTATCGCCCATTTGCTCTCCTGACGTGCAAGCCTGCGGCCATCGAGCCGCGCGGAACGGCGCTTTCCACACAGAGAAAGTTCCGCCAAGGACCGCTCAAAACAATTTTTGCGAAGCAAGGAAAGGCGTGATGTCGGAATCCTGCAACCGTCGCCTCACCCTTTGGCTGCGATCCCACTGGGCCAGATCGGAGCTCGTAGGGTTTCCTGCTTCATCCCATCCCGCAATCCGGGACGTGGCGAAGACTTATGTTCTCCAGGGTGCGAGACCTGCTCCTGGCGCGGAGCGTTCATGGTCCAGCGGGCCTGGCGGACGTGTCGATTGGGGGGAAGAACGACCGATCGACAACAGTTAAATTTTACTGGAAAAGGGGGAGATTCTCAAGCAGGACGACAGGGGTTGTGGATAAATAAGTGTAGATAATTCAATGATTTAGAATTCCAGGGCCGGACTAGACCATCCTCCTAAATTTGCCTTGCTCCGGAGTGAAATCCGATCTGGCGTTTGGCTGGAATCGGGGTTTCCAGCATCTGGCGGAGAGTGGCAAAAACCGCATGGAATTTGGAATCGTAGCGCTTTTCCATTTCAGCGATTTTGCGGCGCAAGTCTTCGTGAGTGGCGAGCATGGCGCGGAGTTGGAGGAAAGCGCGCATGATGGCGATGTTGACCTGGACGGCGCGATCACTGTGAAGCACGCTGGAAAGCATGGCGATGCCATGTTCCGTGAAAGCGTGCGGAAGATATCGACGACCACCGCGCCCTTCCTTGTTTGAGATTGCAAATTGTGATCTCAAAACCTCGGCATCTTTCTTCGTTAGTTGAAACATGAAGTCTTTGGGAAATCGATTGCAATTACGGCGAACAGCTTGATTCAGATTTGATGTTGTGACGCCGTAGAGTCGGGCCAAATCGGAGTCAAGCATAACGCGCGTTTTGCGAAGAAAATAGATCCTCTGGCTAATTGCGGAAGCAGGGAGAATGGCGGTAGTGGAAGTTCTTGGCATGGGAACAAAGACTCTTGGGGTTCCCGATTGAAACCTCAAGACACCAGACCCTATAACAGAAAAGATATATTATCAAGTAAGAATAATCGGACTGCTTACGAGGAGAGTCCAGGATGACTCTGCCGCGAACCAGTTGCCTCAGATGCGCATGGGCATGATGACGTAGCGGTAGCGATAGCTTTCGTCGGCGAGGGGACGCATCTGGCCGGCGGACTGTTCGTCCTTGAGTTCAATGCTGATGGGGCCGTCGGCCGCGGCGGCGAGAAAATCGAGCATGTAGCTGGAGTTGAAGCCGATGGCAATGTTATCGCCCTTATACTCCTTGTCGATGGTTTCCTTGGCTTCGCCGTATTCGGGGCTGGAGGCGGAAATTTCCACGCCATCGCCCGAAACCGCAAGCTTTACGGCATGAGAGCGTTGATCGGCAAGTTGTGAGACGCGGCGGACGGCGTCGCTGAGTTCGGCCCGCTCAAGAACGACGGTCTTGTTGTTCTCGCGCGGAAGAACCGCTTCGTAATTCGGGAACTGGCCGGTGAGGATGCGGGAGATCAAGAGGCGATGGCCGACCTGGAAGAAGAGATGGCTTTCGTCCTTCGCAAATTCCATGTGGGCATCGGAGCCGGCGGCAGCGGAGAGTTTCTCGACTTCGTCCATGGCTTTCTTGGGAATCAGGACGCGAACTTCGCCGTTAAGGCCGACGAGTTTCTGATCGGTTTCCGCAAGTGCCAGGCGATGGCCGTCGGTGGCTACCATGGCGAGCGTATCGGGTTTCAAGATCAGCAGGCCGCCATTGAGCGTATAACGGGACTCTTCCATGGAGATGGCAAATTTTGTTTTGGCGATGAGGCTCTCGAGCACCGCGGCTGGAAGTTTGACCAGTGTGTGGGGCATCGCAGGCAGAGCGGGGAAATTTTCCTTGGCCATGCCGACGAGTTTGTATTTCTTTTTGTCGCTGACGATTTCAATCCAGTGGTTATCGAGCAGTTTGAACTTAATTTCGCCTTCGGGGAGGAGCCGGACGAGCTCAAGAAGTTTCTTGGCGGGGATGGTGCCGGCGCCTTCCTTCTTGACCTTTGCTTCGCAAGAGGTACGCACACTGAGCTCAAGATCAGTCGCAGTAACCGTAACGCGGCTGCCCTTGGCCTCAACCAGGAGATTCGAAAGAATGGGAATCGTGGTTTTGCGTTCGACTACGCCCTGTGTGGTGGTGAGTTCATTGAGCAGCGCGGACTTGGTTACGCTGAATTCCATGGATTGGCTTTCCTCACGTGCGGTACCGGTTGCCGTCATGTGGCTTTCCCCCGCTGAATTAACCCGCTGACGTACTGTACTCGCTTTTCCGCCAAGTATAAAGTGCGCAGGAAGCCTTGGCGCTGTGGAAATGCGGCGGTCTGAGGATTTCCGGTAGGGTGCCGTCAGCTCCAAGAAATAATGATTTTCACAGACAAAAGAACTTTCACAAAAGCAGTCAAATAAAAATAAAGCTATAAAGCTTGTTGTTGTGATGAGCGTTGTGGATTAGTGGAAATGTCCCGCGGACGCTTGCTCCGCTTGGAAATTCTCTCCGTAGTGTCGGGTGGATTTCCCGGCGCAATTGCGGAAAAAGAGAGGTGCAGCCGCGGGTTGGTTACTTTGCTCCACTCACATGCACATTTGATCCGCAATTTTCCCACGCGATGTTCACACGTTCCCAACAGAGTTTCCGTGCCACGGAAAACGGCTCAAGCATCCTACTCAACGCGAATATAAACGAAAATCCACCGGAACTTGCGGGCTACGACGGCAAGGCACAACCGTTATTGCTGCAAAGAAGGAAAATACCTAACGCAGAGACCATACAGGAAGAGCGCAAAGTTTACTGAGCGGAAAAATTTCCAGAGTTATTGCAGGGCGTCCATAAGGCGGGTGATGGTGCGGTTTAGTTCTTTGTCGGAGCGGCGGAGTTCTTCGATTTTGTTGATCGAGTGCAGAACAGTGGTGTGATGCTTGCCGCCGAACTGCCGGCCGATCTCGGGTAGCGACGCGGTGGTGAGCTGCTTGACGATGTACATGGCCACCTGGCGCGGGAAAGCAATGGCGCGGGTGTTGCTGCGCACCTTCAGGTCCTGCTCGCGCAGGTTGAAATGCTCGCTAACGCGCTTCTGGATCAGGTCGATGGTGACGCGCTTTTCCTGCGACGCGATGATATTGCGCAGGACCTGCTGAGCGGTGGCGAGCGAGACCACGGTGCCGGTGAGCGAAGCATAAGCCATCAGGCGCGTCAGGGCGCCTTCCAGTTCGCGCACGTTGGATTTGATAGCGCGCGCGATGTACTCCGCGACGTCGTCGGGAAGATGGAAGCGATCGTTCTCCGCTTTCTTCTGGAGAATGGCGATCTTTGTTTCCAGATCCGGCGGCTGAATGTCGGCGATCAGGCCCCACTCAAAACGGGAGCGAAGACGCTCTTCAATCGAGTTGATGTCCTTCGGCAGGCAGTCCGAGGAGATGACGATCTGCTTCTGCTGCTCGTAAAGGGCGTTGAAGGTGTGGAAGAACTCTTCCTGGGTGCGCTCTTTGCCGGCGATGAACTGGATATCGTCCACCAGGAGGACATCCACGGTGTGGAAGCGATCGCGGAAACTGATCATGCGGTCAAAGCGCAGCGAATTGATGACTTCAATGGTGAATTTTTCGGCACTGACATAGCTGAGGCGCATGGCCGGATTGCGTTTCTTGATAGTGTGACCGATGGCATGCATCAAGTGAGTCTTGCCCATGCCCACGCCGCCGTATAGGAAGAGCGGATTGTAAGCCTTGGAAGGCTGCTCGGCGACCGCGCGGGAAGCAGCATGCGCAAACTCATTGGATTTGCCGACAACGAAACTGTCGAAGGTGTAGCGCGTATTCAGTTGGTGGTCGCTGCTTTCAAAATCGAGCTTGGCTTGCTTGGTGCCGTTGACGGCGGGCGCGGCCTGCACGGGTTCTTCCTCGGTGCAGACATACTGCACCTTCATCTGGGGCGTCCCCATCTGGTGAAACACGGCTTTCACGATTTCGCCGTAGGTGCGGGTGAGGACCTGGCGGAAAACGGTGCTGGGAATCTGCACGTACAGGGTGTCGCCCTCCGCGCGGTTGAGCCGGGTAGGCTGAAACCAGGTGGAATAGGTGTTGATGCTGACCCTGGACTTGATCAGATCGAGGAACTTATCCCAGAGATTCTGCACTTCTTTTTCACGCCCAATTTGGGTAGCTGTCGTCATCAGGGAAAGCCAAACCTATGCCATTTCCACAGGTGTGCAAAAAACTGTGGAAAGCCAATTTCGTCCTAATTCTTCAAGCCTTGGAGTTCTTTCCCGCGCCGGAACGATTGGTCGTTGCCCCTGTGGACCTGCGCGGACCTTTCAGACCTGCTGAACCAAGCACCTTGCTTTCAAACTGCGTTGGATTCTCGCGCACTGTTCCGGTGGGAGCAAGGGAAAAATGTGCGAAGGGGTTCAACGAAGTTCACATGCCATGCACAACTTTTCCACAAGCACAGGAATTGTGCAAGTCGAAAGAAAAACACAACTTTTACCTGAGAAAATCACTGTTTACGCGCCTCGAAAAATATGATTGCCCTGTTTCAGTGCAAAGCGAGCTGAGGAAAACGCGGTGAATATTACTCATGGTTTCCGGTCCGGCCGGGCGAATTCGTAGACACCGATCGGATCCGCTCCGATGAGCAACCGGTCTTCCTCGACGAGAAGAACGTTGGCTTCGATGCGCGCGCCGTCCTTGGTGTAAATCTGGTATTCGGAGCGACGATTTCCTTCCCTGTCAAAGTGCAGCAGCGTGTTGTGCAACGCCATCCAGACTTCGCCGCTCGCGGGATCCACTCCAAACGCGGTCAGGATCAATTGCAACGAAGGAGGCTCCGTGCGCTTCTCCTGGCGCTCAATTTCCCGGCGCGCCGCGCGAGCTTCGGAAAACGCCTCGATATTCGTAAATTGAAAATCCTGCTTGGCAAAACCGAAACGGTCATACTGGCGGACCAGCGGCTCCGGCATATAGGTGTAGCCGTAGTAGATGTGGCCCTCGGGGTCGGAGCCAAGCCGGCCGATGCTCACATAGCGATTGAGGTCGTTGCGTTCGGAGAGCTGCTCAGGGTCGCCAAATTCACGGACAACGCGGCCGGTCGGGCCGAAGACGGTGACAAGGTGTTGGCCGCGCGGCGCGGTCACCGCCACTTCTCCTTCGGGGAGCGCGGCCAGCGACGTTGGCGAATTAAACTGCATTGAGCGAAGCGGCGAGCCGGTTGGCGAGAATACATTCACCTGATTGTAGCCACGGTCGGCGACGTAGAGATTGCCCTGGGCGTCCACATCGCAGTCCTCGCCGAAGGCAATTGGCGGACGCCCCACGTTGTCAACGGTGGGGGAAGTGTGCGGCACACCGATGACGGTCAGTTGCTTTTCATGTTCGTCGAATACCGCGATCCCTACACTGGGAGCAGCGAGGAGATAGTATTTGCCGTCTTTGCCGTGGCGAAGGGCGCGCAAGCCCGGGCCAATCGACGGAAAAACCCTGCGGCGGGCCATGAGTTGGTCATCTACTTCCGAACCCGCAGCCACCAGTGCGAGACCGAGGACACAAGTAGCCGCCGCGGCGGCGAGGAATTTTCCCGATTTACGGTGCATGGTTTCTCTGATTACAGCCAAAGGGCTGTGGTTGCCTCGCTGGATACGAAGTTGCCTTGAATGTGCCGAAAAGCGAAACGGTCAATCAATGCGCAGGCGCAGACGCTCAATAGATTTTGCGGTTAGCCGGCCGGCTTCGTTGCGCGGCGCGGTTTCGTCGGTCTCGATGAGCACGGCGTTCATCTGGATGTCGCCCGTAGCGACCTCGAAGCGCGCGGGCAGGCCGTCCAGAAATTTCTTGATGATGCCGCCGCGGTCCATGCCGATGACGCCGTCGTGCGGCCCGGTCATGCCAACATCGGTGATGTACGCGGTGCCCCTGGGCAGAACGTGCTCGTCGGCGGTGGCAACGTGGGTGTGGGTGCCGACGACAGCGGTGACGCGGCCGTCGAGATACCAGCCTAGAGCTATTTTTTCGCTGGTAGTTTCCGCGTGCATGTCCACCAGGACGAATGCCACGTCTCCTGGAAGCTTGGCCAGTTCTTCGTCCGCTTTGCGGAACGGATCATCGTTGGCCGCAAGAAAGACGCGGCCCTGCAAGTTGAGCACAGCGAACTTCACGCCTGTTTTCGACTCGCCCACAAACAATCCGCCGCCTGGATTGACCGCCGCAAAATTCGCCGGGCGCAACAAGCGCGGTTGGTGAGGAATGTAGTCGAGGATTTCCTTGCGATCCCAGCTGTGATTGCCGCCGGTGAGCACCTCGATGCCAAGACCAAGCAACTCTTCGGCAATTTTTGGGGTGATACCGAAGCCAGAGGCGGAATTTTCACCATTGGCGATGACCAGATCGATCTGTTTATGCTGGACAAGGTCGGCCAGGCGCTCCTGAACGATTTGGCGTCCGGGAGAGCCGACAATGTCGCCGATGAAAAGAGTGCGCATAGTTGAAGCAAGTGAACAGTAAACAGCGATCAGATAACGGGAAGCAAGAACCGCCCACCGGGCAACTTGCAGGTGGCGGGTTACAGATCGCAAGAGACAGAAAAATGGAGCGGACTGCTTGGCCGTGGGTTACTAGGCCGTGAACCTCTGAAATAGGTGGGTACCACGAGCCGGCCATTAGGCTTTCCTGCCCCGGCCGCGGGTTTACGTTGACTCGAAACCCGCCGGCGGGACAGGCCGTGCACACAAGCCGACTATCCGCAGCACCCCAGAGATTCGTTACGGTTCAAACGGCTTTCGCGACCACACCTGCTTTGAAGTACCGCTCCGGGAACCATTATCCTCTCCCGGCGAAGTTCCGTCCAATCGGAGCGGGCGAATTCATTACGAGGAGTGAGGTCAGGCGAATTACCCGAAGTGGCGATAGTCAGCCCAGAATTCGCGCCAGGACTTCTTCAAGCCGCTGCAGACATAAATACCCGAATAGCCGGTTTCCTCGTTTTCCACGCCAAAACGGTTCCAGGCACGGGCCGCCAGCCTGCAGGAATCGAAATTCCGGGCCAGGTAGCCGGCGGAGTGCCCGAGAACAATCAGGGTGTCCGGCGGCGGATCTCCGTAGCCTCGAACCCAGAAAGAATTGATGCCGCTGATGGCGGGAGGAAGCCCGTACTTCGGACCGTAAAGATTGACGGCGCCTGCTTCGCCATAGTTGCCGGCGAGGATTCCGAGATGCGCCCGCTGGTCGGGGGGAAGCGAGTCGCGAACCTGGGCGACGGTCTCAACCAACTCCGGCCAGCCGATCTCTTCGACGAAATCGCCCTGGACTTTGCTGGAGACGTCCCACCACTTCGAGTGAATGGGGGCAAGTGGAAGGGTAAGAGCCGCGGCGACGACGATGTCCGCCGACAAAACCAGTAAGGCAATGGCGCGGAGAATGGCGGCCCAGCCACGGTGAAGCGAGGCGATCCAAGCTTCTCCCCACACGCTTCCGGCAGCATAGGCCATCGGATACGCCGCAGCGAAATAATAGACGCGCCCTTTCAGGATGACGAAGAGCACTAGTGGGACGACGAACATCCAGCCGATGGCCCGCAGGCGTTTTCCGGCTTGTGCGAGGAAGCAATAGTAAAGGCCGGCCAGACAAAGCGGGAATGCCAGCAGAGTCATCTTTAACTGATCGGGAAGAAAATTCTGCGTTCTGCCTTGACGAACATCGCGCTCGTGGATGTGCTTCAGGAAATCCAACGAGATGAAATGATTTTGCGCTTGCCAGAGCAGGTTGGGAAGAAATATCAAAATGGAAAGTGCAACACCGTACCAGAGCCATTTGCTGCGCAGGTATTTCCGCGTATCGGTGAGGACCACGCCAGCCACGATGCCGACGGCAAAAACACCCATCGTGTATTTCGAAAGCATGCCGAAACCGATCGAGGCTCCGATAGCGAGCCACCAACGCGGGTCGCCGGACACGAGCAAGCGCACCGTGAAATAGGCGGCGAGTACCCAGCAGAGATAGTCGAAGGAAACGTATTGCATCAGGGCGCCGCCGCCGAGGCAGAACGGCACGCCTGCGAATGCGGCGACAAGCTGCGCGCCGCGGCCTCCTCCCATTTCCCTGGCCATAAGCCCCGTGAGCACAAGTGCGACAGCCTGCGCGAGCGCGGCGAAAAGGCGAAAGCCCGGCAAGGTGGGCCCGAAGAGAATCAGCGACAATCGGCCAAAGAACGGAGTGACTGGCGGGTAGGCGACGTAGCCCCAGGCGAGATGACGTGCGTCGTCAAGCGTTGCGAGTTCGTCGCGGTGAATGCCATACCGCTGCCCCACCAGCATGTGAACGATCACGGTGACGAGGGCGAGATAGATCAGCAGTGCGGTATCGCCGAACCACAATGAACCGTGCGCGGAAGTGTTCGAGCGAATGGATTGTCGATCGGGTCGAAGGTTTGCGGCCAAAGCGGAACACTCCCGGCAAAGAGTATCGGGTGGAACTAAGTGCACAAATCATAGCAGCAGAAACGGGCGTGGAGGAGGAGGATCAAAAAGCCACAGCCGCCTCCTGGAGTTGAGAGGCGGCTGCCGGAAATACAATCAGGATGCTGAATCAGGGCTTGGGCTGAGGCGCCGGCGGAGCTTGTTCCTTGGGAGCGGCCTTTGGCTCTTCCTTCGGTTGCTCTTTCGGAGCCTCTTTCGGAGCTTCCTTCGGTTGTTCTTTGGAGGCCGCTTTCGGCTCAATCGAAATCAGTTCGACGTCGAAGATAAGTGTGGAGTTCGGGCCGATCGGCGACCCGGGAGCGCCGCGTTCGCCGTAAGCAAGGTTCGAGGGAATGAAGAGCTGCCACTTGGAGCCGACAGGCATGAGCTGGATTGCTTCGGTCCACCCCTTGATGACGCCACCGACAGGAATCTTCAGCGGCTCGCCGCGCTTGTAGGAACTGTCGAACTCGGTGTTGTCCACCAGCGTGCCGCGGTAGTGGCAGAGCACGGTGTCTTCGGCGGTCGGCTTGGGACCGTTGCCTTCCTTGATGATTTTGTACTGCAGGCCGCTCGGAAGGGTGACCACGCCTTCTTTGGTTTTGTTGGCGGCGAGGAAGGCTTCTCCGGTTTTCTTGTTTTCAACGGCGGCCGCCTTGGCCTTCGCTTCTTCCTTGGCGCGAACCTCCGTCTGCAAAACAGTGAGGGCAGTCTTGGCTTCCTCGTCGGTCATCAGGAGTTTGCTGCCGGCGAGAGCATCTTTCAGGCCTCGGAGCATAACGGCGGGATCGACATCGACGGAATCTTTTTTAAGGTTTCGGCCGATGTTCATGCCGATGGCGTAGCTGGCCTTGTCTTTCTGCGTTTTCAGGGTGAAAGGCGCAGCCGTTTTCGCAGCGGCTGCCGCGCCGGGCTTTGCCGCGGGCGTTTGCGCTGGTTTGGCCGCAGTGGCGGGCTTCGCCGCCGCGGGAGGGGTTGAAGGTGAACTCGCGGCTGGAGTCTGCTGTGCCGGAGTATTGGCCGCCAGGAAAAGTCCCGCGGCAACGATGGAGGTAGCGATAAATGTTGTTTTAGACATAGGCAAGTATTGTGGCATCCCCCGCGCCCGGCGACAAATTGAAAGGGCGGCTGGTGTCACTCGCGCGCGACTCGCGCTCAAATGGGGCCTTCGCTACAATGGCTGCGCAAGCGAGGAGACGACCAAGATGAATTACCGGCGGTTTGGGCGCACCGGTTGGAATGTCAGCGAAATTGGGTACGGCATGTGGGGGCTGGCGGGTTGGACGGGTTCCGATGATGCGGAGTCCTTTGCGTCTCTGCGCCGCGCGATTGAACTGGGATGCAATTTTTTCGATACCGCCTGGGCTTACGGCGACGGCAAGAGCGAGGAGATCCTGGGGAAGATCGTGCGCGAGTTCCAGGGGAACGGCTCGGTCGGCGGGCCGGATAAACATTTGTACGTGGCCACGAAGATTCCGCCGAAGAATCGCCGCTGGCCGAGCCGCCGCGACTTTACGCTGGAGGATTGCTACCCGCCGGAATACATCCAGGAATACATCGAGAAGAGCTTGAAGAACCTGGGGCTCGAGACGATTGACCTGATGCAACTTCACACGTGGGAAGACCGCTGGTTGAATGATGAGAGATTGCCGCGGGCGATTGAGAACATGAAGAAAAGCGGGAAGGTGCGGGCGTTTGGCCCGAGCGTGAATCGGTGGGAACCGTCGAACGGGATGCGTGCGGTGCTCGAAGGCCATGCGGAAGCGGTTCAGGTGATTTACAACATCTTCGACCAGAATCCGGAGGATGCGCTGTTTCCGATTTGCCGGATGAAGGACGCGGCCGTGATTGCGCGCGTTCCGTTTGATGAAGGAACACTGACCGGCACGTTGACCATGGATTCGAAGTGGCCTACTGGCGACTGGAGGAATACTTATTTTGTGCCGGAGAATTTGAAGTCCAGTGTGGAGCACGCCGAGAAGTTGCGGCCGCTGGCGCCGGCGGGCAGTACGATGGCGGAAATGGCGCTGCGCTTTATTTTGCATAATCCCGACGTGAGCACGATTATTCCGGGAATGCGGAAACTGAAGAACGTGGAAGCGAACGTCAAAGCGGGGAACGCGGGACCCCTGCCCGCGGAGTTGCACAAGAAATTGCGCGGGCACCGGTGGGACCGCAATCCGACGACGTGGTCGCAGTAAGCGAGGCGAGCATGAGCCAAAGCATCAAGGTGGATATCTACGGCCAGGTTTACCCGATCAACGCGGAGCTGGACGAGGCCTACGTCCGGAAGATCGCCGCTTACGTGGACGAAAAGATGCGGTTGATTTCAGACGCAGCGAAAACTGTGGACACGCAGAAAGTGGCGGTGCTGGCGGCGCTGGCAATTGCGGATGAATTGCACCGGGTGCGGGAGGAGCGCGGGGAACGAGAGGAGATTTTGAAGGAGCAGGCGGAGCGTTGCCTGACACTGGTGGAACGGGCTTTACGGAAGACGGAGTAAAACAAGCGCACAGCCAGGAATGGCTGTGCCACAGGGATGCCTTAGCTGGCGCGTAGAGCGGCGCCGAGTTGTCTTTCCAGGGCGGAAATTATTCGAGCGGAGAAATCGTTGATCTGCGCTTCGGTCAGCGTGGCTTCACGGCTTTGGAAGACGACTCGCACCAATAGGGAGAATTTTCCCGCCGGGACGTTTTTGCCGCGGAACAAGTCGGCGGCTTCGATGGAAACGATTTCCGGAATGCCCAGCGACTCGATAGTTTGCTGCACTTTGGTAAAAGTGACGCCATCCGCCAGGAAGAGAGAGAAATCGCGCTCCACCGCGGGAAAACGCGGCAGTGGCTCGTAGCGGCGGTTGTTCTTCACGCCGTAATACATGCAGTAGAGCGGCCCAAGATTGATCTCCGCCAGAAAAACATCCTGACGAAACTTGAATTTCTCGGCCACGCGCTTGGCGAGTTGACCAGCCGAACCGAGCGCCCCTCCGCCCTCCTTACCGAGAAGAATTGCGCCGCGGCGGGTGGGATTCAACCAGTCGGGTCCTCCGTGCTCCCAGCGGAGGCCGCCGGAGAGAGCCCCGATGGCATCCAGATCGCCTTTGAGATCGGCGAAAGTGTAATCGCGCGGAGAATCGTAGAGAGCTTGCGGGCGTGCAGCACCAGTTGCGCCGATGGAGAGGACGCGCGTTTCGATCGATTTGCCGTCCACGAAGCGGTAATGACTGCCGATCTCGAAGAGGCGGGCATTGCGCTGGCCGTGATTCAGATTCCACTCAATCGCAGCGGCCAGAGTGACTGCGCCGGTGGACTTCAGCACACCGGCTTCTTCGGAGAGCGGATTCGCCAACTTCGTAGGCGCAGCATCGGGCGGGCGAAAAAGTTCGTTGCGCTCTTCGGCGACGTGCGGGATGGTCAGCGCTTCGTGATAGCCGAGGCCGATCAGGCGTTCGCGAAGGCGCGTTTCGGCTTCGTAATGCGGCAATCGCGCGGCGCCGGCGCGGGAAGCGGGCAAACGTGGCGGAAATTTGTCGAGGCCGTAAACGCGGGAAACTTCTTCGATGAGGTCGATTTCCCGTTCGACATCGGCGCGCCACGACGGCTGGGTACACTCCCAAACCGCCAGCAAGGAATTCGCGGCGCCGCAAATCTGATCCACGCGCACGGGAGCAAAGCCGAGAGCGGAGAGAATCGCTTCAAGCTGCTTGTCCGGGACATCGGCGCCCATGATGCGAAGAAACTCGGCGCGTGTAATGGTGATTTTCTTTGCGGCGCGCTTGCCGGGGTAGATGTCGGCTACACCTGAGAGAAGTTCTCCGCCGGCAAGCTGGAGGATAAGTTCCGCGGCGCGGCGAGAGGCGAATTCCGCCATTTCAGGATCGGCGCCGCGTCCAAAGCGCGTGCTGGCCTCCGTGTGCAGCCGCAAGGAACGGGCCGCGCGGCGAATGGAGATGGGATCGAACCATGCGCATTCGATCAGCACATTTTTTGTGGAGAAGGAAATTTCCGTCTCGGCGCCACCCATGATGCCGCCGATTCCCACGGCGCGGGACCCATCGCCATCGCAAACCATGCAGATGCTTGGGTCGAACGTGCGCTCGATTCCGTCCAGCGTCTTCATTTTTTCGCCGGGCTTGGCGCGGCGCACGACAATGCTGTGATCACGGACGAGATCGTAGTCGAAGGTGTGCAGGGGATGACCCAACTCCAGCATGACGTAATTGGAAATATCCACGACGTTGTTGATGCTGGCGGTGCCGGCGGCTTCCAGGCTGTCTTTCAGCCATTTCGGCGAGGGCTGAATCTTCACGCCGCGAATCACGCGCGCGGTGAAGCGGCCGCAAAGTTCCTGGGCTTCGATTTTGACTTTGACCGCGTCGCTTGCGTCGGCGGTGGCGGATTCTGCGGGCTTCGGCGTGTTTGTCTTCAGCGGAAGGCGGTAAATGGCGCCAACTTCGCGGGCGATGCCCAGCATGCCCAGGCAGTCGGGCCGATTCGACGTAATCTCCGCGTCGATCACCGCACCGTGCGCGCCGTTTTCGATGGAGGCGATATTCGTGCCGGAAAGAGCGAGGCGCGAGGCGACTTCCTCGGGTGAGGCCGTAGCGTCGACGAATTCTTTCAGCCAGTTGTAGGAAACCTTCATGCGCTTGTCCTGTCGTAATCCAGTTTGCCGGAATACACGCGCGTGCGGTACTCCATGCGGACCACGCCGCGCTGCTGATGGGCGTCGAAAAGTCGGCGAAGCTCTTTCATCATGGGCTCGAATTGCGGATGGCCCGGAGGCGGCGCATAGGAACTGCTGCGCAGGCGGCCGCTGAGCCCTGCAAAATCGAATTCCTGGAAATTGGGCAGAGAATGCGAAGTGAATTCATTCGGGCTGTAAAATTCCAGCATCTGCTCGGCGCGCGGGTAACTTTCGCTGACTTTGGCGTAGTCCGTGCCGAAGCGATTCAAGAGTGCTTCGTACTCGCGCAGGAATGCAGTTTCATCCAGGAGGCGTTCGTTCCAGATGACCAGAACGCGTCCTTCGGATCGCAGAATGCGGCGGAACTCATCCCGCGCGGCCGGCATTTGAAACCAATGGAAAGCCTGACCCGCCGCCACGAAGTCAACGGAATCGGATGGCAATGTGGTGGCTTCTGCTGAACCCGCAATACTGGTGAAGTTAGGATACCCGCTCAGGAATTCTTCACCCGCCGCGCGCATTTCGGCGTTGGGCTCAACACCAAAGACACGATTGCCGAAATCGAGAAACACCTTGCTGAGCAATCCGGTGCCGGAACCGATGTCGGCGACGACATGCTCAGGGCGAAAACTGGTCCAGGTTTCGAGCAACGGCAAAATCTCCGCCGGATAGCCGGGGCGGTAGCGGACGTAATCCGTTACGCGGTTGGAGAAGCGTTGTTTGGCGTCGGAGAAGGTCATGGAAACTGTCTCAGGAACCGGACATCGTTCTGGAAAAAGACCTGAATGTCGTCGATGCCGTACTTGAGCATGGCCAGGCGATCCATGCCCATGCCGAAGGCGAAGCCGCTGACTTTTTTTGCGTCGTAGTTCACGAAGCCGTAAACAGCGGGATCAACCATGCCCGCGCCGAAAAGCTCAATCCAGCCCGAGCCTTTGCACTTACCGCAGGTTTGGCCGGAGGCCGCGGTGCCGCTGCCTCCGCAGAAAATGCAGGAGACGTCGAACTCTACCGAAGGTTCCGTGAACGGAAAATAGCTGGGACGGAAACGGGTTTTCACGCTTTCGCCGAAGAACTGCTTCACGAAGTATTCGATGGTGCCGGTGAAATCGCAAAAGGTAATGTCTGTGTCGACGGCGAGGCCTTCGATCTGGTGGAAAACGAAGGAGTGTGTGGCGTCGGGATTGTCGCGGCGATAGACCTTGCCGGGTACGATGACGCGCACCGGTGGCTGGCGCTTTTCCATGGTGCGAATCTGCACGGGCGAAGTGTGCGTGCGGAGCAGCAGCGGCCCGGGAGCGCCTTTGGGCAGGTCGAGATAGAAGGTGTCCATGTCGTCGCGGACGGGGTGGTGCTCCGGAATGTTCAGCGCTTCAAAATTGTAGTAGGGCGTCTCGATTTCCGGGCCTTCGACGACGGAGAAGCCGATGGAAAAAAAGATGTCTTCGATTTCCTGCATCAC
>DASYXF010000032.1:0-3365 GCA_035935335.1 Candidatus Acidiferrum sp.
ACATCACTCGAGAGCAGGGCAAGGTCCAGGGCCCCGGTTTTCTTCAGGCCACAAGCGGTGGCCGAAAAGCGGAATCCCAGCGGGAGAGCGGCTTCGGAGAGGGCGTGCTTCATGGAATCAGGGTCCGCCGACCGGGAACGCTGCTCACGGAAGGGACCTCCGACCCTCCGTGCGATGCGATACGGATTGCAGGGTAAAGATGCTCGACGTCAGGCTCATGTCTTCTCCAGTTGTTTGAGTTTCAGTTCCAGCTGCGCGATGGCGGCCCGAACCGATTCTTCCGCCGTACCCCCGGGAACGACTTTGGTGGCGATGGCGTTTTCGACGGACGGGCCTTGCAGGAAGTCCTTTTCGAAAAGTGGCGAAATCTTCTGCACGTCTTCCAGCGCAAGCTGGGTCCAGGGTTTGCCCTGCTTCTCCGCTTCACTCAACACCTTGCCGACAAGATCGTGGGCCTGGCGAAATGGCACTCCACGATGAACCAGGTAATCAGCCGCGTCGGTTGCAAAAAGGGCTGGATTGGATGCTGCGGCGCAGAGCCGGTCGGCGCGGAACTTGGTGGCCACCAACGCTCCCTGCGCGATCCAGATCATGTCTTCCAACTGATCGTGGGCGGCAAAAAGCGCTTCCTTATCTTCTTGCAGGTCGCGTTGATAGCTGGAGGGCAATCCCTTCAACGTCGTGAATAGGCTGAAAAGCGCCGCGGTGATCCGTCCTGTCTTGCCGCGCAAAAGCTCCCACGCATCGGGATTCTTCTTCTGCGGCATCAGGCTGCTGCCGGTCGAGTACTCGTCAGGAAGCACGACGTAGGAGAATTCTTGCGACGCGAACAATACAAAATCTTCGGCTAGGCGCGACAGGTGCGTAGCAATACCCGCAAGCGCGAAAAGATAATCGAGCGCGAAGTCGCGATCGCTGACCGCGTCGAGGCTGTTTGCGGTGATGCGGGAAAAGCCGAGTTCCTTCGCCAACGCCGCGCGGTCAATCGCGAATGAGCAGCCCGCCAGGGCGCCAGAACCCATCGGGCAGGCGTCCGCGCTCGTGGCGGCGGACTGCAAGCGTGTCAGATCACGCGAAAACGCCTCGGCGTGAGCCATCAGGAAATGTGAAAGGAGAATCGGCTGGGCATGCTGCATGTGGGTCATGCCCGCCATAGGAACCTTCAGGTTGGCCTTCGCTTGCATCAGGAAGCCATTCAGCAAGGCCAACAGACTCGTACGAATGTCTGAAGCAGCGTCGATGACAAAGAGGCGAAAATCCGTGGCAACCAGTTCGTTGCGGCTGCGCCCCGTGTGCAACTTCCAGCCAAGCGGCCCGAGTTCTTCCACCAGTGCATTCTCAACAAATTGGTGAACATCTTCCGCGGTTGAAGCATCCAGCCAGTTTTTGTCGGATCGCGCTCGCGCAGTAATCTTGTCCAAAGCGGCAAGCGTCTGCCGCACTTCCATTTCGGTGAAGATGCCCACGCCTTGTAAAGCCCTTGCCCAGGCGCGATCCACGGCAATTTCGTAAGGCAGCAGCCGGCGATCAAACGCAAAGGACCTCTGGAAGGCGTCGAAATCCTCGTTGGGCGCGTTTTCAAACCGCCCTCCCCATAGCCGATCGTCTTTGCGTTCAGTCATTGAAAAGTGTTCAGTAATAAGTAATCAGTTTTCAGTCGATTTACTAAAAACTATGAACTAAGGACCGAAAACTCTCTTTACGACTTGCTGCCTTCGGCCTTCGCTTTCGGCCGCACCGTGACCGGCAAAGCGAAAAGGTTGATGAAGCCCTCGGCGTCCTTCGGGTTGTAGCGGCCCATGGTGAAGCTGGCAAGGTCCGCGCGATAGAGAGAGTAGGGCGAGAGCCGCTTGGTGACGTTCAGCGTGCCCTTCCACAATTTCAGGCCAACCGAGCCGGTCACGCGCTGTTGCGCCACGTTGAAAAACCCGTCGAGCGCTTCGCGCAGCGGCGAGAACCACAGGCCGTAGTAAACCAACTCCGCGTAGCGTACCGAAAGCGCCTGCTGGAAGTGCGCGGTCTCGCGGTCAACGGTCAGCCGTTCGAGTTCCTGGTGCGCGGTCACCAACAGCGTGCCGCCAGGAGTTTCATATGCTCCGCGCGATTTCATGCCCACGAGGCGGTTTTCGACCAGGTCCGTGCGTCCAATGCCATGCTTCGCCGCAATTTCGTTCAGGGTATTCAGCAATTCAATCGGGCCGAGCTTTGTGCCGTTTACGGAAACCGGCGTACCGGCTTCGAAGCCGATTTCGACCTCTTCCGCCTTGTCCGGAGCCTTCTCCGGCGAAACAACCCACTGCCACATGGCCTCATTCGGGGCGTTGGCCGGGTCTTCGAGTTCGCCGCCCTCGTGGCTCAGGTGCCAGATGTTGCGGTCGCGGCTGTAGATATTTTTCTTGCTCTGCTCCACGGGTACTTTGTGCTTTTCCGCGTAGGCGATCGCGTCCTCGCGCGAATCGATGTTCCACTCGCGCCAGGGAGCGATGATCTGCACATTCGGCGCGATGGCCTTGTACGCCAGTTCAAAGCGCACCTGGTCGTTGCCCTTGCCGGTGCAGCCATGAGAAAGCCCATCCGCGCCAAGCTGCAGCGCAAGTTCGGCCTGGCGCTTCGCAATCACCGGCCGCGCCATCGATGTGCCGAGCAGGTAGGTGTGTTCATAAACGGCGCCGGCGCGCAGCGTCGGCCAGATGTAATCGCGAATAAACTCTTCGCGCAGGTCTTCGATGTATGCCGAGGACGCGCCGGTGACCAGCGCCTTCTTATGCGCGGCCTGCAGATCTTCCTGCTGGCCGACGTCGCCGATCATGGCGATCACTTCGCAGCCGCAATTCTCGCGCAGCCAGGGAATAATGATCGAAGTATCCAGACCACCCGAATAGGCGAGCACAACTTTTTTTGGTTTGGGAGCTTGCGGTTTCACTCTGTCATTTCTCCTTCGTGATGGAACACGATATCAGGTATACAGCGCGTGCAGAATCGCCTTCTGGACGTACATGCGATTTTCCGATTGCTGCAGCACGACGGAAGCCGGGCCATCGAGCACCTCGTCCGTGACTTCCTGCCCGCGGTGCGCCGGAAGACAGTGCATGAATAGGGCGTCCGGCCCGGCCTGCTCCATGAGCTTCCGATTCACCTGGTATGGCTTGAAAACCTGGCGGCGCATCTTTTCTTCGGCTTCAAATCCCATGCTGGTCCACGAATCGGTGTAAACCGCCTGCGTGCCCTCCACCGCTTCCGCGGGATTGGTGAAGAGTTCAATCTTCGCGCGCGTTTCCTTCGCCACGCGCTTGGCGTCGGCCAGCACATCTTGCGGTGGGGCATAACTCGCCGGAGTGGCAATGCGCAAATTCACTCCGAGCCGC
>DASYXF010000033.1:0-56150 GCA_035935335.1 Candidatus Acidiferrum sp.
CCGTCCATGAAGATTTTGTCACCGGGCTGGAGAAGCGGTTTGAGGGTGGCGGCGAATTGCTGGGAGCCAAGGATCGGATAGAAAACACCGAGCGAGATGTGCGCGCACTCGATGAAGACAATCATCATGGCGGCCAGCGCCCAGTTGGCCGCCTGAATTTTTCCGCGGCGGCGGAAAAACCAGTTGAGCAAAGTGCCGAAGAGGAAAGCGAGCGCGGTGCCGATCAGCGGGCCGCGAAAGAAGCCCATGGCGTCGCCCGTGAGGTCGAGCATGTGGCCGAGAGAGAGGGCGTAAAGATTGGGATTTTTGTTGAGTAGGTCGAACAGTTCGAGATTCGCGGCCGGCGTGCGCGAGGTTATAGCGAGCGTGCCGGTGATCGCAGCGACGAGCAGCCCAAACACGAGAAGGACCGTTGCGGAGCGGCGGCCCGCGCGGGCGATGGATGACCCGATGGGGGCTTCCGACTCCTGAGCCATCCAGTGGCCGAGGAGCAAAGCGAGGCCCGGAAGTCCGGGCGCGAGATAGTATTCCTGGCGCGTGGAGAAGCTGAAAAAGAGAAGCACGACGGCAGGCCAGCAGAAGAGCAGCAGCAGGACGGCTTCGCTGGAGCGGCGGACGCTGGCAATGCGCGGCAACCGAAACCGAACCTGGGCCAGCGCCTGGGGAAGGAAAGAACTCCAGGGCAGGAACCAGAGAAAAATCAGGCCGTAGAAGAGAAGAATGGGGACGGTGTCGTAATCGACAGGATAGCGTTTTCCGAGGTAGCGGAGGAACTGTTCATTGACGAAATAAAACCAGAGGAAACCTTTGGCTTGGCCCGCGGGAGGATTGGCGAGGGCCGCGAAGATGTGCCAGGGTGCGGCGACAAGAAGAAATACCACAGTGCTCGAAAGAAGATGCATCTTCAGCAAGTGACGCAGGTCGCGCGCCAGCAGCAGAAAGATGAACATGATGGCGCAGGGAAAAACCACCCCGATGAGTCCTTTGGTGAGGACGCAGAGCGCGACGACGACGGCGATGCCCCAGCAGGAGAGAAGCGTGGGCTTTTCGAATTGCCAGCCATCAAGGAAAAGATAGAGGGCAATGCCAATCCAGAGTCCGATAGTGACATCGGGAATGAGGATCCGGGTGAAGAGATACGGGCCGATGGTAGTGAGAAAGAGCACAGCAGCCCAGAAGCCCGATTGCGGCGTCAGGAAGCGGCGGCCAAAGAAGTAGAGCAGGAAGGCGAGCGCGAGAACGCTTAAGTGCAGCGACAGGCGGGCGCTCCAGGTGTGGACGCCGAAGAGTTTGATGCCGAGGGCGATTCCCCAGTAGGGAAGCGGAGCCTTTTCAAGGTAGCGGATGTTGTTTTCGTGCAGCGTGACCCAGTCGTGACGCACCAGAATTTCCCGCCCCGCGTCGGCGTGGGAGGCGTCAACGTCATCCTGCAGCGGCGGGGTGAAGAGGCCGGGGCCGAAAACGGCCAACCAGAGGAGAGTGAGGATGACGAGCGAGGGCCACGTGCGTTGTCCGAGCGAGCGAAACATTCCGGATGAAAACCTCAGAGAGGATTACGGCTGCAAAATCGGGCTATGTGCAAAAGAATAGTTTAGCATGCGCGGTTCTTGGGGTACGGCATTAGGAGGATTTTTCACACAGAGCACACTGAGAAAAGCACAAAGAGTACACCAAGATGGTGGTGAATAGGCATGGTATTCTTGAATTTGGACCCTCGCCTTGCAAGATGGATATGCGGCGGAAAACCGGGGATTTGGCAAACCGTAGTGACTAAGCGCGTGGAAATCCGGATTGCAGCGTTTGGTTGAGAGAAGCTAGAGGCACAAAGGAGCCCGAGCGTGATTATTGTGCGCAGCCCGATGCGGATTTCGCTGGGCGGCGGCGGCACGGATTTGCCGTCGTATTACGCGAAACACACGGGATTTGTGGTGTCGGCGGCGATAACGCGCTACGTGTACATCACGATCAGCGACGGGTTCTGGCCGCGCATTCACCTGAAATATTCCAAAATGGAAGACGTGGAACGGGTTGAGGAAATCCATCACCCGATTATCCGCGAGGCCATGAAGCTGACGGGGGTCACCGGGCCGTACCTGGAAATTGTGAGCCATTCGGATATACCAGCGGGAACGGGGTTGGGGTCGTCCGGAAGTTTTACAACGGCGCTGTTGGGCGCGCTGCACACCTTCAACCGGAAGTTTGCATCGCCACACGAACTGGCGGAACAGGCTTGCCATATCGAGATTGATATTCTGAAAGAGCCGATCGGGAAGCAGGATCAGTACATCGCTGCATTCGGCGGAATTACCAGTTTTGAGTTTTTTCCGGACGGGCAGGTGAATGTTGCGCCACTGGCACTGCCTTCGGAGACGCTGGCGAATCTCGAAGATAATCTGCTGCTGTTTTTTACCGGGACAGCGCGGTCGGCTTCGGAGATTTTGCGGGATCAGGATTCGAAGAGCAAAGAAAACGGCGCGGAGATGCTGGCGAACCTGCATTTCACGAAGCAGCTTGGGGTGGAAAGCCGCGACGCCCTGGTGAAGGGCGATTTGCGAAAGTTTGCGGAGCTGATGGCCGTACATTGGGAGCATAAGAAGAAGCGTTCGCCGGGCATGAGCAACGGGCCGATTGACGAGTTGTATGAGCTGGCGCGAAAGAATGGCGCGCTCGGCGGCAAGATCGTTGGGGCCGGTGGCGGGGGATTTCTACTGCTGTATACCGAGCAAAAGACCCGCGTGCGGGAAGCCATGCGCGGGGCCGGATTGCGGGAAGTCCGGCTGGGATTTGATTTTGCCGGGACGTCGGTTGTGGTGCACTCGTGAAGCAAAAAGCTTAGTGCAGAGACGCTGAGCGCTCAGAGGAACAGAGGAAAAAGTGCTGCCGGTGGCGATACTTGCGGGGGGATTGGCGACGCGGTTGCGGCCGGCGACGGAGAAGATTCCGAAGTCGCTGCTCGAGGTGAATGGAGAGCCGTTCATCGCGCACCAGTTGCGGCTGTTGAAGGCGGGCGGCGTTTCGCAAGTGGTCTTGTGCGTTGGATTTTTGGGCGAAATGGTTCGGGATGTGGTGAAGAATGGGCACGCATTCGGACTGGACGTGCACTATTCGTTTGATGGGCCCGCACTGCTCGGAACTGCCGGCGCATTGAAGCGCGCCCTGCCCGCGCTGGGCAAGGCGTTTTTGACCTTGTATGGGGATTCCTATCTGCTCTGCGACTATGCCGGTGTAGCGCGGGAATTTGAAGTTTCGGGGAAACAGGCGCTGATGACCGTATTTCGAAACGAAGGCCAGTGGGATACTAGCAACGTGGAGTTTGAAAGCGGCGTCATCCTCGCGTACAACAAGAAGGAGCGGACGCCGCGGATGAAGTTTATCGATTATGGCCTTGGCGCGTTCACGGCGAAGGCATTCGACCGGGTGCCGGTGGACAAATCATTTGACCTGGCGGAGCTGTATCAAGAAATTCTGACTGATGGGGAACTGGCGGGACTGGAAATGAAACAGAGATTCTATGAAATTGGATCGCCCGCGGGGCTGGTAGAGACGGTGCGGTTCATCGCGTCGCAGGGAGTGGCGAAGGCATGAGCGGAGGAGAATTGTTTGCGGAGAAGTTTCTGGCGGAGGCGGCGGAGATTGTGGCGCGACTCGATCGCGCGAGCCTGGAGAAGGCCGCGAAGATGATTGGAGAGTTGCGAGCGAGCGGCGGTCGGCTGTTTATTTTGGGAGTAGGCGGTAGCGCAGCGAATGCGTCTCACGCGGTGAATGATTTTCGGAAAATTGCGAGGATTGAGGCGTATGCGCCGACGGATAATGTTTCGGAGCTGACCGCGCGTACCAATGATGAGGGGTGGGCCACGGTCTTTGAAGGCTGGCTGAAGACAAGCAAGCTGCAGTCGCGCGACGCGGTGCTTGTGTTTTCCGTGGGCGGCGGCGACGTGGAGCGCAATGTGAGCCCGAACCTGGTGGCCGCGCTGAAGCTGGCAAGAGCGGTGGGCGCAAAAATTATCGGCGTGGTGGGACGGGACGGCGGGTACACGGCGAAGGTCGCGGATGCGTGTGTGTTGATACCGGTGGTAAATCCAGTACATGTCACGCCGCACTCGGAGGCGTTCCAGGCAGTAGTGTGGCATTTGCTGGTTTCGCACCCGGCGGTGAAAGTAGAACAAACAAAGTGGGAATCCACGGCAGGGACGCGGTGAAGAACAAAGCTGTATTTCTGGATCGCGACGGCGTGCTGAACCAGGCGGTGGTGCGGAATGGAAAGCCGCACCCGCCCGCAAACGCCGCGGAATTGGTTCTGGCGCCGAATGCGAAATTGGCGCTGCGGGAATTGAAGGCGCAGGGATTTTTGCTACTGGTGGTGACGAACCAGCCGGACGTGGCGAAGGGAATCACGACGCGGGTGGCGGTGGACGAAATTAACCGGAAACTCGCGTCGGAGTTGCCCGTGGACGATGTTTTTGTCTGCTATCACCAGGACAGCGATCGCTGCGATTGCCGGAAGCCGAAACCGGGAATGATTCTGGAAAGCGCACGAAAGCACAACGTGGATCTAACGGAAAGTTTCATGGTTGGCGACCGCTGGCGGGACGTGGAGGCGGGGCAGAACGCGGGATGCCGCACGGTTTTTATTGATGGCGGGTATGAAGAGCAGCAGCCTGCGCGGCCCGCGGATGCGACTGTGCATTCGTTGAAGGAAGCAGCGGATTGGATTTTGCAGGCCTGCCGAAAGGGAGTGGCGCAATGAAGGCGGTTTCCGATTTGCAGGTGAAGATTTTTGGCGACGGCGCGGATTTGGCGGGGATCCTGGAGCTGAGCCGGCTGCCATACATCAAGGGATTCACCACCAATCCGACTCTAATGCGCAAGGCTGGCGTCGCGGATTACGAAGAATTTGCGGCGGAAGTGCTGAAGCATATCAAGACACAGCCGATTTCGTTTGAAGTGTTCGCGGACGATGAGGAGACGATGGAGGCACAGGCGAAGCACATCGCGGGTTGGGCGAAGAACGTGTATGTGAAGATTCCGGTGACGAACACAAAACGCGAGCCAATGTACGGGCTGATCCGGCGGCTGAGCCACGAGGGCATTCACGTGAACGTGACGGCGATGATGACTCTGGAGCAGGTGCGCGACGTGGGGAAGGCGCTGCATGGCGGGGCGGCTTCGAACGTGTCGGTATTCGCGGGGCGCGTAGCGGACACGGGGCGGGATCCCGTGCCGATGATGCGCGAGGCGGTGGACATTCTGCGCGCGCATCCGAACGCCGAATTGATCTGGGCCAGTCCGCGGGAATTGCTGAATATTTTTCAGGCGGATCAGATTGGCTGCCATATTATTACGGTGACGAACGACATTCTGGCCAAGCTGAACAATGTAGGAAAGGATTTGGGAGACTTTTCGCTCGATACGGTAAAGATGTTTCATAACGACGCGGCGAAGGCGGGATATGCGCTGGATGTAGCGGCAGCCGCGCGCGGGGCGAAGTCTAGTAAGTCTTAGCTAGCTTGGAATAGCAGGCGTCGACGATGCGCATGGATTGCAAGGCGTCGGCGGCCGTCGCTATCCTCAGACTCGCTTTTGGTTCGGTGCAGGCGGTGATGAACTCCTCGGTCTCTTGCTGCAGGGAGACATCTTCCATTCCATAGTCAAATTGGGTTTCGCGGGGCTGATCGTGCTGCAGCCACGGCCATTTTGCGACGGTGGTCAGGCGCTGTGGGCCGTAGAATTTGCCGCGGCCTCGGAGAAGGAACTGCGCCTTTTCGGTTTCCACGGTAATCTCCATACGGGATTGCCAACTGGAAAGCGAAAGATTGACGCTGGCTGGCGCCCCGCCGGGAAGAGTGAGAACCAGGCTGGCGTGGTCTTCCACCTGGATTTGCCAGAACTGCCGGCTGAGATGGCCGGCCGCGAGTTCAGCGCCGCCGAATATCCAAACGAAGAGGTCGAACAGGTGAATGCCAGGATCAATGCAGACACCCCCGCCGCAGCGGATGGGGTCGGTCTTCCAGCTTTTCTCGTATCCGGGTTGCGCGCCGTGCGAGAGGACAGCGTCGACACCGAGCACTTTGCCATATTCGCCGGAGGAAAGGAGCTTGTGAAGGTGCTGGACATTCTTCAGAAAGCGGTAGTTAAGTCCGACGAAGACGCGGCTGCCGGATTTTTTTGCGGCGGCAATGAGATTTTCTGTCTCGGCGCTGGTGCGCCCGAGCGGCTTTTCGACGAGCACGTTGGGAGCGAGTGGAAAGATCTTCGGCAGGAGTTCGACGGCGGCGTCGTGCGGAGTGGCGACGACGGCGGCGTCGTACTTTTTGCCGAAGGCGGCTTGCTCGTTTACGGCTGTGGCCTTTGGCGAGAGTTTTGTGCCTTCGGGTACTTTGGGATCGAACACGGTGATTTCGGAAACGGCAGGTAGCTTGGTGAGCGCCTGAATGCGCTGCGCCCCAATCAGGCCGGAGCCGGCGACGAGAAGTTTCATAAGTCGATGCGCCTCAGTTTGAGAGCTTCCGTGCGAAGCGAATTTGCCGAAAGCGTGGGGTAGGGATCGTTGACGTGTATAAAGCGGCCGGAGACGCCATCGGAAGCGGAAGAAAGGAGCCAGCGGCAGAGGGCGATGGGCTTGGAGAAGGGGACGACCGTGCGGACTTCCCCGCCGGCGGCGCGAACGGCGGCGAGCATGGAGGTCTCGTTTGCACCGGGAGCGATGATGTTGACGTCGATGGCGATTTCGGCCGCGTCGAGTTCCATGGCCATCGTTTCGCACATGCGGACGGCCGCCGCCTTGGAAGTGCCGTAGGGAAGAAATTGCGGATAGCCGTAGCCGGCCCCGCCTCCGGCAAAGAAAACCATTTTACCGCGGTGCGAATGAGGATTTGGGGTCTCAAGCCACAACTGGACAAACGCCTTTGCGATGAAGAAAGCTCCAGCGGAGTTGACGCGGAGCGTGTGCGCGAATTCCTCGGGGTCGAGTTGCCAGAAGGTGCCGGTTTGACCGAGTTCGGCGGCGGAGTGGATGACGGCGTCGAGACCCTGCCATTCGCGGCGAATTTCAGCGAGGAGGGAAGTGACGGAATTGGGGTCGGCGATGTCCACGCGAGAGGCACGGTGCGAGGAGCCGAGTTGGGTGGCAGCCTCACGAACTTTTTCGGTGGTGGCGGCCAGCCAGAGTTGGTGGCCGGTGCCGGCGAGATCACGGGCCACTTCAAGGCCGATGCCGCGGCTGCCCCCGGTGATCAGGACGCGCGTGGGGCGCGGCAAATTTGGGACTGCGGACATGCGGTATGCTCCAGGAATCTTTTCTCTATTAGAACATGAGCAGGAGAAATTCGGAGGGTTTTGAGGTCGACGGTGGGGAGGGAGTCGACTATGATTAATTTATATCCTGCGTGTAAAGAAATTTTCCACCCGATTGGCAGGGATCACCAATTTGCAGCCGATCAAGAAACGGATTTTAACACAGAGGACACTGAGGTAAGAGCACAGAGGGCACGGAGAAGAATATGAAGATGGGGCGGTTCTTTATTGTGGGCGGTGCGGGATTTATTGGCTCGCATTTTACGGATGTCTTGCTGGGCACCGAGGGCGTTCAGTCGGTGACGATTTACGACAACCTGAGTTCGGGGCGGGAGTGGCATTTTGCGAAACATTTGGCGAATCCGAAGTTTAAATTTGTAAAAGCCGACGTCAAGGATATCGAAGCGCTGAAGCGGGCGATGGATGGCAGCGAAGTGGTGATTCACCTGGCTTCGAATCCCGATATTGCGCGGGCCGCCACAGAGCCGGACATTGATTTTCGTGAAGGAACGTATTTGACGGAGCGCGTGCTGGAGGCGATGCGGCTGACTTCGGCGAAACGCATTTTGTACGCGTCGGGCAGCGGAGTCTACGGCGAGTTGGGAATGGTGGAGGCCGGGGAGGATTACGGGCCGCTGGTGCCGATTTCGACGTATGGAGCGAGCAAACTGGCCGGCGAGGTGCTGATCAGTTCGTATTGCCACATGTTTGACATGACGGCGTGCGTTTGCCGGTTTGGAAATGTGGTGGGGCCGCGGCAGACGCACGGCGTTGGATTTGATTTTGTGAGGTCACTGCGGCAGGAGCCGGGGCGATTGAAGATCCTAGGGGATGGTGGCCAGAGCAAGTCATACATCTATGTGGAAGACGTGATTGCAGCGGTGCTGACGGCCCATGAGAAAACAACGCAGAAATTTCAGACGTACAATGTGGCGACCGGCGATTACATTACCGTGAAAGAGATCGCCGAGTTGGCGGTGGAATGCCTCGCGCTGGAACGCAGCAAGGTGAAGTTTGAGTTTGCCGGCGGGGACCGCGGCTGGAAGGGCGATGTGGCGGTGGTGCGGTTGAACACGGATCGGATTCGCGCGCTGGGCTGGAAAAATAAGAGGAATTCAAGAGAGGCGTTGCGAGAGTCCATGATGGCGTTGATCCGGGACGCGGAATTGTTGTATGCCAGGCAGAAAGCGTAGAGCTAGTTTAGAAAGAGCAAAGAGCACAGCCAAGAATGGCTGCGCCACATGAGGGATTAGGTTTGGAGATAGTTGGGTACATTTTGTTGGCGATTGCGATCGTCGGGACGCTTAGTTCCACGGTTTACTTGGGCTTGGTGCTGGCGGCCGTGAGGAAGTTTCGGGCTGAGTCGCGGCAATTGCTGGAGCCGGTGCCGGCGGATGCGGAATTGCCGGCTGTATCTATGATCAAGCCCGTGCACGGATTGGAACCCCAGCTCCGCGAGAATATCGAGAGTTTTTTCCGGCAGAATTATCCGAGTTTTGAGATCTTGTTCGGGGCGGACTCCGAGGATGACGCGGCGCTCGGAATTGTGCGGGAGGTAAGCGGACGGTATCCGCAGGTGGAGAGCCGCATCATCGTACACGGCCTTCCACCGTGGCCGAATCCGCAGACCTACTCACTGCATACCCTTTCGCTGGCGGCGAAGTACGCCGTGATTGTGGCATCGGACAGCGATGTCGAAGTGGCTCCCAACTACTTACGCGAGGTGGTTGCGCCGCTGCTGAAGCCGGGAATCGCTATGACCACGTGCCTTTATCGCGGGAAAAACGTGGGCGATTTCTGGTCGAACCAGACCGCCATGCTGATGTCCGTGGAAGAACCGTCGGGCGCGCTGGTGGCGAATCTGCTGGAGGGTATGAAATTCGGGCTGGGTCCGACGATCGCGGTACGCAAAGAAGCGCTGGAGCAAATCGGCGGGTACGAAAGGTTTTACGATTATTCGGCGAACGATTTTATTCTGGGAAACCTGATTCACAAGGCGGGATACCGGGTGGTGCTGTCGAGCCACGTAATTGACCACATCGTGAACCAGAGCACGTTCCGAAAAATGCTGCAGAACCAGTTGCGCTGGAGAGTAACGGAAAGATATTGCCGGCCCAAAGGGTATCTGGGCATGGGACTGATTTTTGCCATGCCGTTTGGAATCGCGGGATTGCTGGCGGCTGGCTTGCTTGGTCAATGGGCGTGGGGAATAGGACTGCTCGCTTTGGCGGTGGTGAACAGGTGGATCATGGCGTTTGCTGTGGGCTGGGTCGTGTTGCGCGACCGGCCGCTGCTGCAGAAACTTTGGCTTTACCCGACGCGCGATTTACTGGGATTCATCGTGTGGTGCATGAGTTTTGGCGGGACGAAAATAGCCTGGCGGAGCAGCCGGTTTGAATTGCAGGGCGAGCGCATGGTGCTGCGGAAAGATGCGGGCAATCAGTCGTAGGAATGACGGAAGGCGCACGCCTCGAATGGCCGCCGCTACAGGCGCTTTGAACTTCGAATGCTGAGTGACATTTCCATCTGGCGCACGGGCTTGCTGGTGTTGGCGGCTGCGCCGCTTGCCTATTATCTGGTTGCGATTTTTGCCGCGCTGCGATTTTTTCTGGTGGGCCGCGCCGGGCGCTTGTCGGCGTTCGCCCCGCCGGTGAGCTTGCTGAAACCCGTGCACGGAGTGGATTTCGCTTCGCGGATCAATTTTGAAAGCTTCTGCCGTCAGAATTATCCAGACTACGAAATTTTATTTTGCGTCAATGACATGGGAGATCCGGCTGTGCCCCTGATCCGGCAGGCTATGAAGGATTTTCCAGGGTGTTCGATCCGGATTCTGTCAGGCGCCCCGAAGATAGGTTCCAACCAGAAAGTCAATAACCTGATTTTGCTGGCGCAGGAGGCGAGGCACGAAATCATCGTGCAGAGTGATGGTGACGTGCGCGTGTCACCGGACTACCTGAAAAATGTGGTTGCGGAATTCGCGGATCCCTCCGTCGGCGTGGTTAGTTGTTTTTATCGCGGGGTGGCCGAGAGGAATTTCTGGGCGGAAGTGGAAGCGGCCGGAGCGGCCAGTGACTTTTTTGCGGGGGCGCTGGTGGCGAATTTGCCGGGCAAGGTGACGTTTGCCCTGGGCGCTTCAGTGGCGACGACGAAAGCGTGGCTTGCGAAGATCGGCGGGTATGAGGCCCTGGCGGACCTGCTGGCGGATGATTACGAGATTGGAAATCGGGTGCACAAAGCGGGCGGCAAGACGCTGCTGTCGCGAGAGGCGGTTTGGACGATGTATCCGGCGCAGACTCTGAAGGGATTCTGGGAGCACCAGGTGCGTTGGGCGCGGACCGTGCGGATGGTGAGACCTGCGTCGTTTTTCGGGTTGGTGGTCACCCACGGATTGCCGTGGTGCGTATTGGCGGCGATGCTGGCGCCTTCGGCTTGGCTGAGGGCGGGATTTTTGGGGGCGTACCTCGTGCTGCGGTTGGTGTTGGCCTGGGTTGTTGGCGTGTGGGGCGTGGGGGACGAAGTGTTGCGAAAGAAATTGTGGCTGGTGCCGGTGCGGGATGCGATTTACTTTGCGGTTTGGATCGCGGGGTTTGTGTCCAACCGGGTGACGTGGGGCGGGGTGGAGTACGCGATTGAGGGCGGGAAGATGCGAGAGCTTGTAGACGAAAAAAAAAAGAAGATTTAGCGTGGTGTTCGCAGGGCAAGAGCGCCATTCGCAAAACACGCTCAGGCAAGTAGGGGACGCGGAGAAGAGGCAGCGATGGAGAAAATGAGGGCCAAGCGCGTTCATGAGTTTATTGAACCGTATGTGGTGGAGTCCGGAGAGAAATTCCGGCTTAAGGATCATGATCCAGCCGACACGCGTGGGTTGAACTCGGAAGATAAGCCGGAGGCGAAGAGGTTAACGGAAGAGGGAGTGGCGCTGCTCAGCGAAATGCAGGACAAGCTTTACGCGCAGAGCAACTGGGGCTTGCTGCTCATTTTTCAGGCGATGGACGCGGCGGGGAAAGACAGCACGATCAAACACGTCATGTCCGGCGTGAACCCGCAAGGGGTGGAGGTTTTTTCATTCAAAGCACCATCAAGCGAGGAGTTGGCGCACGATTTTATGTGGCGGACGAACCGGCGCCTGCCGGCTCGGGGGAAGATCGGGATTTTCAACCGGTCCTATTATGAAGAGGTGCTGGTGGCGCGAGTCCATCCGGAAATTCTGGAAAAACAGAGGATTCCCAAGGAATTTCGCGGCGACCATTTCTGGAAGCACCGGTACGGGGATATCAATGCGTTTGAAAAGTATCTGACGCGAAACGGCATCGCGATCCGAAAGTTTTTCCTGAATGTTTCGAAGAAGGAACAGAAGCGGCGCTTCCTGGAACGGCTGGACAATCCCGAGAAGAATTGGAAGTTCTCCGCGGCCGATGTGCAGGAACGGAAATACTGGGATAACTACCAATCAGCGTATGAAAAAATGATTCGAAACACGGCTACCAAACACTCGCCCTGGGTGGTGGTGCCGGCCGACAACAAGTGGTTCTGCCGGCTGCTGGTCGTGGCAACGGTTGTGGACGCGCTATCGGATATGAACCTGGAGTATCCGAATGTGGATCAAGAAAAGCGAGCCGCGTTGCGGGCGGCCCGGAAACAATTGGAGAAACAATAGCCCCGGCGTTCCGGACTTGAAGAGGGCCGATTGCTCCCGGACTAAAGCACAATCAACGGATCACGGGCGCGAAGCGTCGCCGGGACTTGGCATAACCTTCTGCAGGTGCATATCGCGGAAGATCGTCGGCCAGTATTCCTTGAAAATGTTTGCCGCGAAACGCCAGGCCAGATCGCTGCCGTAGCGCTCCATGGAGCGAGCACCGGTTTGCTCGGAGCGGGGAAGATACGAGTTGGAAAGGGCTTCGGCGGCCAGCGGTCCCAATAAGCCGGAAGAGTTGAACACATCGTTACCCTTGTCATTGCGGGTGATCACGATGCGCTCCGCGGAATACTTGATGGCGTGGAGAAAGCTGGGGTGGCTTTCCGGGAAGAAGCGTGGATCTTGGTGGAGCATCGAAGCGAAGACAAAGGTGCCGAAGAATGAGGTGGACGATGCGCGTGCCAGGGAATAGCCGACGCGCGTGCCGTAGGCCTCCCATCCTTGCCCGGTGGCGCTCGGAGAGTTGTTCGCCTGATTCACCGCGGCGCTGACGCCGGAACCGAGGACATATGCCGGAGAGATGGCCTGGTTCACGAAGATCTTGAATTTCCCGCCCGCAGACAGGGGCAGGGGATTGGTCGCGATATCGGGAAAGACGATAGAGCGGCTGGTGACGTAACCGATGAAGCTTTGGCTGTGGCCGCTCGGCTGTGGAGTGGCATCCTGCTTCGCCTGGGGCGAGTCCGGCTTGGCGGAGGGAGAGCCCGACGTACCTGCGCCAGAGGGTTGCTGCGCCGCGGCGAGCACCGGAATGGCAATGACGGCGAGCCACAGAGCAAGGGCGCGGCGAGAGAAAAGTGGACTGCCTAGCGCGTTTTCTAGCAACATGAATTCCCCCCGGATGTCCGCCATGGATTGAATTGTGGTGATTGGCCTGGTTCGCGGACGTTCCGAACGCCCGCCCCTATAGCATGATTGCTAACTCGTGCGGTTCATCCCGACCAAGACGCGGCTACATGTCCGCGCTTTGATGCGGGATGGCCGCGTTTTGATGCAAGACGTTGTGGCAACCTATCACGAGGGGGCCGCGTCCCGCAACTGGTTCTATCATATGCGGGGCTTCTCGCGGACGCGGATACCCGGTGCGAGTTGACGCAGGGTGGAGTGACGTTTTAACCTAGGAAGGTTGCAGTGGTGGTGCGAAGGGTAGCCTTGCGGCACCCCGTGCAATTTCTCTCCCTGCTGGGAGATCGTCCAATCGGTAGGACTCCAGACTCTGGATCTGGCTATCCTGGTTCGAGTCCAGGTCTCCCAGCCAAAATTTCAAAGCTCAAAATTGGAGCTCCCGATTCTTTGTGGTGCAAGAGGCTTGTGTTTGCGGCGTCCCCAGCAGTCCGTCGTGTGGGGTAAGCTTGACCGAGGGGTGGGCCGATGCTAGATTCGGGCTTCACGCCGCACGATTGGAGGAATTTTTCTGAGCTGGCCGGGGAAGAAGCGGCGGTTTGCCGGATTGAGCCGGCGTGAATTCCTGAAATACAGCCAAGGGGCGGCGCTGGTGTTTTTGCCTTCAGGGCTGTGGTTGCCGCGAATTGATTCCCCCCTTGTTCCCCGAGATTCAAGCCTCCCGCCGGATTTTCACGTCCATCCCGTCTACAAAACTCCTCGCGCGATTGAGGCTCTGCTGAAAAAGGCGCGCGCGGAGAACGACACTTTCCCCACAGAGATTTATCAGGATCAAATTGCCAAAGTCTTCGAAGAGTGGGCCACCGAGCTGAGAGTGGCGCCGGAGAAGACGACCGCGCTGGAACGCGTGATGAGCGGAAAGTTTATGGCGAACTCGTTCGCAGCGAATTTGCAGGTTCGGGGGAAAGACGGCGGGGTTTTTCAGGTCTCGGAAGCGAAATTTTCCGAGACACTGGGCATCGGACGCGGAGAGTTTGTGGCCGAATGGCGTTCTGCGGTCAGGCATCTCTCAAAACTGCTGACAGCGGAATTCCAGATCACCCAAATCCAGGCAGATTTGCCCTCGCCCATTTCCACAGAAAAAAGCGTCGGAATCCATACCCGCGTGAGGTATGAACTCGTCGGTGAGGGACGTGGATTCTATCGCGAGCAGCGGATCGGAAATCTGGATCTGGAGTGGCAGATCGACCCGGGTGCGCAAATTCGGCTGCACAAATGGCGAAACGTGGAGGAAACACGCAGCCGGTCGCTGGCGCGGGTGTTCGAGGATATTGCACTCGAAGCATTTACCAGTTGCCCTTCTTATGCCGCGCAATTTGTGCCGGGCGTGGATACGTGGCGCACGGTGATGGATGGCGCCAGCGGAATCGATATTTACGGGCACAACGGGGTCGCGGTGGGGGATTTTGACGGCGACGGGTTCGATGACCTATATATTTGCCAGCCGGCGGGGCTGCCGAACCGGTTGTACCGGAATCGCGGCGACGGGACCTTTGAGGACGCTACGGAAGCATCAGGAACGGGAATTCTGGACAACACGGCGTGCGCACTGTTTGCGGACGTGGATAACGACGGAAAGCAGGATTTGATTGTCGTGCGGGCCGGCGGGCCGCTGCTGTTTCTGAACGTGGGCGGCGGAAAATTCCGGTTGCGGCCGGATGCGTTTCATTTTGCGCGCCCGCCACAGGGGACATTTACGGGCGCGGCGATTGCGGACTACGACCGCGACGGGTGGCTGGACATCTATTTTTGTCTATACACCTATTATCAGGGAACGGACCAATATCGGTATCCGATGCCGTACTACGCGGCGGAAAACGGGCCGCCGAATTTCCTGATGCGGAACGGACGCGACGCCAGCTTTCACGATGTGACCAGGGAGACAGGGCTGGATAAAAATAATACGCGATTCAGCTTCTGCTGCGGGTGGGCGGATTATGACGGGGACGGCTGGCCCGATTTGTATGTGGTGAACGATTTCGGGCGGAAGAATCTCTATAAGAATAATGCAAACGGCACGTTTACGGACGTGGCGAAAGAGGCGGGAGTGGAGGATGTTGGCGCGGGGATGAGCGTGAGCTGGCTCGATTTCGATGGGGACGGGCGGCAGGACCTGTATGTGGCGGATATGTGGACGGCGGCGGGGCTGCGGGTTTCGATGCTGGAAGACTTTCAAAAGAACGCGAGCGAAGAAGCGCGTGCAATGTACCGGCGGCACGCGATGGGGAATTGCCTTTACCGGAACCGCGGCGGCGGAAAGTTTGAGGATGCGGGTTCGCGCTCGGGAACGCTGATGGGGCGGTGGGCCTGGTCGAGCGACCAGTGGGATTTCAACCACGATGGGCTGCCGGATTTGTACATCGCGAATGGAATGATTTCAGGGCCGCGGAAGGAGGACTTGAACAGTTTTTTCTGGCGGCAGGTGGTGGCAAATTCGCCGGATGGGGCGAAACCCGGCGGCGCGTACGAACAGGGATGGAACGCAGTGAATGAGTTGATTCGCTCGGATGCGACATGGAGCGGCTACGAGCGCAACGTGCTTTACCTGAACATGGGCGACGGGACGTTTACAGATGTGTCGGGAATTACGGGCATGGATTTTGGCGAGGACAGCAGGACATTTGCGCTGGCCGATTTCGATCACGACGGCCGCGTCGAAGTGGTCCTGAAGAATCGGAACGGACCGCAACTGAGGTTCTTGAAAAATGTGACGCCGCAATTACCGCTGGCGATTGCATTTCGCTTGCAGGGAAAGAAAAGCAATCGAGATGCAATCGGGGCGGTGGTGACCATCGAAACCGGCGCGGGGCGGCAGTCGAAGTTTGTGCAGGCGGGATCCGGATTTCTGGCCCAGCACAGCAAGGAATTGTTCTTCGGATTGGGAGCGGCCCAGGGACCTGTCCGAGCGACGGTTCAGTGGCCGAACGGGCTGGAACAGAGGTTCGAAGATCTCCCGGCGGGTCACCGGATCTGGATTGAGGAAGGATCGGAGCGAGTACGAAAGGAAGCGTTTGCCGCGCCGGCAAAACGTGAACAGCCGAACACTTTGAAACCATTCAGCTATACAGAGCAACTGCCTGCGCAGGTGGAGACGTGGCTGCTGGCGCCGGTGGCGGCGCCGGATTTTCGTGTCTCAGAATCGAGCGGAAAAGAGGAACTCCTTTCGTCGTGGCGCGGGAAGCCGGTGCTGTTGTATTTCGGCTCGGCGGAGCTGCCCGATTGGGATGCGGAACTCGCGAATTTTCAAAAGGCGCTAAGTAAATGGAGAAGAGACGGCTTGCAGTTGGTTGTGCTGGATGCCGCCGCGGCAAAGAGTTCTGGCAAGTCGACGTTCCCGGTCGTGAGCGCACCCGAGGAACTGGTCGCCGTTTACAACCTTTTGTACGGCCGGCTGTTTGACCGGCACCGGGATATGGGGCTGCCGACGGCGTTCCTGCTGGACGCGCAGGGGAACATCGCGAAGATTTATCAAGGCACGCTGCAACTGGAGATTGTCGAAGCGGATTTTCGCCGCATTCCGAAGACGGCCGCCGAGCGAATGCAGCGGGGATTGCCGTTCGCCGGCGTGAGCGAGACCTACGAAATTGGAAGAAACTATTTGTCATTTGGCGCCGTGTTTTACGAGCGCGGATATCTGGAGCCGGCGGAAGAATATTTTCTGCTGGCGGCGAAGGAAGATCCCGGCGGTGCGGAGCCGCTTTACGGGCTTGGCAGCGTTTATCTGGACCAGAAGAAATCGAAAGAGGCGCGGGAGTGTTTCGAACGAGCGGTAAAGGCAACAGCGGATTATCCGGCTACGCTGCCCAATGCATGGAACAACCTGGGTATTCTTTCCGCGAGGGAAGGGAAGACGGACGAGGCAATCGGTTATTTTCAGAATGCCCTTGCGATTCAGCCGGAGCACCCGGTGGCGCTGCAGAATTTGGGAAATGCCTACCGGCAGAAAAAGGATTGGGACGCCGCAAGAAAAACTTTGGAGCATGCGCTGGCTTTGAATCCGGAGGATGCGGACGCGAATTACGGCTTGGGAATGGCGTACGCGCAACTGAACGATACTGGAAGAGCGTATGAGTTCTTGCAAAAGGCGCTGACGGCTCGGCCGGCGTATCCGGAGGCGCTGAACAACCTGGGGATTCTGTATTTGCGGACCGGGCGGCCGGAGGAAGCGAAGAAGAGCTTTGCGGAATCGATTCGGGTAGCCCCGGAATTTGCGCAATCGTACTTGAACCTCGCGCGGGTGTACGCAATTGAGGGGGACAAGCAGAAAGCGCGAGCTACCTTGAAGGAACTATTAAAGGTGCATCCAGAGCAGGCGCAGGCTAAGAAGGAGTTGGAAGAGTTGGGAGAGTAGTATAGGCCCTAAGGTTTTTCGGGCATTCTCGACGGACGCCCTTAGAGTGACAAGCCTTGGCTAAATTTCATCTCAAATCGTCCCGAGTTACACTTGGGGTGCTCTGCCTGTGGTTGCTGAGCGCGTCTCTGCTCAACGCGCAGGGGAGCGGCGGTGTGATCGAGGGAGTCGTGCTGGACGCAGGGAAACGGCCGCTCGCGGATGCGCGAATGTCGCTGGACGACCAGGTGGGGGGGAGAACGCAAGCCGCCGTAACGGATGAGAGCGGACACTTCCGTTTCAGCGGGGTTGCGGCCAGTACGTATGCCTTGCGAGCGCGGAAGCCGGGCTATGTCGAGCGGGTCGAGGGGCCGTTTGCGGTTGGGCGTGGAGAGACAAAGACACTGAGTCTATTGCTGGTGGCGGAAAAGGATGCCCCTCCAGGGAAAAACACCCCGCAGGTTTTGGAATATTCGGATGAGCCTCAATTTACCGTGGCGGGAGTGACGGATCCGAGCAACGTAGGCGGACATGGTTCGAACGTGACGCTGCCGACGAAGGAAGCGCTGGCGCGAGAGACAGCGTCGTTGGCAAAAGAGACTCCCGATTCACGGGGAAATACGGGGGCTTCCGCGGACCTGCCCAAGGTTGCTCCGGAAGATTTTGCAGCAAATTGGGAGGCCGGGCAAAAACTGATCCAGTCCGGCAGGCCCAAGGATGCCATTGTGTACCTGGAGCGGGCGCTCCAGCTGAGGCCGGATGCCTATGGTGCTGATTACTCGCTGGCGCTGGCTTACTTGCGGATCGGAGATCCCAAGCGTGCAGAAGAGCTCGCCAAGAGGATCCCAACAGAGAAAGAAACCGCCGGATTGCACGCACTGATGGCAGAGATCAAGGAAGCCGAAGGGCAGCCCGTAGAAGCGGTGAAGGAGTACGAGTCAGCCGCACGAATGGCGCCGACGGAGGCCAATATTTTTGCGTGGGGCGCGGAATTGCTATTGCACCGCGCGGACGCTCCGGCCGCCAAGGTGTTTGGAATGGGGCACCAGCTGCATCCGAAATCCCTTCGTATGCTGGTGGGCCTCGGGGCGGCGGCTTATGCCCGGGATTTAAATGAGGAGGCGGCCCTGTGGCTGCTGGCGGCCATTGCGCTGGATCCGGCGGATCCGCGGCCTTATCTGTTCTTGGGGAAGGTGCAGGAAGTGGCGAAGAGCGAGCCACAGGAATGGGTGGAAGCGTTCCATCGCTATGCGGCGCTGCGGCCGGAAGACGCCCGGGCGCACTACTACTATGCGGTGGCGCTGGAAAAGCAGAGACAGGGCGAACGCGATTATGCGACGCGCGAGGCGGAACTGCGGAAGGCCATTGCCATCGATGGCCGTATGGGAGAGGCGTATCTGAAATTGGGATTACTCGAGGAGGAGAAGGGAGAGATGGCAAAGGCGGTGGATGACTTCCGGAACGCGGCCGAGTTTACTGAGTTGCCGGATGAAGCGCATTTGCGGCTGGCGCAGGTTTACCGCCGGCTCGGGGAAGCGGAGAAGGCGCGGAAGGAATCGGAGCTGTACGAACAGATTGCCGCTAAAAAGAAAGAGAAGTTGGACAAGGAGCGGCGGGAATTGGGAGAGTTTGTGATTACAGGGAAACCGTAGTTGGTGCCCCACTGTAGGGGTGGAGCTTGCTCCACCCTCTTCTCTCCTCCGCTCTTCTCTGCGTTATATTTGTTCTTTTTTCTTCCCGCTGGCGGCCGCTACACGGGTTAGGGGCGCGGGGTTGGCGCGCTCATCAGGTTGACGAACATCTTGTAGAATTTTTCAAAGTCCAGGTCCACATTGATTTCCACCCGCTGGAGCTGGCGTTTGGGCTTGTCGCCTTCGAGCCACGTCAGCGTGTTCCCGTAAGCCGCGCCGTGGTCCGTGTCCACCGCCATGTAGCGCACATCGCGCTTGGTGATGACCGAAGGATCGATCCACGCGGCAGCCGCCAGCTCGTCCCACATGAAGTCGGCGCCGGGGCCGTGCATGTAATACTTCGAGACATACTGCGCCAGCGGAGTTCCGGCCTTCGCAATTTCATCCACCATCGCCTGCGTCAGCCGCGTTCGGATGGAGATGTCCACCGGCGTGCAGGTGATTCTTCTCCAGTTGGCGTGAAGCACCGCGTCGGCGGCTTCGGGATCCATCCAAAAATTAAATTCGTGCCGGGGCGTGTTGACGAACTCCGGATTGTCCGTGGCCGGATTCAGGCTCCCGCCCATGAAGACGAGTTCCTGGGCGAGTTCGGCGAACTGCGGATCAATGCGCAGCGCCAGGGCGAGGTTGGTCATCGGGCCGCCTTCGTAAATGGTCACCTCGTGCGGATATTTGTGCACCATGCGAATCAGGAAGTGCGCCGCGTCTTCCGTGGACGCTTTGGTCGTAGGCGAGCCTTCCTTGGGAGGCGGCACCACAAACGGATCGTGATACCAGCGGCCGTCCCACGCACCGGCGTAGCCGGCCTTGCCATAGCGCTCCTGCCAGAGTTGCGCCTCCTCGCGCGTTCGGACCAAAGGGAAGACCGCTCCGGGAACCACGGGGATGTCGGTGCGGCCCATGACTTCGAGCAGGCGCAGCGCGTGTACGACCTCCTCATCGCGCCACTGGTTTCCGGTGACGATAGTCACTCCGAGAACCTCAACCTGCGGCGACTGAATAAGCGTGGCAAGCGTCTGCATGTTGCTCCCGCCCGGCCCGGAGCAATCTTGATTGATGATCACCTTGCGCCGGGTCTGCGCCGAAGCGCCACACACAAAAACCAGCGCCAGTATTGCCGCTCCAAAAACAAAACGACCCACGGCTTGCGCCGTGGGTCGGAAGGAAGTAAACCGCATCGCGTTGATCAAGTTCAGTCCTAGAAAGTGAGTTTCAAGGCGAACTGAACGAGGCGCGGGTTGTTCACCGTGCTTTGCACCTGGCCAAATGATCCTCCTGGTGCGCTGATGTCATTCACCGGCATTCCGAACTGGGTATGGTTGAACAGGTTGAAGATTTCGGTCCGGAAATCGAGGCCCATATTCTCACGGGGCAGAGCGAACCGCTTGACCACGGAGAAGTCGGTGTTCACGAAGTTCGGCCCATATGCCGGCACACGATTTGCATCCCCGAGGTGTCCCACCGCTGGAACAAAGCAAGCTGGGTTGATGTATTGCTCCGAGGGTCCGTGATTGGAGACGGACGTATCGCATCCCTTGACCTGGTCCGGGCGGTTGAAATTGTTGCCGTTGCCGCCGCTGTTGAAGAACACGCCAGACTGGTTAAAGCTATCCACCAGAGGCACAGGAAACCCTGAGGTAATTTTCTCGATGAGGGTCAACTGCCAGCCGCCCAGCAGCGAATTGGTTACATTATTCCAATTGCTGCCAAACTGTTTCCCGCGGCCAAAGGGCAAGTCATAGACCACGCTGGCGGTGAAGCTGTGATTAAGGTTGATCTGCGACAATCCCCAGTCGAGCCGCCCCCAGTTAGGAAGCGGGAAGTAGGGCGCGCTCAACAGCGAGCCCAAGCCGTCAGACAAGCCATTGTCATACGTTTTCGAATAGGTGTAGCCGACGAGGGCGTAGAGGCCGTACCTGGAAGACTTGGTTTCTGCCTTGATCTGCAGCGAATCGTAGGTGGTCTTGCCGTAGTCCCCGAAGACCAAAACGGCGTTGCCGAGTGGAGGCGCAAAAGAGGGCACGAATGGAGTTCCATCGGCATTGCACCCGATTACACCGACGGCGCAATTGGTTGGGCCGAAGGTGTTCAGGTTGTTTCCTGCCACCAGCAGGTGGCTGCCGCGAGCACCCGCGTACCCGACCGTCAGGACCACATTGCCAGGCAGTTGGTGCTCTGCATTGATGTTGAACTGTTGTACCTTCCCGATCCTGAAATTCGTCGGCTGGGTAAACAGCGTTCCGGGAAATGTTGCCAGGCTCGTTTGTGGTCCATTAAAGAGCGGGAAGCTGTCAATGCTGATACCCGTCACGTTCGCTGGGTTGCCTCCGGCGCATTGCGAGGTTACGAAAGGGCAACCGAATCCGAAACGGTTAGACTCGGCGAAGAAGGGCGGATTTTGCCACAGGCCTTGGGCGCCCATGCTCCATGCGCCGTCGTGGAAGATGCCCACGCCTCCGCGTATCACCGTCTTGTCGCTGCCGCGCAGCTTATAGGCAAAGCCGATGCGCGGCTCGAAAGCTGTCCAGCTCCTTGGTACCCCTGCCCACTCGTCTACGCCATTCTGACCGGCAACGAGCAGTTGATTCGTAGCCGGAATGTAGTTGGCCTGGCGGTCATGCGCTTCGCTGATGGGCGTGGCCAGGTCCCATGCAATGCCGAGATTCAGAGTCAGGTCCCTGGTGATTCTCCAATCGTCTTGCACATAGGGCCGGTAAATCTTCCAGCGGCGACCGGTTACCGGACCGTTGAAGGTCTGATCATGCAGAGCCACGGACGTCAATCCCATGAGAACGTCAGACACGATATTCTGGGTGTATGCAAAACTGAGAGGAACCCAGAATCCATCCTGGAATGCCTCCGTGCCGACGTTCATCTGGTTGTCGCGGATTTCGAAGCCGAATTTGAAATCATGCTTCCCGCGGACCACGTCCAGTGTGTCGCCCCAGCTGAAGATGTTGGTGCCGCCCTGGAACGGGGAATAACCGCGGTCGCCAATCGAGTAATACCCGGTCATCAAAAGGCTCGTCAAACCGCAGCTGTATTGGCCGGCGCCGCATGTGGCGCTACCGGCCGGTCCGGTACAGCCCAGGTTCGCGTTTTGGATTCCCACGACGAGGGGGTTGGAGGTAGCCAGATTGGCAGCGGCACAACTCCCGGTTCCCGTTGAGGTGATGTAGTCGAAGATGCGGTTATAGCCGAAGGTGAACTGGTTCACCGTTGTCGGCGTAAAGATGTGTGTCTCACCGATGGAGATGTTGCGCGCATGGTTCTGAAAGCCCTGGTTGCTGCCAAAAGCGCTGGCCTCGGCAAAAGGAGCGTCGGGACTCGAACCGCCCGGCGCGAACGATACCGCTTGATCGTAGCTGAACCGCGCATACGCCGTGTCGCTGGCAGAGAAGTTGTGGTCCACCCGGACGTCGAACTTGGTTTCATCCAGCTTGCGAACGGGCGCGAAGGCGAAGTTAAAGCCTTGTCCTGTGACGTTGGGCTCCGGATACAATTTCAACAGCGCCTGGCCGATGGGGTCGATGAGATTCCCAGGAATTTTGTTGCAGGGTCCTCCGCCCGCAACAGGTGTCTGGGTGCCATTTGCGTTCCCGGGAACGGGATTGCCAGCCGCATCGCATAGGAATCGGGTGTTTGCGGCTGATGCGTTCGGGTTGAAAATATTACCGGCTGGGTTACCGAGCGCATCATTGGTAAAGTCGCCGTTGCGCATGGCATCGCTGGGGACCAAGCCTGTGTTTGGAATGCCGCGGCGCTGGAATTTCTGTTCGCCGTCCACAAAGAAGAAAGTCTTGTTCTTGCGAATCGGCCCGCCGATGGATCCGCCAAACTGATTCAGGTTAAATTTTTCCTTGGTCGGGGAAAAGAAACTCTTGGCGTCAAGAGAAGTGTTGCGCAAGAATTCGAACAGCGAGCCGTGAAAATCATTGCTCCCCGACTTCGTGGTGAGCAACACCGTCGGTCCCGCACGGGTGCCGTACTGGGCAGAATACGTGTACGTGAGGACTTTGAATTCCTGGATGTCGTCAATGGAAGACAAAGTGCCGATGCCGCCGGCAGTCAATTCGTTGTTGTCTGTGCCGTCGATGAGCCAGTCCGTGGCGTTGGGACGCGACCCGCCGACCGACAGAGAGAACGGACCACGCGCGGCCACCTCACTGGTGGGCGAAGTGGTGAAAAAGCTGTTGCCCGTCGTTTCTACGGTGGTTCCTGGGGTGAGGTTCGCCAATTGCACGAAATCGCGGCCGTTCAGAGGGAGTTGCGCCACTTCCTGGGAAGTGATGACCTGCCCGAGCGAAGGATTTGTCGTCTCCAGGGCCACCGCGTTAGCCACAACCTCGACGGTCGAGGAGACCGAGGCGGGATTCAGAGCAAAGTTCAGTTCGCGGGACTCGTCGACCTGAAGACGGAGGTCCTTGGATTCAGCAGGCTGAAAGCCCTGGAACTCAACGTGAATGGTGTAAATACCCACCGGAAGCAGGCTCAGTATGTAATGCCCTGTATCATCCGTCTTGGTCTCGCGAGTCGCGCCGGTAGCCTGCGCCGTCGCCCTTACGGTGGCCCCAGAAACAGCAGACCCAGATTTATCGGTGATCGTTCCCGAAAAACTGCCGATCGCCTGACCGTACGCAAGCTGGGAAAAACACAGCGCCGTCATGCAAATCATCAGCACAAAGAGAATTCTCTTGCTCATTAGGCATACCCCTTTTTAGGAACCCTGGACTCATTGCCAAAAGCGGTAGAAATCAAGAGCTTCGACCCTCTCGATTTCAACACCGGGACTGAAGCACCCTGGATTCGCGGCAAAAGATAAATGACCGCTGCGAGTCCTCTTTGAAGTCCCCGGCGGCGCGAACGACGCTTTGAGTTCGGGGAAAAATAGTGGAAAGAAATTACTTCTCTATTGCGAGGGTGTCAAGCGGATGTTTCGGGAAAGCTGTGCAAGATTTTGATAGGGCGAATCTTAGCGGCAAATGGGGGGCAGAATTCCCGAACAAAACACGCCGGAGACGCGCACCCGAGAGACGCAAATCCGGGGAGTTCCTCGCGGGGGACGTCCCCTTCATTGAAGCGAAGTGGCAACTTTTTTCCCATATTCTTTCGCTTTTGCAATGGCCGCGGCCTCATCCACGGTGAGCAGCTTGCCGTCTTTGAGAAGCGTCTTACCCCCGACCACGACGCTCCGAACCTCGCTGGCCTTGATGGCGTAGACGATCTGGGAGTAGACGTCGTACATCGGAACGGCATTCGGCACGTCCAGCGTAAGGATGACGAAATCGGCTTTCTTGCCGGTTTCGAGCGAGCCGATCTGCTTCTCCATGTGCAGCGCGCGGGCGCCTTCAATCGTGGCCATTTCCAGCGCGCCCTTGGCTCCGAGCGCACGCGGATCCACTCGATAAGTCTTTTGGAGTTTCGCAGCCAGATCCATTTCTTCCATCATATTCAGGTCGTTGTTGCTGCCCGCAGGTCCGTCCGTGCCGAGCCCAACGCGCATCCCTGCGGCACGCTGGTCCACAACGGGCGCGACGCCGCTGGCCAGCATCATGTTGCTGGAGGGATTGTGGACGCACCCCACCTGTCTCTCGGCGAGGATTTTCATGTCCGTGTAGTCGGTCCAGATGCAATGAGCGGCAAGGACGTCTGGCCCGAGGAATTCGATGCGTTCCAGATATTGCACTGGTGTGGCGCCGTTTTTCTCGATGCTGTCGGTGAACTCTTTGCGCATTTCGGAGACGTGGATCAGCAGTGGCGCGTGATACTTGCGGGCCATCGCGGCGGCCTCGCGCAGAGTTTTTTCGGAGCAGGTGTAGATCGAGTGCGGCGCGACGGCGGCGTGTATAAGCGGGTCGCCTTGCCACTTTTTCAGAAATTTCTCCGTGTAAGCGGCCATCTCGGCGACGTTCTTGTTGTCCGGCACCGGGAAATCGATCCACGTCTCGCCAAGAACGCCGCGCAATCCCGCGGCTTTGGTTTCCTCGGCTTCGGCGTCTTCGAAATAGTACATGTCGGCAAACGTGGTGGTGCCGCTGCGGATCATTTCGGCAAGCGCCAGGCGGGAACCCCAACGCACGTAATCCTCGGTCACGTTGCGGGCCTCGGCGGGGAAAATAAATTTGCGCAGCCAATCATCCAGGGTAACGTCGTCTTTCAGCCCGCGCATCAGCACCATGGGAATATGCGTGTGCCCGTTGATGAGCCCGGGAATAACGAGCTTGCCGGTGGCGTCGATTTTCTGAGTGGCAAGAAATGAGGGCGAAGCGTCTGACCCCATGGCCACGATTTCATCACCTCGCACGGCAATGAAACCTTTCTCGATAACATGACGGTCCGGATCCATGGTGACGATGGTTGCGCCGGTGACAAGCAAATCGACCTGCGGTGGTTTATGTTCACCAGTTTGACCCAATAGAAGCTTCGGACTCAGAAGGCACGCAGCGGTGAGTAAGAATTGGTTGCGGAAGGCGTGGAATCGATTCATGAACGGTCCTTGTAAGAGCTGTAGCTCAGGCCTTCGAGGCCTGAGGAATTTCGCGGCCACATCGCAATCTTGCTGACGCCGTTGAACCCTTTATCCTTATCGGCATCGGCGTTATTGCCGGGGCTATGGAAATCCTCACCCCTGAAGGGGTGAGCTACAGATTAGAGGAGTCGAAGGGTTTCGGAAAGAGCTGGCTCATGCGGAGGACTTCGACTTTGCCTTTAAGGTTGGCAAGGATGACGGGAACATCCCCACAAAACTCCCAGATAATCTGCCGGCATGCCCCGCAGGGAGGTGTAAGCGTATCGGTGTCGGTGACGACGGCGATGGAGTCGAACCCCCTCTCGCCTTCGCTGATGGCCTTGAAGATGGCCACTCGCTCGGCACACAGGGTAAGGCCGTAAGTGGCGTTTTCAACGTTGCACCCGGTGAAGATTTTGCCGGAAGGCGAGTGTAAGGCAGCGCCGACTTTGAAATTCGAGAATTTGGCGTGCGCGTTTTCGCGTACTTTGGCTGCGGCGGCGATGAGGGCGTCGTGTTCGGACATTGGACCTCTCGAAAATTGCATCCTGCTTGGATTAACAACGGATTCTTCCCACCGCAATCCAATCCATCACTAAACCCCACCCGAAACTTGTCATCCTGAGGCTATCCGACGAGGATAGCCGAAGGATCTCAACTTGGACAACTCGCACGATGCGCGCTATAGAACAGCAGCAATCTGAGGGATCACCGCCCGGAGGAGGCCGATGAACTGGGATTTCACGCGCTCGGCAGTTTCGAGCACTTCGTTGTGATCCAGCGGTTGGTCGAGAACGCCCGCGGCAGCATTGGTGACGCAGGAAATGCCGAGAGCGCGGATACCGGAGTGGCGGGCGGCGATGACTTCGGGAACGGTGGACATGCCGACGAGATCAGCGCCGATCGAACGTAGGTACCGGATTTCCGCTGGCGTTTCGTAACTGGGGCCCGCGAGAGCCGCGTAGACTCCTTCGCCTAAATCGATGTTCAGGCGCCGCCCAGCCGCAAGAATCAGTTCACGAAAGTTCCTGTCATAGGCGTTGGTCATGTCGGGGAAACGCGGGCCGAATTTTTCCGCGTTGGGGCCGGAGAGTGGGTTCGCGCCTTGCAGATTGATATGATCACTGATGACCACGAGGCGCCCCTGCGTAAATTCCTTTCTTATTCCGCCGGCGGCATTGGTGAGGATCACTGCTTTGACGCCGAGACGCGAGAAGACCCGGATGGGGAACGCGACGTCTTGCGGCGAGTAGCCTTCGTAGAGATGCACTCGGCCCTGCATCCCGGCGACTTCCACGCCGTCGATTTTTCCGATGACGAGTTGCCCGGCGTGGCCGACGGCCGTGGAGCGGGGGAAATGCGGGATTTTCGCGTAGGGAATGCGGGTGGCATTGGCGAATTCATCCGCAAACGCGCCGAGGCCGGAACCGAGGACCAGCGCGATTTTCGGGCGCAGCTTGGTCTTTTTCTGGATGAAGCGCGCGGCGGCTTCGGCCCGAACAAACTGCGCATTTACGTTTGCCACCGAGGAATTCTTTGCTGCAGCGCTCATGTGAGGATTCCGACAATGCAGGCGGACATCAGATTGGCCATGGTTCCGGCCAGCATGGCGCGGATGCCGAACTTGGCAAGCTGCCCGCGCTGCTCTGGCGCAAGCGCGCCGATGCCGCCGATTTGAATGCCGATCGAGCTGAAGTTGGCAAACCCGCAGAGGGCGAACGTAGCGATGGTGAAGGAGCGCGGGTCGAGCGTGCCTTTTAGCGCGCCGAGCTTTGCGAAAGCGACCACCTCGTTAATCGACATGCGCGTACCCAGCAGATAGCCAACCGTCGAGGCATCCTTCCACGGAATCCCGATTAGCCACGCGATGGGAGAGAAAATCCAGCCGAAGAGTTGCTCCAGGCTTTCCGGGAACCACCGGAAATGGTGGGCGAAGAGCCAGTTGTGCGCCCCGCCAACGAGGTAATCCACCAGAGCGAGCAGGGCGATGAACGAGATGAGCATGGCGCCAACGTTGATGGCGAGCTGCAGGCCGTCGGAAGTCCCGCGCGAGATTGCGCCGAGGAAGTTGGCTTCTTTTTCCATGTCGGGCATTTGAACACGGCCGGCGGTTAGGGGTTGTTCCGTTTCCGGGACCAGCATTTTGGCCATGAGAAGCGTGCCGGGGGCGGTCATAATCACAGCGGTGAGCAGGTGTTTGGCTTCGACTCCGGAGGCGATGTAGGCGGCCATGATCCCGCCGGAGACGTGCGCCATGCCGCAGGTCATCACGCACATGAGTTCGGATTTAGTGAGCTTGTTGAGGAACGGGCGAATCGTGAGCGGCGCTTCCGTTTGTCCCATGAAGATGCTGGCGGCGATGTCCAGCGACTCGGCGCCGCTGGCGCCCATCACGCGCGTCATCACCCAGGCGAAGGCCCGGATGAAAAGCTGCATGACGCCGATGTGATAAAGGAAAGCGAAAACCGCGGCGATGAAGATGATTGTCGGCAAAACTTGAAAGGCGAAGATGAAGCCGATCGAGGAACCTCTGGCGCCGAGAGGGCCGAAGACGAATTCGGAGCCGTTGAAGGCGAAGCTGAGAAGTTTGTTAACCGCATCTCCTGCAGCCTGAAAGATGAGGCGGCCGACGGCGAACTTGAGGACGAAGACGCCGAAGGCGAGTTGCAGCCCGAGGCCCCAAAGGACTGTTTTGAGCTTGATCTCCTTGCGTGCCGTGGAGAAGAGGTATGCGAGCCCGACGAGGACAATCATGCCCAGCACACCTGCGAATCTTCCCATGAGGACTCCTTGTGTTTATTGAGTAAAAAAAACCGCTTGTCATCCTGAGCGGCGCGCCGTTCGCGCCGTGAAGGATCTCAACCTAAAGTGCTGCCTCGATTTCTGAGCCTCTCCGCGACGTGAGACAAGTCGCGCACTCTCAGCCGTCTGACTTAGCCCCCGATGATGCGACGGATTAGCGGACGCGCTGGTGGCTTTTTATCACCGATAGCGTAACTTGCGGCAATCATTTTTTGTGCGGCGTTGAGTTGCCCGTCGGCATTGTATGCGATGGTGACGAGTGTTTCGCCGGATTTCACGGGATCGCCGATGCGCTTGTGAAATTCCAGGCCGACGCCGTGGTCGACGTTTTGCTCCTTTTTTTCGCGGCCGCCGCCCAGCATGGCGAGAGCGATGCCTAGATTCAGGCAGTTGATGTCGGTGATGAAGCCGGCGGAGCTGGATTTTACCTCCGCGTGTTTGCGCGCCGCGGGAAGGAGGGAAGGGTCGTCAATCACGCGGGGATTGCCGCCCTGCAGGCGGATGCACTCGCGAAATTTCTCCAGGGCTTTGCCGGAGGCAACCATTTCCTTGGCGAGCGAACGGCCATCGTCGAGAGTTTTCGTGCGCTCGCCCAGGAAAAACATCCAGGCGGAAAGCTCCAGGCTGAGGTCGCGAAGGTCGGTGGCGCCGTGGCCTTTAAGAATATCGATGGACTCGATTACTTCGTTGGAGTGGCCGGCGAATCGGCCAAGCGGCTGCCCCATGTCGGTGATTAGAGCGACACATTTCTTACCCATGCGTTTGGCCGTATCCACCATCACTTCGGCGAGCGCGATGGCGTCCCCTTCCTTGCTCATGAAGGCGCCCGACCCGGTTTTCACATCGAGGACCAGCGCGTCGATGCCCTCGGCTAGTTTCTTGCTCATGATGGACGCGCAGATAAGGCCGATGTTCTCGACGGTGGAGGTCGCGTCGCGCAGCGCGTAGATCTTCTTGTCCGCCGGTGCGATTTCTGCGGTCTGGCCGATTAGGGCCATGCCGCATTCGCGAAGAACGCGCTTGAAATCTGTCAGAGTAAGAAAAGTGTTGAAACCAGGGATGGCCTCGAGCTTGTCCAGCGTGCCTCCAGTGTGGCCCAGGCCGCGGCCGCTGATCATGGGGACAGCAAGGCCGCCTGCCGCCACGATGGGCGCGAGGATGAGAGAAGTCTTATCGCCCACCCCTCCCGTCGAATGCTTGTCTACTTTTTTGACAGGAAGATAGGAATGGTCGACGACTTCGCCGGAGTGCAGCATTGCTTCGGTCAGCGCGGCCAGTTCGGCGCGCGAAAGACCGCGAATCCATGAAGCCATCAGCCAGGCGGCCATCTGGTAATCGGGGATTTCGTCACGGGTGTAGGCGGAAATCAGGTAGTCGATTTCTTCTCGGGAGTGTTCCCCGGAATCCCGCTTTTTTCGGATCAGGTCAACGGCGCGCATGCGATTGGGGCGATTGCGAGACTAACATCGGGGTAATGGGGCGTCAACGCGCGGCGTCGAAGCCATCTTCAGAATAGAGGGACTTAACCCTTGTCGTACGAGCCGGATGTACTTGAACGAATATCACGTCGGGCAGGTTGCGGCTGCGTTGCGGCGTGATATATTGCCGCGTTCGACTTACTGTGAGGGACGCGGATGAGCAAGGTACCCAGGATTGCGGTGGTGGGCAGCGCGAATGTGGATTTGACGACGTTCAGTGACAGGTTTCCCCGGCCAGGCGAAACGATTTTCGGGCAAAAATTCGATTTGGGCTTCGGCGGGAAAGGCGCGAACCAGGCCGTCGCGGCGCGTTTGTGCGGCGCCGATGTGCTAATGGTCGCGAAGCTGGGCAACGATCTGTTTGGCGAAGCGACGGTGAAGAATTTCAAGTCGCTGGGAATTGATACGACGCATGTGCGGATTGTGGATGGAGTGTCGAGCGGCGTGGCGCCGATTTTCGTGGAGCCAAACGGGCAGAATCGCATCATCGTCGTGAAAGGCGCGAACGATACGTTGAAGCCCGCGGACGTGGACGCGGCCGCCGATGCGTTGCGTGGCGTGGACACGATCGTGCTCCAGTTTGAGATTCCGATGGAGACGATTGCCTACACGGTGGAGTTTGCTCGCAAGAACAAGATTCGCTGCATCGTGAATCCGGCCCCGGCGCAGCCGGTGGATGCCAAGCAATTGGGCGCGGCCGATTATTTCATTCCGAATGAGACGGAAGCGGAGGTGATTACCGGCATCGCCGTACATTCGATTGAGGAAGCGAAAAAATGCGCCGCCGCGCTGCTCCAGCAGGGATTCCGAAAAGTGATTCTTACCTTGGGAAGCCGTGGAGCGCTGCTCGCTTCGCCGGACGGCAGCGAATTGATTGCACCGTTCGCAGTGACGCCCGTGGATACAACGGGAGCGGGTGACGCGTTCATCGGGAGCTTCGCGGTGTTTCTGGGCGCGGCGTTGCCGGAGAAAGAAGCGGTGACGCGGGCGAATTTGTACGCGGCTATGTCGACGACCAAGGTGGGGACACAAAAGTCGTTTCCGACGGGCGCAGAGTTTGCAGCGGAATGGGCAAAGCGCGGCGGAAAGGCCTAGAGATTGTAGGGGCGGGGCTTGCTTGCCCTGAGTCTGTCCGAAGGGCCCCGCCCTCTTGCCTTTGTAGCGGCCGCCGTCTGCGGCGGGCGCTTTTTCTCGAGGGCAGGGGCAGTTCAAAGGAGCCTAAATGTTTGTTTTGAACAGTTATGCGTGGGCGGTGGTTTTTTGCGTAATCACAATGTTCTGCTGGGGGTCCTGGGCCAATACGCAGAAGCTGGCAAAGAAGGGCTGGCGGTTTGAGCTTTTTTATTGGGACTACACGATCGGTGTTTTGCTGCTGACACTGGCGCTCGGGCTGACGCTCGGAAGCAACGGTGCGGGCGGGCGAGGCTTCATCGCGGATCTACAACAAGCTTCGCATGCAAGTCTTCATTCGGCGCTGATCGGCGGGGCGATTTTCAATCTGGCGAATATTCTCCTGGTCGCGGCGATTGATATCGCGGGAATGTCGGTGGCGTTTCCGGTTGGCATCGGGCTGGCGCTGGTGTTGGGCGTCTTCGTGAATTATCTGGAGCATCCGGAGGGCAACGCGATGCTCCTCTTCGGCGGGGTGCTGCTCGTGGTGCTGGCGATTATTCTGGACGCGGTGGCCTACCGGAAACTTCCGGGAGGTTCGGCGGGCGTCAGCACGAAGGGGTTGGTGCTTTCGCTGGCTTGCGGCGTGACGATGGGATTCTTTTATCGCTTCGTGGCCGCGGCAATGTTTCCGGACTTTGCGGTGCCGCAGCCGGGAAAACTGGGGCCGTACGCGGCCGTTTTTGTTTTTGCCATCGGCATCTTCCTAAGCAATTTTGTCCTGGGTACTTTCATCATGAAGAAGCCGTTTGTGGGCGCGCCGGTTTCGTTCGGTGATTATTTCAAAGGCGGATTGGGGACCCACCTCACGGGAATTCTGGGCGGAATTATCTGGGGCGTCGGTATGTCGTTCAACATCATTGCGGCGGGGCGCGCGGGATTTGCGATCTCGTACGGCCTAGGTCAGGGAGCGACGATGGTGGCGGCATTCTGGGGCGTGTTTATCTGGAAAGAATTCCGCGATGCGCCGAAGGGAACGAACAATTATATCGCCGCGATGTTTGCCTGCTTTTTGATCGGGTTGGCGCTCATCATTGTGGCGAAATCCTGATAAGACACGAAGTAGAGGAAGTAATGAGGTAAAGGAAGTAAAGGATAAAGAAAAAATCTTGGCACGGGGAGTTGCGTCATGGTTCGAATCAGGCGAATTGGCGTTGTGGCTTTGCTGATGGGCGTGTTTGCCGCAGCGGCTTTGGCTGGCCCGCGCAAGGTAATTATTGATACGGATCCGGGCACGGACGACGCGATGGCGATTATGCTGGCGTTGAATTCGCCGGAGTTCGATGTGCGGGCACTGACGGTGGTGCCGGGAAACGTAACGGCCGCGCAAGGACTGGAAAATGCTCTGCGGATGGTCTCGCTGGCGAATCGCTGCGACATTGCTGTGGCGGGCGGGGCTCAGCATCCTCTATTCCAGAAATTGATAACCGCGGAATTCTGGCACGGGCAAAACGGGCTGGCCAACGTGGAGCTCCCACCAAGCAAGTGCAAGAAGGATCCGCGGTGGGCGCCGGACCTGATTATTGAGATGGTGCATGCGAACCCTCACGAGATCACGCTTGTCCCGATCGGGCCGCTGACGAACATCGCGCTGGCGATTGAGAAGGATCCATCGATTGTTCCGCTGGTGAGGGAAGTGATCATCATGGGCGGCTCGATTACCGGAGGTAATGTGAACGCCTCGGCGGAAGCGAATATCGCCAACGATCCGGAGGCGGCGCAGGTCGTGTTTCAGGCGGGCTGGCCGCTGACGATGGTGGGGCTGGACGTCGGTGACAAGACGCTGCTGACGCGGAAGCACATTGAAGCGCTGAAAAAGAATCCGGGCCCGGTCAGTGATTTTATCTACAAGGTGGCGGATTTTCTGATCGGGCTAAGCGAGAAATTCGGTGAAGCCGGCACTCCCATGTACGATCCCCTGGCGGTGGGCGTGGCGATTGACAGCGCGCTGGTGAAGGCTCCGGCGATGCACGTGGACGTCGAGACACGCGGCGAATTCACCCGCGGAGAGACGGTGGCGAACCGGCGCGGCGCCAACGAGCGTAACGTGTTGCATCATTTTTCGGACGGTGACCGCTACGTGATCGAAGGCATTGATAAAGTGGAGCCGAACGCAAGGGTTTGTACCGAGGTGAATGCGGAAAAGTTTCTGCAAATGTTTGTGACCCGCATTCAGGGGAAATAACGAAGCGGCAAGAAGAGGAGGCTTTTTCTGAATTTTGAGGGAAAGACACGCGACGCGGAAGAATGGTTTGGTTCCGCGTTTTTGAAACGGCGAAAGTTTTTAGGTTTACTTGGAAAAGCCGCCGCTGTTTCGCAGTTCACACCTTTTGCAGTTCTTCCGCCCGTTCTGGAAAAGCCCGGACGCGCCCGTTCGAAGGAGACTATGCGCTGGCCAAAAGACATTGGAAGCCCGGTACTCGATAGCCTGCACTACGCGATCGAAAGTTCGCGCGACGTCCGTACGAACTACGACAAAATCGTGGAAGTGGCGTCATGGATGGCGTACGAAGAGCTCCCGATGCCGGAATACGCGCTGCCCTTCGGCCTGAGCCAGGGCGATCCGGACGTAGCCGTTGATTTCGTCATGGTGGCCGATTCGATTGATACGGCGTTCACGGATTTTGCGAAGCACGAGAAATTCCAGGTGGATTTCGCCGGGCAGCACTGGTCGGACTCCGAGGCCGAGTTTGCCTGTATCAAGCGCGCGATGGACAACGGTCTGCCATTCCTCGATGGCAAGTTTCTGGCAAAGATTACCCGGCCGGAATTGAACAAGGTTTTCGAAGGCAACATCGAGATGCCCATGCTCGATGAAAAGCTGGCGGTGCTGCACGAAGTCGGCAAGGTGCTGGCGGAAAAATACGACGGCAAATTCCACAAGTTCGTGCACTCATGCTCGCCAAAGCTCTATGACAATGGCAACGGCTTGATTGACCGGCTGGTAAAGGAATTTCCGCGATTTAACGATGTAAGCATGCTGGACGGCCACGAAATCAAGTTTTACAAGCTGCCTCAGTTGGGCATATGGATGCTCTATGCCACTCTTCACAAATCAGGCAAATTCCGCTTAGACGATCCGCAGAAGATGACCGCCTTCGCGGATTACATCGTGCCCGTGGCGCTGCGGTTGATGGGGATCACCAGCTATTCGAAAGAGCTGGAGCACGCGATTAACACGTATCAACTGATCCCGCGCGATTCGCGGTGGGAGATTGAACTCCGCGCGCATTGTCTGTATGCGACGGCGCTGATGACGGACGAGATCAATAAATTGCGGCCGGCGAACCTGCAGATTATCATTCCCCAGGTGGATGCGCGGCTGTGGACCCACTATCACACGACGACCTGGCCGCACCATTTGACGCGGACCATCATGTATTAGGCAGGTATTCCAATTTCATAATCTGAAAGGAATCGCTACGTGAAATCATTTGTCACAGCATGCGCGCTTGCGTTTGTGATACTGAATTGCGCTTTCGGCCTGAGCGCGCAGCCGAAACGCAAAGTGATTATTGACCAGGATGCAGCCGGGCCCGGTGGTACCGACATGCAGGCGATTCTTGCACTGGTGAATTCGCCGGAGACGGAGGTGCTCGGCATTACCGTTCTGACCGGCGACGCATGGCGCGATGAAGAAGTCCTGCACACTTTGCGCCTGATGGAAATCATCGGACGCCGCGACATTCCCGTGGTGCCGGGCGCGGCATTTCCGCTGGTGAACAGCAAAGAATACATCGCGAAGTGGGAAACGATTCACGGCAAAGTCGTCTACCAGGGCGCGTGGAATTTTGCCGCCGGGGGAAAAGTCCACGGCCCTGCGGAAATTCCTCCGATGAAGGAAGGAAATCCGGCGATTAAGGCGGTGAACGAGGATGCCGCGCATTTTATGGTGCGGATGGTCAGAAAGTATCCGCACGACGTTACAATTTACGCCGCGGGGCCGATGACGGACCTGGCGCTGGCGATTGCGCTGGATCCGGAATTTCCATCATTGACAAAAGAACTGATCATGATGGGCGGCAGCATCAATCCGCAAACGGATGATCCGGAATTTTCCCTGACACCCACGCGGGAATTCAATTTCTGGATGGATCCGGAGGCAACGCATGCGGTGCTCCACGCAAAGTGGCCGCGCGCAGTTCTGACCACGGTGGACATCTCGGTGAAGACGCACATGGAGAAAAGTTTGATCGAACAGGTGCGGAAAAGCTCGGAACCCGCGGCGCAGTATGTCGCGAAGTACGCGGAGCCGGGATATTTGTGGGATGAACTGGCGGCGGTCGCCTGGCTGGACCCCAGCATCATCACCAAGTGGCGCAAACTTTATATGGATATTGATGTGGATCACGGCGCGGGATACGGAAATACGCTGGCTTGGACGCCAGGATTGCAACCAGGCTTGGGCGAAGTGCTGGTCGAAGTGCAGGATGATTTGAATAAGGAGAAATTTTATAAGGAGTATGTGGAATTGCTCTCGCGGCCCACGCCTGGGGCCAAGGACGCAGCTGGAAACTAGAAGCTAAGAAACTCGCCCCCGAGCTAGGGCTACTTGGTCTCGTAGGGGCGGCTTTATGCCGCCTTCTTTCTTTTTCCTGCCATCCACCGGCCCCGATCCGGTCGTGAACCACTACCCGCAGGTGCTGCTAGTCGTTCACGGTGGTATCCTAAACAATTAGCGTTTAAAGTTGCCGGCAGGTTGGTGGAGACGGGAATGGATACGCAAAGACGGCCCAAGTTGGAAATTACGGACCGGCAAGGAAACCGGATTGTGAGCGAAACCGCGACGGGGACGGCGATTGCCACCTTGCAGGGAACTCCTTTGACGGCGAACCGCGGGACTTCGCTGAATCTGGACTGGGTGGAGAGCGTGCGCGTGAATTTGAGCGCGGTGGAGCGCCGGGCGGCGACAATTGTGACGCGGCGCACGGTGAAGAAAGACTGGCAAATCGCCTGGCTCCTGCGGGCGATCAGTTGCATGGACCTGACCACCCTGAGCGGTGACGACACCGATGAACGCGTGCGCAGGTTGTGCGCCAAGGCGCGGCAGCCGATTCAGCAGGAATTAGTGGAGAAACTGGGTATCGAGGAGCTGCATCTGCACGTTGGCGCGGTTTGCGTGTACCACCTGTTTGTGGAAACGGCGCGGCGGGCGCTCGAAGGCACGGACATTCCGGTGGCCGCGGTCTCCACGGGATTCCCGGCGGGGCTTTCGCCCTTGGAAGAGCGCATCGCGGAAATCCGGCGCTCGGTGGACGCAGGCGCGCAAGAGATCGACGTGGTTATCACTCGCGCGCATGTGTTTGGCGCGAAGTGGCAGAAGCTGTACGACGAAATCGTGGCGTTCAAGGACGCCTGCGGGCCGGCCCACCTGAAAGTGATTCTGGGAACCGGAGATCTGTTGACGCTGCGCAACGTGGCGAAGGCGAGCCTTGTGGCCATGATGGCGGGCGCGGATTTCATCAAAACTTCAACGGGAAAAGAAGCCGTGAATGCCGTTTTGCCGGTGGGCATCGTGATGACGCGAGCGATCCGCGAATACGCGGAAGAAACCGGAATGGCCGTTGGATTCAAGCCCGCCGGCGGCATCCGAACGGCAAAGCAATCCCTGGAGTGGCTGGCGTTGATGAAGGAAGAACTCGGGAACAGCTGGCTCGATGCCCATCTTTTCCGGTTCGGCGCCAGCGGGATGCTCGGAGACATCGAGCGGCAACTGGAATTTCATGCGACCGGGCGGTATTCCGCGGAGTACCGGCATCCGGTCGCTTGAGCTAAGAAAATGCAAAAGAGCACAGTCGGGTATAGTTGTGCCACAAAGGAATGAAAAACCATGGGCAAAAAAGCGAGTGCTAAGGACGCGGAACTCATTCTGAAGCTCTACGAACTGCGGCGCGATCCGGAATTGCGCAAGGCTCGCGACTGGTGGCTGTGGACATTTTCCCCTCGTAGTGCGGACGACTTTCTGAAAGTGGCGAACTTAATGGGCTCGCAGGAGAACAACTGGCTGCGCCAGGGCGCTAGTTATTGGGGAATGGCGGCGGCGATGGTCCGTCAGGGACTCATCGACGAAGAGTTGTTCCTGCGCCCCGCTTGCAGCGGAGAGATGTTCTTTATCCTCGCGAAGGTCTACCCGTTCCTTGCGGAGCTCCGCGAAAAGTTGGGGGACCAGGAAGCGTTCCTGGATGTCGAAAAAGTGGCAACAGGAACAAAATGGGGGCGGGAGCGCCTGAAGTTCGTTCTGAAGAGGATTGAGTCGGCGCGGGAGAAGAAGGCGAAGGAAGCCCAGGCGTAGGATTGCGGGAACACCGGTTCTTAGGATTCAGAGGGGTCAACGAGCAAAATGAGCGTCGTCGAAAAATTCAGAACCATGGAGTATGGCCCGGCGCCGGAAGATCCCAAGGAGTCGCTGGCCTGGCTGGACCGCCACAGCCGCAAGTTCGGACATTTTATCGATGGCGCGTGGAAGGCACCCGCGGAAGGAAAATATTTCGAGACGGCGGATCCTTCAGCCGGGACGCTGCTCGCGGAAGTGGCTCAGGGCAGCGCGGCGGACGTGGATGCGGCGGTGAAAGCCGCACGGAAGGCGCTTCCCGGATGGCAGAAACTGACGCCGCACGCGCGGGCGCGGTTTTTATACGCGCTGGCCCGGCAGGTACAAAAGCATTCGCGGCGGCTGGCCGTGCTGGAAACTCTCGACAACGGAAAGCCGATCCGCGAGAGCCGCGACATTGATATTCCGCTGGTGGCGCGTCATTTTTATCATCACGCCGGCTGGGCGCAGCTGTTGGAGCAGGAATTTCCTGGCTACACAGCTTGCGGAGTTGTCGGCCAGATCATTCCCTGGAATTTTCCGCTGCTGATGCTGGCGTGGAAGATTGCACCGGCGCTGGCGACGGGTAACACCGTGGTGTTGAAGCCGGCGGAATATACACCGCTGACTGCCCTGGCGTTCGCGGAGATCTGCAACGAGGTGGGGTTGCCCAAGGGCGTGGTGAATATTGTCACGGGAGACGGCGCTACCGGCGAAGCCCTGGTGAAGCACTCCGATGTGGACAAGATAGCGTTCACCGGCTCGACGGAAGTGGGTCGCGCCATACGAAAAGCTACAGCCGCAACTCACAAGAAACTTTCGCTGGAACTTGGCGGCAAATCCCCCTTCATTATTTTTGAAGACGCGGATCTGGATGGAGCAGTGGAAGGCCTGGTGGATGGCATCTGGTTCAACCAGGGCCAGGTGTGTTGCGCTGGTTCGCGGCTGCTGATGCAGGAAAGCATCGCGGAAAAGATGATCCGCAAGCTGCAGGCGCGGATGAGCACCTTGCGGGTAGGCGCCCCGCTGGACAAAGCGATCGACATTGGCGCGATCGTGGCCCGGGTGCAACTGGATCGCATTGACCGGCTGGTGAAGCAGGGAATCGCGGAAGGCGCGACGTGCTGGCAGCCGGAAGTGCTGATGCCTACGCGCGGCCTCTATTACAAGCCGACCCTTCTCAGCAACGTGCATCCGACCTCGATCGTGGCCCAGCAGGAAATTTTTGGGCCTGTACTTGCCGCCATGACATTTCGAACGCCGCGCGAAGCGGTCGAACTGGCGAACAATACGGCCTACGGTCTGGCCGCGAGCGTTTGGAGCGAGAGCATCAACGTGGCGCTCCACGTTTCCGCCCAATTGAAGGCCGGCGTGGTGTGGGTGAACAGCACGAACCTTTTTGACGCGGCCTGCGGATTTGGCGGCTATCGCGAAAGCGGTTACGGGCGCGAAGGCGGGCGCGAAGGTCTCATCGAATATCTGGAACCGGCGTGGTTCCGCAAAGCCCCGGCGTTGAAAAAGAACGGCGCGGGCAATAAAGATCATGCGGAAGTGGCAAACCCCGGCATCGATCGCACCGTGAAACTTTATGTCGGCGGGAAACAGGTCCGTCCGGATTCCGGCTACAGCATTGAAATTCGCGGCAAAAAGGGTGAACTGCTGGGCGAATCGCCGCTGGGCAACCGCAAGGACGTTCGCAATGCGGTGGAAGCGGCGCGCAAGGCGGAATCCTGGAGCAGGACGACGGCGCACAACCGGGCGCAGGTTCTTTATTACATCGCGGAGAACCTGTCTCAGCGCAGCGAGGAAATTACCGCACGACTTGCGGCGGCGGTTGGCAAAAAGCAGGCGGCGGAAGAAGTGCAACGGAGCGTCGAACGCCTGTTTTCCTACGCGGGCTGGGCGGACAAGTTTGACGGCGCGGTCCACAATCCGCCGATGCGCAACGTTTCCATTGCAATGAACGAAGCCGTCGGCACCGTTGGCCTGATCTGCCCCGTGGAAATGCCCCTGCTCGGATTCTTTACGCTGGTGCTCCCCTTGATTGCCGCCGGCAACACGGTTGTCGCCGTGCCTTCCGAATCGTATCCGTTGATCACCGGCGATCTTTATCAGGTTTTCGAAACCAGCGATTTGCCCGGAGGAGTTGTCAACATCGTCGCTGGGCGCGCAACCGAACTATTAAAGGTTCTGGCGGAGCACGATGATCTGGACGCCATCTGGTGCTACGGCGACGCCGAAATGTGCGCCAGTGCGAAAGCCCTCTCGGTCGGCAACTTAAAGCAAGTCTGGACGAACGAGGGACGCCACATCGACTTCCTTAACAATCCCCAAAGCGAAGGCCGCTGGTACCTGGAACACGCCCACCAGGTCAAAAATATCTGGGTTCCCTACGGCGAATAATCCGCGTCCCAAATAGCGAGTTGTGAAAATCGGGTCCTTGGTGAACGAGGGAACCTAAGACAGGTTCCCGAACCCAAAAATCCGAAGGGGATAGCTGTCGGCCATCCCCTTTGCCTTTGTGGCACGGTTGGTTTGTTTTTGTAGAGGCCGCCTTCTGAGGCGGGCCGCCCCTGTCAATTCCTCATGGAGCATTATAGAAGGTCAGGTATTCGGGGTTCATCCAAGTCGCCGTCGTAACAGTGGCTGTGGGCTTCAAAACCCCCGTAGCAGGCGCCAAACTGAAAAGCGATACGGTGGCTGTGGGTAGATCGAGGCTATTCACCACGGCAAGGACAGTTCCGCTGGCATCAATGCTCATTCCCCACGGACCTGCTCCTGTCGGGTACGATGCAGCTGCAGTAGCTGGAAGGGTGCCGTCGGGGTTTAGGACATATGCATACAAATTGTTACCGGCAGTTGCCGCGCTGTCCGACGCATAAAGATACTTGCCCGTGCGATCAACGGCTACGTTGAATAGAAAGGTCGCGCCCGTAACAGGCGTGTCCGCGCCGCCGCTGGTCAAAATGCCGGTGGTGGGATCAAGCTTCAGCACCGTAACAGAGTTGCCTCCCGTATTGGCCACATACAGGTGCGTGTTCGAGGGATCGATCGTGCCGAAATTTGGAGTTGCGCCCGTACCAATCGTTGGGCTAGAAAGTGCGGTCAGTCCGCCACTCGTCGGATCGATGCTATAAGCGTTGATTGTGTTGTTGCCGCTGTTCACCACGTAAAGGTATTTGCCTTGGTGGTCCATGAGGATGTCGACGGGAGTGCTTAGGGGTGGGTTACTGGCGTCGGAGAAGAGGGGCACGCCTTTGGTACCAATGGCTGTCAGGGCGCCAGTAGACTGGTTGATCGTAAAACCGTAAACACCGTCAACCGGCGAAGAGAGCGCTTGACTGTTAACGACGTACAGGAATTGCCCTGTAGGATCAAATATGGCCTTACCGGCTCCGCTGTTTCCGGCTTGGTATGGCCCGAGCGAGGTGTCCAGCTTGAGTTGACCCAGCGGGAGTGGAGCCGGGGAGAAGTCGTACACCTGGACAAAGTTTGTATCATCGATTTCATAAATGAACTTACCCGATGGATGCACTACGAGTTGCTGTGGGAACTTTCCTCCAACACTGGCCGGATTCAATGGATTCAAATTGGCATTCGCGACGTCCACGGAAAACTCGGCGATTGCGGTGTTGCTGTTGTCGTTCAGGTCGCCAACATACGCGAAGCGCGAAACGGCTGGCACGACGGTCACAGTGGCTGTGCCAACGCACGCGGCAGGGCCGGGGCACGCGGTGCCGCTTTCGGTCGCCGTAATGACAGAGGATCCTGTGCCGACTCCTAAGGCGATGCCATTGTTTGCGCCGATGGAGGCGGCGGTCGTGGTTGCGGAGGACCAGGTGACACTGCCGCTAAGCGGCTGTGTTGTGTTGTCACTCAGGAGCTCGACGGCGGTGAAGGGAACTGTATTGCCGACGGCTGCAGTCGGTAGGGCCGGCGTGATTTGCAAACCGATGGGTACCGGAGCGCCGACGGTAAGGGTGACACTTGGTGAGGTGACGCCGTAAAGAGCAGCCGAAATCGAGGTGACGCCTGTGCCTGCAGCGGTAGCCAGGCCGGAACTATTAATCGTCGCGACTCCTTTCACGCTGGAAGCCCAGGTCACCATACCGGTGATGTCCAGGGGATTGCCCGTCGTCCCGTCTGGATTCTTGAATGTTCCCATGGCGGTGAATTGTTGGGTTGAGTTCGCGCCGTTGGGAATAACAGCAAACATTGGAGTGACAGCGATCGAGAGGAGCTGATTGACGCTCAGCGCCGCGGTTCCCGAACCTCCCTTATACGTCGCGGTAATCGTGGACGTCCCAGCGGCCACCCCAGTGGCGACTCCGCTGGCGGCGTCGATGGTGGCAACACTGGTCGTGCCGGAACTCCAGGCGACGAGCCCTGCCCCCGGCTTCGTTGCACCGTCCGTGTAATTCACGGTGGCTGTGAACTGCTGCGTGGTGGTAGCGCTAATTGTTTGCGTCGCGGGGATTATGGAGATGCTTTTCACTCCGGGCGAGCTGCCCCCGCAAGCGGCCAATAGCAAAACACAAAAAATCGAAACGGTCCACAGCGCAAAACGGCGGGGATTTCTTCTCATGATGCCTCCTCAGCGAACCTGCACAGACACAGCGAATTAAATACACCCCAGCGCATGGAGATCAGCAAAGGAGTAACGGAGCAACTTCGGCGGGCGAGGCTCCCCCTCCGTTCTATGTTTTAGGATCCCAAGACGCCTCTGCTGGGGAACATTACTCGAAAGCTCACACCTCGGCCAAGTACCCGCCGTGTTATGAGTATGTTTCGATAAACTTTTCAGGTGCTGGTCCGTTCTTCCAGTTGCCCGTGGCACACCGGACAATCTGTCGGTTGCCCTTCGCTTTAACTTCTGGAATGATGCGACGGTAGACTCCCGGATGGTACCAAGCTCCAGGTGCAATCCTCGTAGTTGTAAGGAACGCCGACAATGCCCAGACTCCTGACCGTTGAAGATCACCGCCTGGAAGAAGCCCGGCAGCGCAAGAAACATTGGAAACGATGGGGTTCCTATCTTTCGGACCGCCAGTGGGGGACGGTGCGTGAAGACTACAGCGCAAACGGGACGGCCTGGGAATTTTTCCCCTTCGAACATGCCCACGCGCGAACCTACCGCTGGGGCGAAGACGGGATTGGCGGCATTTGTGACCGGCACCAGATGATCTGTTTTGCGCTGGTATTGTGGAACGGCAAGGATCCCATCCTGAAGGAGCGGTACTTCGGGCTGACCGGCAATCAAGGGAATCACGGCGAGGATGTGAAGGAGTGCTATTTCTACCTGGACTCCACGCCGACGCATAGTTACATGCGTATGCTTTACAAATACCCGCAGGCGGAATTTCCCTACCGCTGGCTGTTGGAGGAAAACGGAAAGCGCGCGCGAACCAATCCCGAGTTCGAACTCCTGGATACGGGCGTGTTTCACGAAAGCCGCTATTTCGACGTATTCGTTGAATACGCGAAGGCCGATGTAGAAGACATCCTCGTCAAAATTACGGCCTTTAATCGCGGACCGGAGGCGGCGCCCCTGCACCTCTTGCCCACGCTGTGGTTTCGCAACACCTGGTCATGGGGAAAAGATTTGCGCAGGCCGCTGGCGCGCAGGGCCCCGGACACGCCGGGTTCGCTTTGCACCGAACTGCAACACTGGCAGTACGGGAAGCGATGGCTGCTCGCGGCGGGGACGCCGGAACTTCTGTTCACAGAGAATGAGACCAACTACGAGGAGATTTTTAAATTTCGCAGCCGCACTCCTTATGTGAAGGACGGTTTCCATTCGTATCTGATCCACGGCAACAAGGGAGCCGTGAACCCGGAGCACACGGGCACGAAAATGGCGGCGCACTATCCGCTGCATCTTGGGCCCGGGGAGTCGGCGACTCTCAAGCTGCGGCTCACGGACCTGAATCCGCTGGGGGGCATGGACCCCGATTCGCCAATGGTCGGCACGATTTCGGGTCCTGGCCACTCTGATCGCGCGCCCGGTGTGCCGGGAACCAATGATTTTGCAGCGGGATTTGATGCGGTGTTCACCGAACGGCAAAAGGAAGCGGCGGAGTTTTACGAATCGCGAATTCCCAAGGGCATGTCCGACGACGCCCATAGGGTGATGCGCCAGGCGTATTCGGGAATGCTGTGGAGCAAGCAGTTTTACCACTACGACGTGTACACATGGCTGGAAGGTGATCCGGCGGGGCCGGAGCCTCCGCCCGAGCGGCTGCACGGCCGCAACAAAGATTGGGCGCACCTTTATAACGACGACGTCATTTCCATGCCGGATAAATGGGAGTATCCGTGGTACGCGGCGTGGGACCTGGCGTTTCACTGCATTCCCCTGGCGATTATCGATCCGGATTACGCGAAGGAGCAGTTGTTGCTCCTGCTGCGCGAATGGTACATGCATCCGAACGGGCAGCTGCCGGCCTACGAGTGGGCGTTCGGCGACGTGAATCCTCCCGTGCATGCGTGGGCGGCGTGGCGCGTTTATAAAATTGAGCGCCGCGTGCGGGGGGTGGCCGACCGGAGTTTTCTGGAGAAGGTGTTTCATAAACTTCTCTTGAATTTCACCTGGTGGGTGAACCGCAAAGACCCGGACGGGCACAACATCTTTCAGGGCGGGTTCCTCGGGCTCGACAACATCGGAGTCTTTGACCGCTCGGCCCCGCTGCCGACCGGCGGACACCTGGAGCAATCCGACGGCACAAGTTGGATGGGGATGTACTGTCTGAACATGCTGGCGATTGCCCTGGAACTTGCAAAAGACGATCAAGCTTACGAAGACGTGGCCAGCAAGTTCTTTGAGCACTTTGTCTACATCGCGCGCGCCATGAACGACATGGGACCCAGTGGCAAGTCGCTCTGGGACAATGAAGACGGCTTTTACTATGACCTGCTGCACCTGCCCAACGGAGACGAACATTTCCTGAAAATTCGCTCAATGGTGGGGCTGATTCCCCTGTTCGCGGTGGAAACACTGGAGCCGGAAATCGTGGACCGTTTGCCGGGATTCAAGCGCCGCATGCAGTGGTTCATCGACAACCACCCGGACGTGCCCGAGCATATCGAAATGACGCAGAGGTCGGCGCGCGGCGTGCGCCGGCTGCTGTCGCTGGCGAATCGCAAGCAGTTGAAGCGGATTTTGTGCCGGATGCTGGATGAAACGGAATTCCTGTCCCCGCACGGAGTTCGCGCTCTCTCCCGTTACCATGAAGATCATCCTTACGAAGTGCAGGTGAACGGGCACATCAACAAAGTGGATTACGAGCCGGCGGAATCGACCACGGGCGTTTTTGGAGGGAATTCGAACTGGCGCGGGCCCATCTGGTTTCCCGTGAACTACCTGCTCATCGAGTCTCTCCAGAAGTACCACCACTATTTTGGCGAGGACTTCAAGATCGAATGCCCGACTCATTCGCGGAACGAGAAGGATTTGTGGCAGGTGGCCGAGGAGATCTCGAAACGCCTGACCCGGATCTTTGTGCGTGGAAAAGACGGGAAGCGTCCGTTTGCCGGCGGGCAGGAACTCTTCAACAGCGACCCCCACTGGCGCGACCTGATTCTTTTCTACGAGTATTTCCACGGAGACAACGGCGCCGGGCTTGGCGCCAGCCACCAGACGGGATGGACCGGGTTGGTCGCGAAGTTACTGGAGCAGAGCGGAGAGTAAGACTTGTCGCTTCTCGCCGAAGTGCAATTTGGAAGAGAAATCCTCGGCAACCTGGAGCTTGCGGAGAGCCGCGAGTGGCTGGTCACGAACGGCCTGGGCGGATTCGCGTCCGGAACATCCGCGGGGACTTCGACCCGGCGGTATCACTGCCTGCTGATGGCCGCCCTGCAACCCCCGACAGACCGCACCCTGATGGTTGCCGGCGTGGACGAGACAGTTCACTACGCCGGGACCGGCTTTCCGCTGGCAACGAACCGCTGGCTGAGCGGCGACGTTTCTCCCAGGGGCTACCTGAATATCGAAAGCTTTCATCTGGAAGGCACGAAGCCCGTGTGGACGTACGCGCTGGCGGATGCGCTGCTTGAAAAGCGCGTGTGGATGAAGCAGGGAGAAAACACCACATTCGTGGAATACACCCTCTCAAGGGGGAGTTCGCTGGCGGAGTTCGAAGGAAAAATTCTTGTAAGTTACCGGGACTTTCACGCCACCACGCACGGGGATGGATGGCAGATGAAGATTGATCCGGTGGAGAAGGGGATCCGGGTCCTCGCGTTCGACCAAGCGGCACCGTTTTTTCTGAAGAGCGAAACCGCCATTTTTGAACCCCGGCACGAGTGGTACAAGAATTTCTTCCTTCCGCTGGAACGCGAGCGCGGGCTGGACGACCACGAAGACCGCCTCTTCGCTGCGACGTTTCGCGCCCGGCTTACCGTCGGCGAGAAATTGACCTTGGTATTTTCCACGGAAACTGCGGCGCTGCTGGATGGCGAGCAGGAGCGGGTGCTGCAGTCCAACCACGATTTGAAACTCTTTCAGTCCTGGCAGAAGCGCCACTCGGAAACCGTTACGACCCGGGCAGACGACGAACCGGGGTGGCTGTGGCAGTTGGTTCTGGCCGCCGACCAATTCATCGCCAAGCGGGCGTTGCCGGATGACCCCGAAGGCCTGAGCGTGATTGCGGGTTACCCGTGGTTTTGCGACTGGGGACGCGACACGATGATCGCGATTCCCGGACTGACCTTGCCCCTGGGACGCCCGGAAATCATGCGCAAAATCCTGGAATCGTTTGCCCAGTACGTGGACGGAGGGATGCTGCCGAACAATTTCCCGGATCGCAGCGGCACGCCGCAGTACAACACGATTGACGCGGCGCTTTGGTACTTCGAGGCGGTGCGGCAATATTTTGAAGCCACGCAGGACCTGGCGCTGATCAAAAAATTGTTTTCCCTGCTGTCGGCGATCGTAGACGCGCACGTTGCGGGGACACGCTACAACATCAAAGTGGATCCAGCCGACGCGCTCTTGTATGGCGGCACCCCGGAAGTTCAACTTACCTGGATGGACGCAAAAATCGGCGACTGGGTAGTTACGCCGCGCATTGGGAAACCCGTGGAGATCAACGCGCTTTGGATCAATGCCCTGAACACGATGGGGGAGTTTGCGCGGCGGCTGGCGCGGCCGGGCGAGGGTTATTTGAAGCTGAAACAGAAGGCGGAGAAAAATTTTCAGAAATTCTGGAATCCCGCTCGGAATTGCTGCTTCGATGTGATTGACGCGCCGGGCATTGGCGCGGACGCGGCGCTGCGGCCGAACCAGGTGTTCGCGGTGTCCTTGCCGGTTAGCCCCCTTACTCCGGAACAGACTAAAGGGGTTGTGGATACTCTGGGGCGCGAGTTACTGACATCGTTCGGGCTGCGCAGCCTGGGGCCGTCAGAGCCTGGATATATTGGCCGGTATGTCGGTGGGCCTCGCGAGAGGGATTCGGCTTACCACCAGGGGACTGTGTGGGCGTGGCTGCTGGGCCCGTATGCACTGGCGCATTACAAGGTGTACGGAGATCGAGCCGCGGCGCAATCTTTTTTGCAGCCTTTGGGGCGAACTATTTACTCCGCGGGGCTGGGGAGCATTAGCGAGATTTTTGCAGGAGATGCGCCGTTTCCCGCGACCGGGTGCTTCGCCCAGGCGTGGAGCGTGGCGGAGATATTTCGAATTTGGGAGCTTTTGGCCGGGCAGACGGGAAAATTGGAATAAAGAAAGGACTAACACAGAGTTTGTTGAGGAAGAGCGCAGAATTCACCGAGAAGAATCTAGTCGAGGCGGGGGGCGGGTTCGTAGAGCTCGATAAGGACTTTACCGGCGTCGGGGGCGGCAACCAGGAAGAAATTTACCCGGGTGCCGTCCGCCCCGGCGCGAGTCTCCGGATAAATCGCAGGCACATTGAATTTGGCCTTAAGGATTTCCGTGGCACGGTCCACGTTTTTGCACAGATATTCGATCTGCTGAATGCCTTCCCCAAACTTGTGCAGGAATTTGGCGATGGCGCCGCTGCCCGCCGGATCTTTGCTCGTTAAAACATCCATGGAGAGGCCGCCCGGAAAGTGGAGCTCGAACTCAAGGGCGTCCTGATCAGGCGGCACTTCGGAGAGGCGCGGCAGCCCCGTGGCTTCGTGAATCTCCTTAAAGCGCGCTGGAGTAACGGCCAATCCGATGGTCATCTTGGGCTCGTTGCCATTGAGCAATGCCGCCAGCTCTTCATCGCCCCACCACGGATAAGCAGCGTGGTCGGCCAGGGCGCGGCCGGTCTTGTATATCTCGGTCGCGGATACCGTTCGCGCCTCCGCATCCCCGGAAGACAGTCCCTCGATCGCGCGCTGCAGCAGCTCGTTCATCGTTTCACCAGACTCCGATACCGGAAATCACCACTGCATATCTTAACCTGTCCCCGGCTCTTTCTTCTTTGGCGGACAAGTGAGAACGGAAACTAACATTGCCAGGAGCAGTAGACCTCCGACGACGCCCAAGGACAGTACGACCGAAATGTGCAGCCACGGATCGGCGACCATTTTTGCGCCGATGAAGACCAACACAAGCGCCAGGCCGATGCCGAGGTAGTGGAAGTACTCCAGGATGTCCGCCAGCAGAAAATAGAGAGCCCGCAGCCCAAGGATCGCGAAAACGTTGGAAGTGTAAACGATAAACGGGTCGCGGGTGATCCCGAAGATGGCCGGAATGGAATCCACCGCGAACGTAACATCGGTAATTTCCACGATGAGCAGAACAAGAAGCAGCGGCGTGGCGAATCTTTGCCCGCCTTCTTTGAGGAAAAACCGTTCGCCACGGTATTCCTTGGTGACTCTCAAATGGGAACTCGCGAAGCGAAAGATGGGATTCTTTTCGTAATGAACACTCTTATCCCGCTTCCAGAGCATCTGCAGGCCCGTGTAAACGAGAAATACTCCAAACGCCAGGAGTATCCACTGGAACCTGGCCACCAGAGCTGCCCCGGCGGCGATCATGATGCCGCGCATAACCAGCGCGCCCAGGATGCCCCAGGCGAGAACTCGGTGCTGCACCGCTTCCGGCACCTGATACGTGCGAAAGATCACAAGAAAAACGAAGAGATTGTCCACACTCAGCGCTTTTTCGATGACATACCCGGTGAAATATTCCAGTCCCCGCTGCTCCCCGTACCAGTTCCAGACGCACCAGCCGAAAACAAGGGCGAGAGAAATCCAAAGCGCGCTGCCAAACGCTGCTTCGGCAAGTTTGATTTTATGCGCTTTGCGGTGGAAGACGCCCAGGTCAAGGGCCAATGCGAAAAGAACAAATAAATTGAACCCGACCCACAGAATGGGGCTGCCCATGGCTTCAGGATAGCGCAGTTCAGGGATGCGTTGAGCTCAAGTTCTGCCCGTTCAAGTTGGAAAGTATCAGTTGCGTCGGTGGCCCCAATTGAACGGTTACAGGCACGTCCCAGAGCAGGCGCCGGTCGCCCGCAGCTGCATCCAGGCCGAGGGAACTCACCCAGTAGTTGCCGGGTGCAAGACCATGGACGACCAGGTGGCCGTCCAGGTCGGTGTCTCCCTTTGCGGCGAGATATTTCGTCTGGGCAAGTTCGGGGGCAAGTTGGGCCACTTTCTGATTGTGCTCCTGCAGCGCCTTGTCCCATTTGTATTTCGGATTTACCCCCGCAAGCTCCGTTTCCATCCCGGAAATCGTCGAAGGATGCGATTCGACGAATTTCTTCGTTGCGGACATGTACTCCTGCTTCAGCTTGAGGTATTTGGCGGGGTTGCCTTCGGCATCGGCTTCTCTGTATTTGGGCATCGGCAATCCGGCGGTGACGCCGCCGCTGTTGGAGCGCTCGTAACCGGAGAAGAATTCAGGAATATTCATGACGTCGTCCGGGGTAATGAGCTTGTCCACGTCCGGAGCGGTCAGGTCTATCACGGCGTGCTGTTTCATCCAGGCCTTCAGTTCGGGGGAAATTTTCAGGTTACTGATGAAGACTTCGCGTTCTTCCAAGGGGAATTGCGCCGCGGCTTCCTTCAGGATGTCTGCATAGCTTTTAGTCAAAACATAGAAGGTGAACTGGCGCACGGGTTCTGGGCGGGCGCCGGTGGGTGCAATCCGCGCCGTCACATCCAGCGTGCCGGTCGCGCCTTGGCCAAAACTCGCCTGGGACAGCGAGAGGAAGGAGCAGAAAAATACCAGGAGGGACACTCTGTTTCGCATGGCCTCATCCTAACAGAACATCATGCACGGCCCTGGCAAAGAAAGGGGGAGGTGTCGTATTGAGACAACGCCTTTCGGAAGGACAGTCAGCGGAAATGGTCCGACGTATCTTGACATCATGATGACACTATGTAAGCATCATGATGTGAGAACCACCTTGACGCTTGACGACGATGTCGCCAAATCCCTGAAGCGGGAGATGCGCCGGTCCGGCACCAGCTCCCTAAAGGCTGCCGTTAATCACTTTCTAAGGTTGGGCTTACTGTTTTCTGGCAAGCAGGAGCGCAAACCGTTTGTGGTTCACCCGCGCCCCATGGGACTGCCCGAGGGGCTGAGCTACGATAGCGTCGAGGACTTGCTCGAAGCACTCGAAGGCCCCGGGCACAAATGATTGTCCTCGACGCGAATCTCCTGCTCTATGCCTACGATTCACATTCCGATAAGCACGAGCAGGCGCGCAAATGGGTCGAGCAAGCTTTTTCAGAAGAAGCGGTGGTCGGCTTACCCTGGCAGACTATAGCTGCCTTTATCCGCATTGTAACGAATCCCCGAATTCCAGGACGACGATTCAGTCTTGAAGAAGCTGTGCAAGTGGTCGACGAATGGATGGATCTTCCGAATGTCAAATTGCTTGCGCCCGGTGATCAGCACTGGAACATCTTCAGAAAGCTATTGATTGCAGGGCAGGCCCGTGGGCCATTAGCGGCCGATGCTCAGTTGGCGGCCCTGACTATGGAATATGGCGGTGTGCTGCACACCACGGATCTTGATTTCGGGCGATTTGCCGGGCTCAGATGGATGAATCCGGTGGAAACGGGCGAGCAGGGAGCATGAATTCACAATCTGCTCACAGATTTTCGGCCTTCTGAGATCAGCGAACCCCGGGTTAGTACAGCCGGAAGGTGACTTCGAATGGCACCAGCACGGGCACGGGCTTGCCGTTCGGCCCAGTGACGGGCTTGCAGCGCCAGGTGCGCATGGTGTTGGTCGTGGACTCATCGAGGCCCAGGCCCGGGCTCTTGATGACGCGTGGATTCGTGACGCGGCCATCCACGGTGATCACCGCTTCAACTAGCACTACGCCGGAATATTTTGCCTTGCGGGCTTCGTCGGAATATGGCGGGTTGGGCATGTAGAAGCAACTCGGCAGCCCAACACCGTTCACTCCAGCGCGAAACATGCCTCCACCAGTGCCGCCGCCTTCACCGGGCCCCAGGCCTCCGCCCGTGCCGGATCCGATGCCCGTGCCGTTCCCGTGCCCGAGCGAATCGCCCGGACCAGCGGCCATCGGGTCGCCGAGGTTCGTAAGGACGCTGGAAATCTTCAGGTCTGGCGGTCCAAGAAGCGTGGCTTCCATGGGCAACTTTGGCTGCGGATTAGGGTGCAAGGTCGGAGCCGCGTATTGCGTCATCGTGAACCGCGGCGGCCTGCCTTTGTTCACCGGAGTATTGGTATGGTCGTTGGCGCCGCCACCGCCGCCTGCCTTGTTGTTTCCCGCGGGGAGCTTTGCCACGTACGGCGAAATATCCAGAGGCGTCACGTCCAATTTGTTTTTTGCCTGCGTGGTGGACGGCAGCATGTTGGTGAGGAACGGAACGATAAGCAGCGCGATAATGCCGGCGTGAACGGCGAGGGCAATCGCCTGGGTCCACCCGAAATTCTCGTCCTTGGACCAGATCTCCTTTACCTTGACAGGCTTGATTCCTGCAGGCATCGCAACGCGGGTAGGCGAGAAAAATTCCTTTACCTGCTCAACAAAGCCGCCGAAGTTGCCACCCCAGTCCACTTCCAACCGCTTATTGATCGGCCCTTTGCGAGCCTTTGGCCCGTACATGAAAAACTTCAGATTTTCGCCCAGGCCCGAACCGAAAGAATTCTTGGTAAAGGGGACATCGCCGCGTTCGACAATTTTGACCGGACGTTCCGTAAGAAACTGTTTGAGGTTGGACCAGAAATCATCCGGCATCAGGTGCGCGGGGGTGCCAAAATCCGGCAACGCACTATTGGGCACTGGAATCACTTCCTCGGGCCCGGAGCGCTTTGGCCTGCTCAGTTCTTTTGGCAGAAGGTTGATGATACCCGGCACCGTTGTCCCCTCAAGTAAGGTAGACGCGAATCCACGCCATAAGGTTTACCTTAGCCGTTATGATTCGCGCCGGCTGGGAAAGGTTGCGCGACCCCTCGGCTGACACATCTTCACCAATATTGTAACATACGTAGTTGCTTTGCTTTCCAAAGTTTCCCGCTTTGCAATGCTGCATGTTGACCATCCGGATACACTGGCAGTAGCCGATTAGAAGGGACATTCGTCGACCGAATCATGACCGAACCATTGGAACTGAAAAAGACGCTGAATCTGCCCAAAACCGATTTCGCGATGAAGGCCAGCCTCCCGCAAAACGAGCCCAAGCAGTTGGAGGCCTGGCAGGCCGCGAATCTCTACGAGCAGATTCTGGCCGCGCGCGAGGGCAAAGCCTTATTTGTTTTGCATGACGGCCCGCCATATCCCACGGGAACGATTCACCTGGGCACCGGCCTGAACAAAATCTTGAAGGATATGATCGTCAAGTCGAAGAGCATGGCCGGACATCGCGCCCCCTACGTGCCGGGGTGGGATTGCCACGGGCTGCCGATTGAGACTCAGGTCGAAAAGCAGTTGGGCGGGAAAGGTAAAGTTTCGCCCCCCGAATTCCGCCAGATGTGCCGGGACTACGCGACGCGTTACGTCGAGCAGCACAAGCGGGATTTCAAGCGCCTCGGCGTATTCGGTCGCTGGAACGATCCGTACCTGACGATGAGCCATCAATACGAGGCCACGATCGCGGGCGCGTTTCTCGAGTTCATGGAAAAGGGCTACGTCTACCGCGGGCGGAAGCCGGTTTACTGGTGCATTTACGACAATACCGCGTTGGCGGAAGCCGAAGTGGAATATGAAGATCACACCAGCCCGTCCATCTGGGTGACCTTCAAAGTAGTTGGCGGCGGAAAAGGCGATGCCGCCGGCGCCGGCCTGGCGCCACTCGAAAAAAAGATTGGCACCGATGTTTCGGCCGTGATCTGGACGACGACACCCTGGACGATTCCGCACAACCGCGGGCTGGCGTTTCACCCCGACTTTGAATATGTGGTGATCGCCACGGAGAAGGGGAAGTTGCTGCTGGCGGCGGACCGCGTTGCGGCATTACAGGCGGATTCTGGAATCAAGCAGGCGGATGAATTAGCGCGTTTCAAGGGCCGCGATTTTGAGGGGATGAAGTTTCAGCACCCGTTTCTGCCCATTCAGGTGCCGGGACTGCTGGCCGATTATGTAACGCTCGATCAGGGCAGCGGCATCGTGCACACAGCGCCTGGACACGGAGCGGACGACTTCAACTCCGGACAAAAATATGGGCTGGAGATTTACGCGCCGCTCGATGACAAAGGCGTGTATACCGAAGGCTTGCCGGAATACAAAGGCAAGGACGTTTTCACGGCAAATCCGATCATCGTAAAGCTGCTGGGTGATCACGGGGCTTTGCTCGGCCATCACCAGTACAAGCACAGCTACCCGCACTGCTGGCGCTGCCACAATCCGGTGATCTTTCGCGCAACGGAGCAGTGGTTCATCAAAATGGACCAGGCCGCGCACGGAGCGAAGCAGACTCTGCGCCAGGAAGCTTTGGAAGAAATTCAACGCGTCAAGTGGATTCCCGGCTGGGGCGAAGAGCGCATCTACGAAATGATCGAAAAGCGCCCGGACTGGTGCGTTTCTCGCCAGCGCTTCTGGGGCGTGCCGATCATCGTGTTTTTCTGCGAAGGCTGCGGAAAGCAGTTGAATGATTTTGCTGCCCTGCGCAATGTTGTGAAGTGGTTCGAAAAAGAGGGCGCCGACGCCTGGTACAAGCACACACCGGAAGAGTTGCTGCCGCGTGGAACGAAGTGCTCCTGCGGAGCGGAAAAGTGGCGCAAAGAAAACGACATCCTGGACGTGTGGTTCGATTCGGGCTCGTCGCACCTCGCTGTTTTGAAAGGAAACGAGTGGCCGGCGGACGTTTATCTGGAAGGCCCCGACCAGTATCGCGGCTGGTTCCACAGTTCATTGCTGATTGCCACCGGCATTCGCGACAAAGCGCCGTACCGCGGCGTGGTCACCCACGGCTGGACCCTGGACGAGCAGGGCCGCCCGATGTCGAAGTCGCTCGGCAACGTGGTGCTGCCGACGGAAATTTGCGACAAATGGGGCGCGGATCTGCTGCGCCTGTGGGTCGGTTCGCAGGAATATCAAGCCGACGTAAAGATGAGCGATCGCGTGATGACGCAGCTCAGCGAAGCGTACCGCAAGATCCGCAACACGATTCGCTTTGCGCTGGGAAATCTGAACGACTTTACTCCTTCGAAGCACGCTCTGGCCAACGAGCAGCTTGACGATCTGGATCGCTGGATGCTGGAGCGCACCGCGGACCTGGTGAAGAAATGCCGCGAGTGGTATGCGGCGTACGAATTTCACCGCGTATACCACGCGATCCACGATTTCTGCGTCGTGGATTTGAGCGCGTTTTATTACGACGTGCTGAAGGACCGGCTGTACACGAAAGCGGCGAATAGCAAGTCGCGTCGCTCCGGGCAGACCGCCGTCTGGAAGATCACTGGCGCGCTGGTGCGGCTCCTTGCACCGACACTGGTGTTCACGGCGGAGGAAGTCTGGAAATTCCTGCCTCACGCTGCTGGAGAACCTTCGAGCGTCCACATCGCGCTGTTTCCCGAAGAAGCCGAACTGCGCACCGGGCTTGCACCGGAGAAGGCGAATACCTGGGAATTGCTCGCAAAAGTGCGCGGCGAAGTCCTGAAAGCCCTGGAAGTCGCCCGCAATGAAAAGAAGTTGATCAATTCCGGGCTGGAAGCGAAAGTGCTCCTGAACGCGGACCTCGAGCTGAAGGCCAAGCTGAAGCAGTATCTGCCGCAACTGCCCGGGCTGTTCATCGTTTCTCAAGTAGAGCTGATGAGCGCCGGAACAGGAGCGTTTCGGTCAGAGTCCGTGCCGGGGCTCGAAGTGAGCGTGCAGCGCGCGGACGGGAAAAAGTGCGACCGCTGCTGGAATTATTCGGTTCACGTTGGGGAAAACTCCCGCTACCCGACGATTTGCGAAAGGTGCAGCGAGGCGATCGCGGAGATTGAGGCAGGAGGTTCGGATGCGGATGCCGTCGCCTCAACGCGCTAGGAAATTCTCCGGTTCCGTAAACTCATGATAATTCCTGGGCGGATCCGGTGGCTTTGGCTGACTCTGGCGGTGGTGCTGCTGGATCGGGCCACAAAGGCTTGGATTGAGTCGCGTCCGCTGACCTATTTCCCGCACGTCGTGATTCCCAACTGGTTCAGCATCATCCTTTCAAAAAATCCGGGTATCGCGTTCAGTTTTTTTTCCAACGGCTCCAGCATGTTGACCCGGGTGATCCTGATCGCAGGCTCGGCGCTGATCATCGGTCTAATTGCCTGGCTGCTGGTGGCGGGCAGGGAGGCAAGTGCGGTAAATGCTGCTGGATTAGCCCTTTTGCTGGGCGGCGCGGCGGGAAATCTTACGGACCGGATTGTGCACGGCGCGGTGACGGATTTTCTGGAAGTGTGGGTGCGTTTCTTGCCCTTTTCGCTTTTCAATCCGTGGCCGACGTTCAATATTGCGGATGCAGGCGTGACGGTTGGCGCGCTGTTGCTGCTTTTTGACGTGATTTTCAGTTCGCCGAAGAAGCCAGCCCTGTAGCTCAGGCCTTTAGGCCTGAGGGTTTTCATGACTGCGACGAAACCTTGCCGGGGTTTGAAAAGGCCTCACCCCTGAAGGGGTGAGCTACAACGATGCCGACATCCCCACTTAAATTTATCGTATCGCCGGAGGAAGCCGGACTTCGGCTGGATCGCTTTGTTTCGGCGCACAGCCCGGAGATGTCGCGGACCCGTGTGCAGGAATTGATTGAGGCGGGCCTCGTGATCTTGAGCGGCAAGCCGGCGAAGGATTCCCAGAAGGTGCGGGCCGGCGATGTTGTGGAGGTAACGCCCACGCCACGGCCGGCAATGAAAGCAGAGGCCGAGCAAATCCCGCTGGACATTCTCTATGAGGACGACGACCTGATCGCCGTGAACAAGGCCGCGGGAATGACGGTACACGCCGGGGCGGGGAATTCGCGCGGAACCCTGGTGAATGCGTTGCTGGGGCGCGGGCAGGCACTTTCGCAGGGCGGCGACCCGCTCCGTCCGGGGATTGTGCATCGCATTGACAAACAGACTTCGGGAATCCTATTAGTCGCCAAGAATGATTTTGCCCACGCGAAGCTGGCCGACAGCTTTCGCGAACGCACCATTAAGAAAATCTACATCGCGCTGGTGCAGGGAATTCTTTCCGAAGACCAGGGGCGAATCGAGTTGCCCATTGCCCGCGATCCGGTGCGGCGCAACCGCATGACCGCGAAGCGCACGGCATCCATTCCGAATGTGCGGCAGGCGCGTACCGATTGGCGCGTGCTTGCGCGCATTGATTCGACCACGCTTGTGGAAGTGCAGCTCCATACCGGGCGCACGCACCAGATCCGTGTGCACTTTTCCGCCCTCCGGCATCCCGTCGTTGGCGACACGCTTTACGGAGCTTCCGGCCAACTGCATGTGGCGGACAGGGTGCTTCCGGCACTGGGGCGGAATTTCCTCCATGCGGCCAAACTTGGGTTTCAGCAACCCCGCACCGGCCAACCGATTCAGCTTACAGCCCCGCTTCCCGCCGAACTTCGCGCCTACCTGGGGAA